>JACDHV010000173.1 GCA_013820855.1 Gemmatimonadales bacterium | reverse complement strand
CGGTTGACCTAAGCGCGGGCGTCGAGTACGTCGTCCAGAGCCGCAGGTTGTCGGCCCGCGTGCGGGGCGAGAGGGCAGCCCCGGCGAGGTGCTGGCGAACCCAGGCGTCTAGCGTCAGGCGGCCGGCCGTCGTAGGGGTCGGCCCGTGGATTTCCTGCTCCTTGAGCAAGTCAGCCAAGACGCGCTCGGCGTCGCGCCGGGTGCCCCGCACCGTCCGAGCCGTGCGCACCCGCCTACCGGTAGCCGGATCGCGTCGCTGCGAGAGCCGCACCATCCAGACGCCCGGGCGGCGCGCCTCGATCGCGCCCCGGCCATAGGTCCGCTTCCGCTTCGCTGTCATTGGGGTGCTCCCGGGGATTGCGAGTCACCCACAATATAGCAAATTGGCCACTAAATGGCCACTTTATTTGGCCCCAGGCGGGGATTGCCCGCTGGCCATGTTGCGGGAAGATGTTGCGAGGAATGGTGTTGCTGGAAGTGCGCCGCGTAGGAATCGAACCTACAACCTAGTGATTAAGAGTCACTTGCTCTGCCAATTGAGCTAGCGGCGCGCATGGTCCATAGCCCCAAGGGGAGTCGAACCCCTCTCTCGACCTTGAAAGGGTCGCGTCCTAACCGATAGACGATGGGGCCGAGCCGCCTCGGGATGTCAGTAGCGCTAACGGGATTCGAACCCGTGTTTGGGCCTTGAGAGGGCCCCGTCCTAGTCCCCTAGACGATAGCGCCGAGGTACCACACAGGCCCGGCAGGACTCGAACCTGCAACCCCCGGTTTTGGAGACCGGTGCTCTACCACTTGAGCTACGGACCTCTGCACCGGTTCCGCCGGCGACCTGCCCGCCCGCGGACCGGGTCCTACCAGGGTGGCTGACGGGGATCGAACCCGCAACCTCCGGAGCCACAGTCCGGCGCTCTAACCGATTGAGCTACAACCACCGCGGCGGAGACAGTGCGCCCCTTGCAAGGCCGCAAAAATTACCGGGTCCGAGGGGGTCGGGTCAAGACCAGAACGACCTCGAAAGCCGCGATGTTCCCGGGTCTTGCGGCACCGGACGGCCCCGGAAACTCGCCACGGGCACCACGCCCCGGACGGCATTCGCGACCAGCAGACTGCGACCAACCAGCTCCTCCGGCCCTGCCCGCCGCTCGACGATCCCGCCCGTCAGCTCCTCCAGCCTCACGCGACCCACTCCCGGCAGGATTCCGAGGCTCAGCGGCGGGGCGCACAGCCGGTCTCCCTCCCACCAGAAGATCCCCCAGATCGCGCACTCCGCCACCTGCCCGCCCGGGGCCAGGAGCACCGCGTCGTCGGCTCCGGCGGACCGCGCCTCCTCGACGGCGCGCTCGAACTGGGCGCGGTCGGTAGTCTTGTGGGGATACGGGAGGTGGGGAACCGCGGCGATCACGAGCGACACGGGGGCCTCGCCTTCCACCCGCCGCTCGCTCACCCTCAGCGCGCGGGGACCCGCCTCCAGCCGGTGCACCCGGTCGGGGCCACCCTCGGGCGTGGGCAGCTCTCCCGGGAACGGAACCCCGAGCGCCTTGCAGCTCGACGCCAGCCGCCGGAGATGGAGGTACCAGAGCGGGGCCACCCCGTTCCGGACCCGGACAGTCTCGATCAGGCTGGGAGTACGGTACACCATCGCTCACCCCACCGGAACGCGAGGAGTGTCGGCCTCGAGCCGCCCTTCCGCGGCCTCGGGACCATGCCGGGCGTCGAGCACCGCGCGAACGGTGGTGGCCCCGAGGATGACCCCGCCGCCCGCGAGGGCCCAGGCTCCCGGACGCTCGCCGTGGAAGAGCCAGGCCCACACCGGATTCAGCACCGGCTCGATCAGGAGTATCAGCGACGCCTCCAGCGCGGGCATGGTGGTGAGCGCCCTGGTCACCAGCACGTAGGCCAGCGCGATCTGGAACACGCCCAGATAGCCGATCAGCGCCCAGTCCGCCACCGTGTGGCTTCCGAACGGGACCGCGAAGGGCAGCGCGGCCAAGAACGCGATGACGTTGCCCGCCACGACCGCCACCGCGGCCGATCCGCGCGCGCCGGCGGCCGATCCCATCCACCGGAGCCCGCACACCGTGAGCGCCCAGAACAGCCCGCTCGCCAGGGCGAGGATGTTGCCCCGCACCGGGTCCGGCGCCGTGTCCACCGGCGGCTCCACGCCGACGAAGAAGAGCGCGAGCCCGAGCCCGACCGCGGCCATGAAGACGAGATCCTGCCTGCGCGTCGGCTCGCGCAAGAGCCACGGTGCCAGCAGCGCGAGGTAGAGCGGCGCGGTGGACTGGAGATAGATCGTGTTCGCCGCGGTGGTGAGCCGGTTGGCGAGCACGAAGAGCGTCAGCGTCGCCGCATACGCGACGCCGACCACGAGCGTTCGGCCGGTCCATGCGCGGCGGGCCTCCCGCGTCATCAGCCAGATCGCTAACGCGGCGATTCCCGAGCGCAGGCAGGTGATCTGCCAGGCGGTGAAATCCGCGGCCTTGATGGCGGCGCCGCCGGTCGAGAAGAGCACCGCGGCGGCCGCGAGCTGCAGCCGGGCGGTGGAGCGTGGGTGCATGGGACCGGAAGGTACACTCCGCCTCCTCATGCGCGGAGCCGTCCGCCGGCGCGGCCGCCGGCGCTCGGCCCGGATGCTCGGTCAGTCGGAGTGCAGCAGCGAAGCGGGAACCGAGGGCGCCTCCTCGTGGACGGTGAGGAGCGTCACACCGGCCCCGGCCCCCGGCCGTGGCTACTTCAGAGTATAGAGATAGGCCGCCATATCCCGCGCCACCGGCTCCACGACGCCGAGGTCGGGCATTGCCGTGGTTCGGGTTGACGCTCCAGCGGATCAGCTCCGTCGGTGGTTCGGCAGGGTTCCTCCGATGTACTTGCGGTTCGCAAAGCCGTCGAGTGGTGGACCGACGGAGCCCCGAACTCCCTCCACCCCGGGAATGGAATGGCAGGCGACGCAACCGAAGCCCTGGAGTGCCTCGCGGCCGGCGGCCGCGTCTCCGCCGGCCACCACCACCCGCGCCGCCGAATGCTCCCGACGGACTTCGCTGCAGCCGGCCAGCAGGCCCGCCCCGACGACCCCTCCGGCCGCCAGCGCGACGCGGCTGGACCTCAGCGCCGGTCGGCGCGTGGCTCCGGGCTCGAGCCAGGCGAGCAGAAGGAGTGCGGCGGTGAGGAGGTAGACGAAACCGGCCGGCACCCACATCACCAACCCGGCCAGCTGCTGATCCTCCAGCAGCGTCAGCCCCCACAGCCTGGCCCCTTCGAGGTGGGCGGGGTACCACGGCGTCTCGGCGAAGGTGATGAGCGCGCCGAGCACGCCGCTGTGCATCATCGTGGCGAAGACGAGCAGAACTCCGATGGGGTATGCCGCGGAACCGGTCCGGCGCGGAATGGCGACCCACCAGAAGAGGAGCGCGGTGCCCAGGAAGCTGGCGTGCTCGAGCGAGTGCACCGGATCGCTTCGGAGCGCCGCCTCGTAGAAGATCGCCGCGTGCCACAGCCACAGCGCGACCGCATGGAGCAGCCAGGCGACGAGCGGAATGGTCAGGACCCTCCACGCCACGTGCACCAGCCTGGCTCGTCGCCACAGGCGGCCGACGCGGCGGCGGCCCTCCCGCGGCAGCGCCCAGAGCAGGAACCGGTCGGGCCGGCCGAGCACGAGCAGCGGCGCGGCCACGAGGACGAGCAGGAGATGCTGCAGCATGTGCGCCGAGAACAGCGCGCCGCCCAGCGCGTCCAGGGGCGAGACCAGCGCGACGAACAGCGTCAGCATGCCGACCCCGTAGGCCACCCACTCCCGGGGCCGCGCGCCCCGCCCGCCGGTCCGGTGCCACAGCCGGCGAACGCCCACGGCGTAGGCCACGGCCGCGGTCGTGAGGCCGATCAGTATCAGCGGCTCCCAGTTCCAGGCGGTCCAGATATGCGACGGCGACGGTGGATGGCCGGTATGTATCATGTCAGCACGCAGGGCTCGAGCAGCAACAGCGGCACCGCGTGAGCCAGCGCGAGCAGCAGCGCACCGCCGCTCAGAAGCGCCCCGGCAAAGGACATGAACGCGACTCGTCCGGGCCAGCCGCCGCTACCCGTCTCCGAGGTGTCCCGGACCGCCTGCCAGTTCCGCCAGGCGGTGAGCGTCGCGGCGGCCGTGAGCAGCAGGGTCGCGGCCGCCACCGCCCAGACAGCAACCGAGGCCGCCCCGCTGCATCCCGCCGACAGCGGATAGCTCACGCTGAACCCCACGGCCCACGCAATGATGCCGCCCAGCATCCCGAACCAGAGGGCCGGCATGCCGATGCGAGGAGTCTCCCGGCGCTCCCGGGCGGTGCCTACTGCGGTCACTCGGTGCTCTCCCCTCTCAGAACAGTCGTGGCGACCAGTAGATCGTGAAGTAGAGCGGAATCCACACCACCACCACGAAATGCCAGTAGAGCCCGTTCACCTGCACACCCAACCTGCGCTGGGGTGTGAAGTACCCCTTCCACACCAGCGCTTCGACCACCAGACCCTTCAGCACGACCGTCATGACGTGCGCGGCATGGAACCCGCTCATGGTCCAGACCATCGAGCCGTAGGCGTGGGTCGACCAGTCGTAGGGGAGCCCGCTGTACTCGATGTACTTGACCGTGAGGAAGACGAGGGCGAGGACCAGCGCCGTGGTCTGGCCGATCTTGAGTCCGGTCTGGGATCCACGCTTGATGCTGCGGTCGCCGTAGAACATCGCGGCGCTGCTCGCGATGAGCACCAGGGTGTTGAGCGTGGGCAGGAGGAGCTCGGGGTGGTCGAGCCCCGCGGGCGGCCAGTTGGAGGAAGCCTGCTTGAGATAGAAGTAGCTGGTGATCAGCCCGCCGAACACGACCGACTCGATGCCGAGCAAGAGCACGAACGCCCACCAGAGCGGCGCCTTGGGGCCGGTGAGGAGAACCGGCAATGCTTGCGCAGGAATGACGGTGGTGCTCACAGCTCGTACCCGCGGTTCGAGGGCCAGTGCCACGCGGCGAGCCCCACGAAGGTGAGGAACGCGCCGACCGGGACGAGCCAAAGGGTCACCATGGCGCCGATGAAGGTGAGCCCGATCGCCAGCGCCACCAGCAGCGGCCACAGAGACGGCGTCGTGAGGACGATCCGGCTCTCGGGCACGCCGTCGAGCGTCGAGGTGCCGACCGTCTCGCGGCGGTCGTCCCGCAGCTCGACGACGAGTGGCTCCGCGTCCGGGTGCGGCGGGTCGCCCGCACCAGGCTCGGCGTCGGCCAGCTCGGCCTGGCTCCAGAGCGGGTCGCGGCTCCGCACCGAGGGAATCGCCGCGAAGTTGTAGGGCGGCGGCGGGGACGGAGTCGCCCACTCCAGCGTGGGCGCGCCCCAGGGATTGTTCCCCGCGACCGCACCGTTCCGCAGGCTCCGCACGACGTTCAGGAGAAAGAACGCCGCGCTCAGGGCGATCAGGAACGCGCCGATCGTCGCGAGCAGGTTGAGATCCTGCCAGCCGGTGCCGGGAAGATAGGTGTAGATCCGCCGGGGCATGCCTGCGAACCCCAGGTGGTGCATGGGATAGAACGCGATGTTGAACCCGATGAACATCAGCCAGAAGTTCCACTTGCCCAGCCGTTCGTCGAGCATGCGTCCGGTCACCTTGGGAAACCAGTAGTACAGCGCGGCGAAGAGCGGGAAGACGGCGCCGCCGATCAGCACGTAGTGGAAGTGGGCCACGACGAAGTAGGTGTCGTGGACCTGCCAGTCGAGCGGCACCGACGCCACCATGACGCCGGTGATCCCGCCCAGGGTGAACAGGATGACGAAGCCGATCACGAAGAGGAGTGGCGTGCTCCACACGATCCGGCGGGCGCTCCAGATCGTGGCCAGCCAGGCGAAGATCTGGATCCCGCTCGGGATGGCGATGATCGTGCTCGCCGCCGCGAAGAAGCCGGCGCCCAGCAGCGGAACGCCGGTCGTGAACATGTGATGGACCCACAGCCCGAAGCTCACGAATCCGATGAGCACCGTGGCCACGGCCAGCGCGGTATAGCCCACGATCTCGCGCCGCACGAAGGCCGGCAGGACCGAGGAGACGATGCCCAGCGCGGGCACGAAGATGATATAGACCTCGGGATGTCCGAAGAACCAGAAGAGGTGCTGGAACAGGAGCGGATGCCCGCCGGCCGAGGGGTCGAAGAAGTTGGCGTCCACCAGACGGTCGAGCGCGAGCATCACGCTGCCCAGCATGACGGCGGGCATCGCGAAGATGATCATGAACGACATCACCAAAATCGCCCAGACGAACAGCGGCATCCGGTTCACCGACATGCCCGGCGCGCGCTGCTTGAGGATCAGCACGACCAGCTCGACCGCGGCGAGCAGGGCCGAGATCTCCAGGAACGTGATCGCCGTCGCCCAGATGTCCATGCCGAGGCCGGGCAGATACTCCTGCTGGCTGAGGGGCGGATAGGCGGTCCACCCGGCCTCGGGGGCCTGTCCGGTCAGGAACCCCCAGTAGAGGGTGACGCCGGCGATCACGTAGATCCAGTAGCCGAGCGCGTTCATCCGGGGGAACGGCATGTCCCGCGCCCCCAGCATGAGCGGCACGAAGTAGATGCCCAGCCCTTCCATCACCGGCACGGCGAAGAAGAACATCATCGTGGTGCCGTGCATCGTCATGATCTGGTTGTACAGCTCGGGCGGGATGAGCCCCGCTTCGGGCCGGGCGAGCTGGGTGCGCATCGCGAGCGCCTCCAGCCCGCCGATCAGGAAGAACAGCAGCGCCGTGACGATGAACCGCAGGCCGACCACCCGGTGGTTCACCGCGCTGAACCAGCCGATGATTCCCGGCGGTGTGTCCCAGGTGCGCCAGAGCCGCTCGCTCGTGGGGGCGGCGGCGGCCCGCGCTTCCGCGACCACGAATTCCGTCATCGGAGGGTCTCCAGATACGCCAGCAGCGCCTGGAGGTCAGGGCCATCCATCGGCATGGCAGGCATCCGGTTGCCGGGCTTGATCGCCTGAGGATTGGCGATCCAGCCGCCGAGATAGCCGCGGGTGTTCGGGATCGTTCCCGCTCCCAGCGTCTGCCGGCTGGCGAGGTGGGTGAGGTCGGGTGCGACCGATGCCATCGCATCGGTGCCGCGCACG
>JACDHV010000172.1 GCA_013820855.1 Gemmatimonadales bacterium | reverse complement strand
TCTGGTATTTCTTGGCGACCGAGATGACGAACCGGAGGTTGCGCTTCACCAGCTCCTGCATCGCCTCCTCGTCTCCCACGCGCACCTTGCGCGCGATCGCGACCTCCTGCTGGGCCGTGAGCAGCGGCGTCTTGCTGACCTCGTACAGGTACTGGTCGAGGCTGTCGCGGTCCGCGTCGTAGACGCCGAGACTGGTGGCGGACTCGTGCTTCCGGGGCTTTCGGGGCCGGGAGGGGGGCGTGTGGGCCAGGATTTCCGCGGTCGTGAGATCGGCGGACAGGGGCTCGGACGAGGTGTCGGCGGGACGCTGGGAGGGGCGTTTCGGCTGCTCCTGCCCCCCGGTCTTCTTCTTTCTCATGATCCCAGTATATCCTCATCGCGGCGCAGAGGATGCGCTTGACGCTCACGCTCCCGACGGCTAGGTTTTCGTGCTGCCGCGGCGCCCGAGGGCGCGACAATATAATAGGGGGCGTAGCTCAGTTGGGAGAGCGCGTGAATGGCATTCACGAGGTCAGGGGTTCGATCCCCCTCGCCTCCACTAGAATCGGTCTTGAATCGGGCTTGCAAGGGGCTCGAGCGGGGCGGCGGGGCAGACGGACAGTGGTGACGGGAATCGTGGGTGCGCGGTAGAACTCCGGGATCGGTTCGGTTAGATTATCCCAGCGCTCGCGGGAATAGCTCAGTTGGTAGAGCACAACCTTGCCAAGGTTGGGGTCGCGGGTTCGAGTCCCGTTTCCCGCTCTGAACGGCCGGGCAGTGGGACAGCAGGAACGTCGAGGCAGGAATGTGGTGGCAGGAACAACGTCGCGGGGTGGAGCAGTCTGGTAGCTCGCCGGGCTCATAACCCGGAGGTCGTGGGTTCAAATCCCACCCCCGCTATTACGGCGGAACGGCGGTACGGCGGAACGGCGGAACGGTGCTCCGAGAGCGGGCTAGACGCCTCGATCGAGCGTTTCCGCCCTACCGCCCTACCGCCGTTCCGCCCTCGCAGGGGCGGTTAGCTCAGTTGGTTAGAGCGCCACGTTGACATCGTGGAGGTCACAAGTTCGAGTCTTGTACCGCCCATCGGCATGCGCCCTTAGCTCAATTGGATAGAGCATTTGACTACGGATCAAAAGGCTGGGGGTTCGAGTCCCTCAGGGCGCATCACCAACCAGTAGATCAGAGCGAGACCATCGACCGTAAGTCTCGCTTTTTCTCTTCCCCCCAGCAGCATCGGCTCCAACGGCAACCGAGGGTTCGACACCCTATGGCAGAGCGCCGCTGCGTCATCGTCGTGGGCTTTCCGCGCAGCGGCACCAGCTGGCTGGCCAAGTGTCTCTCCTTCGCCCCCGGGTTCACCTACTATCGCGAGCCGGACAACTACGACCGGGTGCCCGAGGCGGAACGGCGGTTCATCAACCTCTACCTGACGGCCGAGCACGACGACCCCGCGTACCGCCGCCTCATGAGCCGGGCCTGCGCCGGCGAGCTCGCGACCGCCTTCACGATGCGGGAGGACCCGGGGCCGCTGCTGGCGCCCTTCCGCGGTCCAGGTCGCGCGCTCGGGGAGCGATTCCCTTCCCTGTTTCTTCGCCGACGCCACGTCCTCCTCAAGCTGGTCTTCGCCAATCTGAACCTTGCGTGGTTCAGCGCCAACTTTCCCGAGGCCCGGCAACTGGTCGTCCTGCGCCACCCGTGCGGGCAGTTCGCCAGCTGGCGACGGCTGGGCTGGGAGCCGAATCCTGCCGCCCTCCTGGAGAACCCGCGCCTCGTGGCCGATCACCTGGGTCCGTTCGTGGACCTCATTCGATCCGCCGAGAGCTTCTGGGAGCGAGCCGGCGCCCTCTGGGCGGCCACGGTCCACGTCATTCACCGGCAGACGAGGGCCGACAACGGCAGGCTCATCGTCGCGTACGAGTGGCTCTGCGGCGACCCCGCGGCGCGGTTCGAGGAGCTCTACGGATCGATGGGTTTGACCTGGAATGCCCGAGCGCTGCGTGAGATCCGGAAGACGAACACCAGAAGCGACGACCTGACCTACTCGGTGCGCCGCCCGGCGGCGGTCCAGGTGGACCGGTGGAAAGACCTAGTCGCGGCCGAGGAGATCGAGGCCTGCCGGCGCTTCGTCGAGCCGTTCGAGCTTCCCTATTATCCCGACTTCGAGCCCTACGTCGAGTCCTTCAGCGGAGCGAGGTCGGTCACTCCCCGCGGCTGACCCGCGCGGCGGCATTCAATCGCGCCCGTCACAGCCCCCAGCTCAAGGACAGGCGCACGTGCCGCGGCTCGACCGGGTGGAAGTGCAGGTCGTTCACGCCTTCGGTGGGTTCGCCCGGGAGGCGGGAGGCATAGTAATACTGAATGTCGAAGTCGCGCGCGTCGAGCGCATTCAGCAGATTCATTCGCAGCCGGATCCCGCGGTGGAACAGCCATCCCGCTTCGGCGTTGACCAGCGTCGTGGCGGTGGCCCGGACGCTGTTGTCCTCGATCAGGGGATAGGAGCCGAAATGCCGCAGCCTGATGGCGCCGAAGATACCCGGGCGTGGCGTGCTCCAGGTGGCGCCGGCCGCCACCACATTCTCGAGTGAGCCGGGAATTCTGTCCTCTCCCGCGGCGACGCCGGAGAACCTCGCGCGGGCGAACGACACGTCGAAGTCGAGCGCCAGCTCGGGCACCGGGCGGTAGAAGTTGGCCCAGGTGATGCCCCGGCGCCGGCTGGCCGCAGAGGGCTCCGTGAGCCCCGCATCACCGACGAACAGCAACTCGCTGTCGAGCCCGAGCGCCCACAGGGAAAGCGTGGATTGCCATCCCGGTACCGGCGTCGCGCGAACCCCGACCTCCGCCCCACGCGAGCGCACCAGCGGATCCACCTGCTCCGCCGGCTCGCCGGTCTCGGGATCCACCGTGATCGTGGTGCCCCGCGCGTCGTTGCTGTGAAAGCCGAAGCCGCCGCTCAGGTAGAGCTCCCTCGAGGCCGAGGGCGTGAAGATCAGTGACATCTTCGGACTCACGATGCCGGCTGTCCTGGAGCCCGTATTCGCGGGGATGTTGGCCCGAACGTTGAAAGCGTAGGCGTCTCCACGCACTCCGACGACGCTGCGGAACCACCGTCGCCACCGCGATTCCGCCTCGACGAACATCCCGCCAGCCCATTCCGTGACATCGTCCTGGCGCACCGTGCCGACCCGGGTCCGGGCCCGCGTGCGGTGGAGCCCGACCGGATTGATGAAGTCGGCGCGGGTCTGCATTCCGACCTTGAGCAGCTGCACCACGCCGAGCGCGCCGGTCTCCTGCACATGCCTGGCGTTGCCCCCGATCACGATGCGTTGTTCGCGCTGGTTGAACTGGTCGCCGCGGGCGGGATCGTTGAGAAAAAACTCGAAATTGGAGAAGAGGCTGAGGTCGGAGTAGATGCCGAAGAGCTGCACGTCCTGCACCGAACTGGTCCCGACATGACGCCACGCGCCCGACAGGCTGTAGCGCTGCGTGTGTCCGCCGTCGGTGGAATCGATTTGCCCGAAACGTCCGATCAGCCCACTCTCGACGGCGCGAACCGGGACCTGATCCGACGCGTTCCACCTGTTGTGATAGGCCAGGCCGAGGATCGAGAAACGCGACGCCCCGCGATCCCGGCTGTATCGCGCCACGCCGCTCAGCTTCCGGATCTCCTGCGCCACGTCCCAGGGCCCGTCGTAGGTCTTCACCTCGCCGCCGGCCAGGAGATCCCCACCTCCCACCGCGGTGGAGCCGCCAGCGGCCAGCCGCGCCAGCCCGTTCTCGCCTACACCGAGGGTGCCGAACGGACGGCGCAGCGATCGCACCAGGTGGAACTCGGCCCCGCCCGCGCTCCCAAAGTCGCCCAGCTCGGTGTGATAGACGCCGAGGCGGTAGTCCAGATGGTCCACCAGCTCGGGAATCAGGAAGTTGAGGTCGGTGTAGCCTTGCCCGTGCGCATGGGAGGGCATGTTCACCGGCATCCCCTCGATTCGGGTCTGGAAGTCGGTGCCGTGGTCGAGGTTGAAGCCGTGGACAAAGTATTGGTTCGCCTTTCCATCCCCCGAGTGCTGGGTGACGATGAGCCCGGGCACCGTCTCCAGCAGCTCGCCCTCGCGGGTGATTGGCCGGCGCAGCAGATCCACCGAGCCCACCCGCCCCTCGGAGGCCGTGGCCGCGAGTCCGATCAGGTCGTCGGATCGCCCGGTGACGGTCACGGGGTCCACCACCTGCGGCTTCGTCGTATCCCGGTCGGCCGGAGCGGGCGTTTGCTGGGCGCGAAGCCTCGTGTCGGTGAAGAGCACTACGAAGAGCACCGCGAGAATGCCGCCGCGGGACCACCCGGCCGCCGACCGACGGCACCTGCCTCGCCGATGGGGGATGTGTCGTAGAGCAGGCATAGTATCGACCGACGGATCGAAGGGACGGCCCTGCTGAGGAAGGATCGCGGACTGCGCCCCGACCCCGAGACAAGAGCGGGAAGGACAGATGGTGACTAGCCGCTCGGGTGCCGACCCCCGGTCCGGCGAGCGTCGTAGACGTGCAGCAGCCGATGAAGACTGCGCTCCGCCTGCCGCAGCGATTCGGCCCAGCGATCGAGGCGCTCCCGGCCTGCCGGCATGAGCCGATACCTGCGCCGGTCGGGCCCGTCGGGACTCTGCTCCTCCCGGCTCGCCACGGCCCCATCGGCCTCGAGCCGCCGCAGCGCCTCGTACACTCGGGCGGCAGGAGCCGCGGACGGCACGAGGCTGCGCCGGGTCAGCTCGCCGGCCAGGTCGTAGCCGTAGCCGTCCTTCTCGGCCAGCAGCAGCAGCAGGCCCGCCTCGAGCACTCCCTCGACGATGGCGGGGCGCACGGCCACCTCGTCGGCCGCGTCCGTCAGGCACCCGCATCGACTGCACATACGGCGACTATACCAGAGTTCGATCTAGTGCACAAGCACGGCGCGAGTCGGGGGCCACAGTAAGCGGCCTGCTGTCCGATCCTTCGGAAGGTGCTAGCTTAGAATTGAAGCGCCCCGAAGGTCCGGAGACTACTGTGCCTCTCACACCCCCACCCGTCGTGGCGCCGAGCGTGCAACCGACGAGCGCGGAAGTCGCCATTCTGTGGCTGACCGCCGGTCTGGGCTGCGACGGCGACACCATTGCGATGACGGCGGCCACCCAGCCCAGCATCGAAGACCTGCTGAGCGGTGCCATTCCCTGGACTCCCAGGGTGAAGCTTTACAACCCATTCCTCGCCTCCGAAGTGGGAGACGAGTTCGTCGAGTTCTTTCACCGTGGCGCTCGAGGCGAGCTGGCCGAGGCGGCGGGGTTCGACTGGGACGCCGCGATGTTCAATATCCAGTCGGTTCGCCCGGGCATGGTGGTTCTCGGACTTTCGGCGAAGACCGGCGCCGGGATGACCGATTTGCTGGGGCCGCTCGAGGCCGGCCGGTCGGCGGCTCGCGGTGCCGCGGTGACCGGCGCCCCGTGACGAGCCTTCTGGCAGTGTCCGTCCTGGGGTTCTTTCTCGGCATGCGGCACGCGACCGATCCCGACCACGTCATCGCGGTGACGACCATCGTTTCCCGGCACCGGACCATCGCAAGCGCGGCCATGATCGGGATCCTCTGGGGTGTGGGCCACACGTTGACGATCCTGGCGGTCGGAACCGGCATCATCCTGCTCGGGTGGGTCATCCCCGCGAGGGTCGGCCTCTCACTGGAGCTGTCGGTGGCCGCCATGCTCATCCTGCTGGGGACGCTGAACCTGACCGGCGTGCTCCAGCGAATCACCGAGTCCGTGACACCGATGAAGGTCGCTCCGGGCACCGCGCATGCGCATCCCCACGCACACGGCGACTACGTCCACACCCACGCGCACCGGCACTATCCGGAGGCGCACCCGCATGGCCCCGAGGAGACCTCCCTCGGACGGCTCGACCGGAGGCTCGGACGGCTCGGTCTGTATCACGTGGCACGGCCGCTGATCGTGGGTGTCGTGCATGGTCTCGCCGGCTCGGCGGCGGTGGCGCTGCTGGTGCTGGCGACCATCGGCAGGACCGCGTGGTCTGTCCTGTACCTGCTGCTTTTCGGCGTCGGGACCATCGTGGGGATGATGCTCATCACGGCTGCCCTCGCCTCCCCGCTGGTGTACGCCGGCGCGCGTTTTCCCAGGCTCCCGCAGCGGCTCCGGGTGGCATCGGGCATCCTCAGTCTCGGCTTCGGACTGGCGCTGGCGTACCAGATCGGCGTCGTGGACGGGCTATTCACCGCGCATCCGAGCTGGACGCCGCGGTAACCCGCGAGCGCGGGGCGTCACCGCCGACTCGGGTGAGGGCCGGCTCCGCTAAGATCGCCAGGATGTGAGGGACTTCGCCGACCGGTCATTCTCCGCGATCGATCCGCTCGAAACTGGGATGGGCTCGCAACCCGTCGTAGAACGGATCGGAGTGCATGTCGTTTCCGGCCGGGGGCCTTGCCATGCCTCTCGCCCGCGACCTTTCCAGCAGCTCGATGGCCCGGTCGTGCCCACCCAGGCCCGCGGCGAGCCGCGCTCGGGCCGTCTCGGCGAGCAACTGCATCGAGGGATCGGCCAACTGCCAGCCGGGCGTCGATCTCCTCTACCGAGCCTCGCCAGCCGCGCTTCGCTGCGAGCCAGCCGCGCACCACCGTCTGGACCGTTCGAGAAAGGAGACCGACACGAGACGAAGACTGTGCTGCGCCGGGCCCGGCAACAAGTCCGCCCCAAAGGGCCTTCCGGACTCAGGGCTGCCAAACGGCAGTCGTCCGATTACATTCACGCCTCTCTGTCACGGGGCGTAGCGCAGCCCGGTTAGCGCGCCTGCTTCGGGAGCAGGAGGTCCCCGGTTCAAATCCGGGCGCCCCGATCGCCACGCAAATGCCGATTCCACTATGGAATCGGCATTTGCGTTACCAGGCGACGCCCCGGCCGTCTGGCGCGCGGGCGGGGCGCCGGGAGAGCCACCACCCCAGGGGATTTAGACTTCTTGACGTGTGGTTGACATCACAGCGGGCTGTCAGCGTTCGGGCGAACGTGCCACCCGCCGACATATCGCTCTGATCTTCTCAGCGAAAGGATTCCTCAGATGGCGCATCAGACTACCATGCAGCCCACTCGCGAGATGCAGTCCTGCATCGAAGAG
>JACDHV010000357.1 GCA_013820855.1 Gemmatimonadales bacterium | reverse complement strand
GGCTAGAGGTTCTTCGACCGCGGGGCGATCCTCTCCTCCAGCTCTTCGACGGAAAGCTCGACCGCCTCGGCATCCTTCCCGATGGCGTTGCGGACCTTGTTCTTCTGCTCGGGAGTCAAGTCGATGCGGAACTGGCTCTTGGAGCTGTCCATGGTACCCTCCGAAGTGTTGTGCTGGCCACGGGAACGGCGAATGAACTGGAAGCAATGTCGGACATGCGCGTGAATTTCGCGTGAATCCCTATTGCCATTCCGTGAATCGGACGTACGTTCTGCCTCTGACCCACCGAAGGCAATCGAGTGACCGCTGCCAGGCTGACCTTGATCGGATCTCCCTCCGTCGCGCGTCCCGACGGAGAGCGAATCATGCCGCAGCCCGGTGCCAAAGCCATCGCCCTCCTCGCCTATCTCACGCTCGAGCCGCGTCCCCATTCACGCGAAGCGCTCGCCGATCTCCTCTGGGGCGAGTCGCCCGAGGCGGAGGCGCGCGCCTCCCTGCGCCAGGTCCTCAAGCAGGTCCGGACTTCGCTGGGCGACGTGGTTCGCTGCGACCGCCAGGTGGTCGAGCTAGCCCAGCCGCTGCGCTGTGACGTCGCGGAGTTCGTCGTAAAGGCGGAGCCGGACCCCGAGGCCGCCGCCGCGATCGACATTCCGCGCTTCCTGGCGGGGTTCTCCATCCGGCACGCACCCCGGTTCGACGACTGGATCGCGGAGACTCGAGAGAGCCTGCTCCGGCGCTACACCGGAGTCCTCGGTGCCCTGGCCCGGGACGCGATGGATCGGCGCCGCTGGCGGGAGGCGGCGGAGCGGGCCGACCGGTGGCTGGCCTGCGACCACCTCTCCGAGGAAGCCGCCCGGGTGGCGATCGAGGCGAGATACCTCGGCGGGGATCGGGGCGCGGCACTGAGCAGGCTCGTCGAGTACCGGACCCTGCTGTTGCGGGAGACCGGCTGCGAGCCATCCCAAGCCCTGATCGCCCTGGGCCACCGCATCGAGACCGAGGCTGCGCAGGCGCCGCGCCCCGTCAGCGACGAGTGGTACGCCCGGGCGGCGTCGTTCGAGGCCAGCCTCATCGGTCGCGAGGAGGAGTGGAACACCCTGGTGAAAGCCTGGAAGGACGCGGCGAAAGGCGTCCGAAGGATCGTGCTGGTCGAGGGCGAGGCGGGCATCGGGAAGTCTCGACTGGTGGAAGAGTTTCTCCGGACCGTGGTGGCAGACGGCGTCACGGTGTTGAGGGGGCGTGGCTACGACGCGACCGCCGCGGTGCCGTTCACGCCCATCGTCGAGGCGCTCCGGGGGGCCATGGAGGCGCCCGGCCTGGCCGGGACCGACCCCGAATGGCTCACCGAATCGGCGAGGCTCCTGCCCGAGCTGCGGCAGCGGTTCCCCGGTCTCGCGGAGCCCGAGCCGGGTGCCGATCCCACGGATGCCTGGCGCCTGTACGAAGGCATCGCGCAGCTCATCGCCTCGCTCGCTGCCGAGCGGCCGGTGGTGATCTCGGTGGACGATCTGCAGTGGTGCGATGAGGACAGCTGCAAGCTGATCCAGTTCCTCGCCCGGCGGTTGGAGGGTTCTCCCCTGCTCTGGCTGGGTACGGTCACTCTGGGGGAGCTGGAGCGCGACGCGCCTGCCGCCAGACTCTGCCGGACCCTCCGTGCCAAGGCCGGCGCGGAGACGATCGCGCTCTCGGGTCTCGACGAGGAGGAGGTGTGGCGGCTGGTCCGGGAGATGGGCCACGTGAGCACACCGACCGGTGCGCGCCGCTTCGCCCGCCGCATCTATCGCATCACGGGCGGAAATCCGTTCTACATCTTCGAGTTGATCAAGGCCATGTTCGTGCAGGGGCTGCTCGCGGCCGACGAGCAGAGCGGCGAATGGACGGCGGCCCCCTCGGCCCTCGAGACGGGAAGGGAGTTCCCCGTTTCCCAAACCGTGCACGACGTCATTGCCGAGCAGGTGGACCGGCTGCCCAGGGAGCTGGGCGAGGTGTTGATCACGGTCGCGGTCGCCGGAGGACCGGGCTGCCGGCCCGCGGTGCTGTCCCACGTGCACGGCATCTCGCGGCTGCACGCCGCCGCCATCTGCGACGCGCTGGCGGAGCGCCGTCTCATGGTCGAGGGTGGGGGCGCCTACCGCTGCCTTCATCCGGTGATCGCACACGTG
>JACDHV010000171.1 GCA_013820855.1 Gemmatimonadales bacterium | reverse complement strand
GGTCATCGGGATCGTGCCTCCGGTCGGATCAGACCTTCCAGAAGACCGGCGAGCCGGTCGTTCAGGCGGTCAATGTCATAGTGCGCCTCGATGGTGCGGCGGCCGGCCCGTCCCATGGCGGCCCACCGCGCCGGCTCTCCCGCCAGTCGCTCGAGGGCGTCGGCGAGCGCCTGCTCGTCGCGCTCGGGGACGAGTAGACCGGAGACGCCGTCCTCGACCAGCTCGGGGATCCCGGCGTGGCGGGTCCCGACCACCGGAAGCCCCGACGCCATCGCCTCCTTCAGCACGTTCGGAATTCCCTCTCCGTCGCCATCGGCCGCGGTCACGCTCGCGGCCACCAGAAGGTCGGAGCCCTGGAGCGCCTCCACCACTTCCGCCTGGCTGCCGCGCCCCCGCAGCTCGACCCGATCTCCGAGCCCGAGCAGGGCCACGAGCGCGGCGAGCGCGCCGTGCCGGGGGCCGTCACCCAGGACGCGGTACTCCACGTCCATGCCACGGTCGCGCAGCATGCGCATCGCGCGCAGCACGTACTCGATGCCCTTCTTCTCCACCAGCCGGCCGACCGTCACCAGCCGAAGGCGTCCGTTCCCGGGCGGCCGGCGCTCGCGGTACGGCCAGCGGCGCAGGTCGATGCCGGTGCGGTGAACCACCACCCGATCGGGAGGGGCGCCCAGCTCGACCAGGCGGCGCCCGAGGAAGTCGCACACCGGAAGCAGGAGTCGGGCGTGGCGAAACGTGCGGGCGTACACCCGCCGTCCTCGTCGAGCAACGTACTTCGTCGTATCGGCACCCCGGAAGGCCACGACCAGCTCCCCGCCCAGCACGCCGAGCCGCCGCAGGCGCAGGGCGTGCGGCGCATCCATGCCGAAAGCGCAATAGCAGATGTCGTAGGGCCGGACCGGCAGGAAGCGCTCGGTGCGGCGCAGCTGGTCCAGCGTCCAGGCGCGGTGCCAGAAGCGCGCCGGGTCGAGTGTGCGCAGCAGCGTCCGGCGCTCCGCGCCGCCGTGGGCCAGCACGGTCCGGGCGGCCGCGCGGCACCTCTGGAGGCGGGACTCCGGCCAGCGCGGCGGGTACCTGGTGCGCGCCTGGAGCCCGAGTCGCCCGACGTCGGGATGGAACGGCCCGCCGGGCTGGGGGCCGTCGGCGTACACGTCCACCTGGTGGCCCCGCTCGATGAGACCGACGATCTGATTGAGAAAGGGTATGTCGGAGCGGACGGGAAAGAGCGCCGCGAGGAAGGCCACCCGCATCGGTCAGTCGCCGGCGAGCGCGTGCGCGACCCGCTCCATCTCGGCGATGGTGTTGTAACAGTGGGGACTGAGGCGGATCGCCCCCTCGCGAAGGCTGCAGACGATGCGGGCCGCCTTGAGCCGCCGGTGGAGCTCGCGCACGTTGTCCGGCGCGACGCAGAGGATGCCCGACGCGCTCGCGCCCCGCGGCGAGACGATCGGCGCCCCGCTCCGCTCGGCCCACTCGACGATCGGCGCGTGCAGCGTCCGGATGTGGTCCCGGATGCGATCGATGCCGGTGTCCAGCAGCAGCTCGAGCGAGGCGTTGAGCCCGGCGAAGTCCTGGTAGGGAAGCGTCATCAGCTCGAAGCGGCGGGCGTCGGACCTCAGGGTGGCGTCGTAGCGAGTGAGACGGGTGAGATCGTCGGTGCCCTCGAACGAGAGCCACCCCGTGATCGCCGGGTCGAGGCGTCCGATCAGGCTCCGCCGGACGTAGACGAATCCCGATCCCCAGGGCGAGAGCAGCCACTTCTGACCGCCGCACGCCAGCACGTCCACCGGCGTGCGCGAGAGATCCACCGGCAGCTGCCCGACGCCCTGAATCGCGTCCACCACGAGAAACGCGCCGGTCTCGCGGGTCGCGGCCGAGAGGCGGTCGAGGTCCACCAGGTAGCCGGTGCTGAACTGCACCAGGGACACGGCGAGCACCCGCACCCGCGGATCACGGAGCCGCTCCAGCAGCCGGGCCTCGTCGGGCCACCCCTGGGACGTCGTGGGCACGAGTTCCATGCTGACGTTGCGATCCTTGAGCCGGAGCCAGGGATAGACGTTCGCCGGGAACTCCTTGTCGCTCACCAGCACGATGTCGCCCGGCTCGAGCGGCAGCGCGCGCGCCGCCATACCGATCCCGAAACCGGTATTGACGGTGAGCCCGATCTCCTCCGCCGAGGCGCCGACCAGCCGGGCGATCTTGCCGCGGGTGTCGGCGAGCATGGCGAACAGCTCGCGGTCGGGCAGCAGGTACGGCGCCGCGCGGCGCCGGTTGAACTCCTCCAGCACGAGCCGGGTGCGCTCGGGCAGCGGGCCGATGCTGGCGTGGTTGAGGTAGATGGTGTCCGACGTCCAGGGAAACTCGGCCGCCCGGAGCGCGGCCACATCGTATCCCGGCGGCTCGGCCCTCACGGCTCCCTTCGCAGTCTCGGGTCGTACATCTCACGGAGCGCGTCGCCCACGAGATTGAATCCCAGCACGGCCATGCCGATCGCGAGCCCCGGCGCGAACGTCACCCAGGGCGCCACCCGCAGCAGGTCGCGCCCGTCCGCCACCATCGCCCCCCAGCTCGGCGTCGGCGGCTGCGCGCCGAGCCCGACGAACGACAGCGCCGCCTCGGCCATGATGGCGCCGGCGATGCCGAGCGTGGTGGCGATGATCACCTGGGTCCGCACGTTGGGCAGGAGGTGGCGGAACAGCACCCGGCGGTCGAGTGCGCCGAGCGCCTGGGAGGCGAGCACGAACTCGGAGCGCTTGAGCACGAGCACCTGGCCGCGGACCAGGCGCGCCATGCCCGCCCAGCCGACCACGCCGATCACCACGAAGACCACCGGCAGTGAGGGCCGCACGGCCGCGGCGACGGCGATGAGGAGCAGCAGCGTGGGGAAAGCCAGCGTGATGTCGGCCAGGCGCATGACCAGTGCGTCCACCCAGCGGCCGTAGTAGCCGGCCACGAGGCCCAGGGCCACACCGAACGTGACCGCCACCGTCTGCGAGATGAGACCGACCGACAGCGAGAGCCGGGCGCCGTAAAGCACCCGGCTCAGCACGTCTCGTCCCTGTGTGTCGGTTCCGAGCAGGTAGCGTCCTCCCGGCTCCAGCAGGTAGGCGTTCCGCAGGTCGCCGGTCACGGGGTCGAAGGGGGCCAGCCACGGCGCCAACAGGGCGGCGAGGACGACCCCGCCGACGAGGAAGAGTCCCAGTTGGAAGAACCGGTCCCGGCGGAACCGGGTGAGCAGCACCCCTCGCAGCATATCCGTCCCGTGACCTGGGTTACCACTGCAGGCGGGAACCGCGCACCGTGTTGCACCGTCCCACCTTACGGCGTTCGGCGCACGATTCTTGCAAATTCTCGGGGCGTACGTTACGCAGGCGACCTCAGCCGGGGCAAGCGAGTGGGCCCACACCGACCCTTCACACTGGTGCTCAGCGGCGGCGGCCTCAAGGGGCTGGCCCACATCGGTGTGTTCCGTGCCCTCGAGGAGCGGGGCCTGGTGCCGAGCCTGGTGGTGGGCTCGAGCATCGGCTCGCTCATCGGGGCGGCGTGGGCCGCGGGCGTGCCGCTCCGGCAGATGGAGGAGCGGGCCCGCGGCGTCCGGCGGCGCGACATCTTCCAGGTGGCGCATGCGGACGTCGCGCTTCGCCGCCTGATGGCCCCGGCGCTCTACCGCCGCGAGCCGCTCGAGGTCCTGGTTCGCAGCCTGGTCGGTGACATCACGTTCCGCGATCTCCCGCGGCGCCTGCTGGTCAACACCGCGGATCTCCACTCCGGCATCCAGGTGATGTGGGGCCTCCCGGGCCTGCTCGATGCGAAGGTGGCCGACGCGGTGGTCGCGTCCTGCGCGCTGCCGGGAATCTTCCCGCCGCGGATCATCGCCGGCCGCGCGTACGTGGACGGCGCGGTGGTGGAGAACCTGCCGGTGCGGCTCGCGGCGTCGCTCGGGACCGGCCCGATCCTGGCCGTCAACGTCGCGGCGACGAGCATCGTGCGCTCCTCCGACGAGACCGTGGGCTTCGCCGCGACCTACATCCGCGGGCTCGAGATCGTGATGCAGACGCAGATCGAGGGTCAGCTCCGGGATTGGCAGGGGCCGCCGCTGATTCTGGTGCAGCCCCGGGTGGAGCACATCTCCATGTTCGCGTTCGATCGCAACGAGGAGCTGCTCGAGGCCGGCTACCGCGCGACCGCGCAGACCCTCGAGGGCATGGGCGGGGCGCTCGACGCGGTGCCCCGCGGCATGCATCCCACGCGGCAACTGCGGGTCCTGGTGGACGACGAGCGCTGCGTCGGATGCGGCGCCTGCGTGGTCCAGGCCCCGACGGTCTTCCGTCTCGACGCCCGAGGAAAGGCGGAGGTGCACAGCCCGGTTCAGACCTGGTCGCCGATCGACGGGGCGTACGTGCTCAACTGCCCCACCCACGCGATCAGCGTACGTCCGGAGAATTCGGCGGCGTGACCTGAAACAGGAAGAGACTTCCGCCCTTGGTCTTTCTGAACGGCAGGCGATCGCGGACCGGACGGCGGGCGTAGCGGAAGACGTGCACCCGCCCGTAGGGTGAGAGGGCGCGCTTGAGCTGGGCCTGATCGTAGATGCCCCGCTTGTCCGGATCGCTCGTTTCCTCGCCGATCGGGGTGGTCCCCACCACCGAGCCTCCGGGGGCCAGGTACCCCACCAGCTCGCCCACCAGTGCCGAATCGACCCCCACGTTCTCCAGCGCCTCACTGCAGTAGATGAGGTCGAACTGACCCGGACCCGGCGCCAGCGTGGTGAACACCGGCCGCGCGGAGGTTCCGCGGAACTGTTTGGCCTGGGCGACGGCCGCAGGGGAAATGTCGTACCCCACCGCCTGCGCGCCCGACTGCTGGAGGTGGAGCGTGAAGACGCCGTCCATGCAGCCGAAATCGAGCACGCGCTTGCCTTCGGGCGGATAGCGGCGGAGGAGCACGCGCTGCCGCCACTCGAGGTGGGTGAGCCGCCAGTCCAGATCGAGCGCCCGGGGGCCGTGTTGCTCGAGCCAGGCGCGATACTGGCTGTCGTACTCGTCGGCGGCGGAGGGCTGGGTGACCAGGTGCACCATCAGGACACCGCCTCCCTCGCGACCGCGCCCGCGAAGCCGTGCCCGATCCGGGCGAGGTCGCCGGCGACGCGGTCCCAGTTGTAGTAGGTCTCCACCGAGCGGCGGCCCGCCCCGCCGAACCTGGCGCGGAGCGCGGCGTCATCGAGGAGAAGGCGAAGCGCCTCGGTCACCGCGTCGGCGCTTTCCGCGTCAACCAGGAGTCCGGTCTCCCCGTCCCGCACCGCCTCCGGAATGCCTCCGCTTCGCCCCGCGACCACCGCGACACCGCACGCGGAGGCCTCAGCCAGCGAGATGCCGAACCCTTCGACCCGCTGCTCCATCAGCCGCGACACGCCGAGATACACCTCGGCGCAGTTGTAGATCGCCGGCAGGTCGCGGTCGGGGACGTCGGTCAGGAACCGTACCTGGTCGCCGACGCCGAGGTGCCGGGCCTCCTCCTCGAGCGAGCCCCGCTCCTCGCCGGTGCCGACCACGGCATAGCGCAAGTCGGGATACCGGTCGCGCAGCAGGGCCAGCGCCCTGAGCGCGACGTCGATGCCCTTGTGCCGCGCCAGACGCGCGACCGACAGGAGCCAGCGACCTTCGCCGAGTCCGTAGCGCGCCCGCGCGGCGGCGGTATCCACCCCGGGACGGAAGAAGACGTGGTCGGCGCCCAGAGGCACGACCTGCACCTGATCGTCGGCGGGCTCGATCTCCAGCTCGCGTAGCAGCGTGAGGCACCGCTCCCGGGTCCACTGGCTGTTGGCCACCAGCACCGCGGCGGAGGAAAGCAGCGCCCGGGCCGTCCTTCGCTTGAGCAGCGACTGATGGACCTGGTGCTGGAGAATGAGGAGATCACCGCCGTGCAGCAGCACGCCGAACGGGGTGCCGAGCCGCTCCATCGTCCACTTCGCGGGGTACGAGGCGGGCTTCATGTTGCCGCACCAGATGAACTCGACGGCGCATTGCCGGGCGAGCACGGCGGCCCGGCGGGACCAGAAGAGGAGGCCCTGAAGGCTGCGCAGACGCCGCGCGGCGAGCGGCAGGCGGTCCACCCGGTTGGGAAAGGTGGCGTCCACGTCGGCCGCGTCGGGGTGCTGGCCGGTGGAGACGATCAGGGATCCGGGCGGGTAGCGCTTGGCCAGCTCCCCCATCCACCGCGCGATGCCGCCACCGATCGGCGGGAAGTCATAGGTGAGCAGGAGCTGCGGCGCCATGCGGCTAATCTACTCGATGACCGCGAGCAGCGCGGCCTCGTATCGGTCAATCATCCGGCTCAGCGGGAACTCGGCCTCGATGCGGCGCCGCGCGGCGAGGCCCACCCGCCCCCGCCGCTCGGAATCGCCGAGCAGCTCCTGCACCGCCGCGGCCAGCGCGGCGGCGTCACCCGGTGGCACCAGCACGCCGGTGTCTCCGTCGCGCCCGAGCAGCTCGGCGGTGCCTCCGGCGTCGGCGGCCACGACGGCGCGACCGCAGGCCATCGCCTCTCCCACCGCGTTAGGAAAGATCTCGTTGAGCGACGGGTGCACCACGACGTCCGCCGCCGCCAGCGCGGCGACCACCTCCGGCGAGTCCAGCAGCCCGGTGAAGACGGCGGGCAGCCGTGCCGACAAGGCGAGGTCCCTGAGCTCGGCCTCCCGGCCGCCATCGCCGCATACCAGATAGACCAGGGGCGTCCCCGAGGCGTGGACACGGCCCAGCGCGGCGATCGCCACCTCGTGGCCCTTGTTCCGGGTGAGCTTGGCCGTGGTGAGCACCACCCGCGTGTCGCCCCGGATGCCGTAGCGCTCACGGAACGTGCGGCCCTCGTCCGGCCGCGGCGCATACCGCTCGAGGTCGTAACCGTTCGGGATCCGGAAACCGGGAATGCGCCGCATCCACGGCACACGGGCGATCGCATCGTCCTGGATGTACCCCGACTGATAGATGCACGCCGCGACCCGGCGCAGGTAGGCGCGGTCCATCAGATCGGTGCGGGCCCGCCGGTAGTTGAGGTTGTAGCGGTAGACGATGCGCGCCGGGTGCAGCAGGGTCGCGTAGGCGGCGAGGCGCACATCGCGGGGCGTGTCCACCACCACGGCGTCCG
>JACDHV010000170.1 GCA_013820855.1 Gemmatimonadales bacterium | reverse complement strand
GTGTCGAGCAGCTGCTCGCGCATCTGGCGCTTGGCGACCGCGCCGGTGGCCTCGATGAGGCGGTCGGCCAGGGTGGACTTGCCGTGGTCGATGTGGGCCACGATGCAGAAGTTGCGTATGCGGGACTGGGACATGGGCGGAAGATAGCGCTGCCGCGTGGTGGCCGGGCAGCGGGTCGCCGGGTGTCGCACTTGCGGGGTGCCGCACTTGCCGGGGGAGGTACTCTTCTCCCGTGACTACTCGCCGCCCGCCCCTGGCCGCCGACCTCGGCATGCTGCTCGTCGTTCTCATTTGGGGCGTCAACTTCACCGTCACCAAGGGCGCCTTCGCCCGCTTTCCGCCGCTCGCCTTCACCGGGGTGCGCTTCGCGCTGGCGAGCCTGCTCCTCGTGCCCATCGTGCGGCACCTGGAGGGGGCGGAGCCGCTGCCACGCGGCGTCCTCGCCCGGCTGATCGTGCTGGGCCTGGTGGGGAACACGCTCTACCAGCTCGCGTTCATTCTGGGGCTGGACCGCACCACCGCGTCGAACAGTGCCCTGATTCTCTCCTCGATGCCGTCGATCGTGGCGCTGCTCGCCGTCACGCTCGGATTCGAGCCGCTGCGGCCCAAGGTGCTGGGAGGTGTGCTGGTGGCGACGCTGGGCGTGGTGCTGGTGGTGGCGGCGCGCGGCACCGGCTTCGGCGAGGCGACGATGGCGGGGGATCTCCTCACCCTCGGCGCCGTGATCTGCTGGGCCGGCTATACGCTGGGACTCAGGGTGCTGCCGCCGGACGTCTCCCCGCTTCGGGTCACCATGGTCACCACCCTAGCCGGGATGCCGGGGCTGGTGCTCGCCGGGGTTCCGGAGATGCTGGTGATGGACTGGACCGAGGTGGGCTGGCAGGGGTGGGCGGCGCTCGGCTACGCCACCTTCCTCTCGCTCCTGGTGGCCTACCTGATCTGGAACCGCAGCGTCAAGGTGATCGGCCCGAGCCGGACGGTGATTTACATGTGCCTCACGCCGCTGATCGCCGTCGCCAGCGCCGCGGCGTTTCTCGGAGAGCGGCCGCAGCCGTTGCAGGGAGTGGGCGCGGCGCTGATCATCGGGGGGGTGCTGCTCACGAGGCGCTAGGCGAGCTCGTGGGCCCGCGGGTTACTGCTCCTCCTCCACGATCAGCTTCCGGCTCCCGGGGTCCCACGCCGGCCGGCGCGCGGCGTTACCGATCTCCTGCCCCAGGTAGAACAGCAGCCTCAGGATCCGCGACTCCTTCTCGCTGTCGATCTTGTCGGGCGAGTCGGTGACCCGGTGGTAGTCCTCGTGCACGCCGTTGAAGAAGAACAGCGCCGGCACGCCCTTGCGGGCGAAGTTGTAGTGGTCGGACCGGAAGTAGAACCGCTCTTCGGGCCAGCGGTCGTCGATCGCGGCCATCCGGAGCTCGGGGTGCGCCGCGTTCACCCGCTCGAGCGTGGCGCCCAGGTCCGAGTGCTCCTTGCCGATCGCCACGATGGTGTCGGGCCAGTTGCGGCCCAGCATGTCGAGATTGATGTTGGCGACGAGCCGGTCCACCGGCACCGGCGGATGCTCGCTGAAGTAGCGGCTGCCCCAGAGTCCCTTCTCCTCCCCACTCACCGTCACGAAGATGATGGATCTGCGGGGTCGGGCCCCCGGCCGGCTGAACGCCTCGGCCAGCTCGATCACACCCGCGGTGCCGGACGCGTTGTCGTCCGCCCCGTTGTTGATGCTGTCGGCGCGGCTCGGGGTCACGCCGATGTGATCCATATGCGCGGAGAAGACGAGGTACTCGTTCCGCAGCGCGGGATCGCTGCCCTCCAGGATGCCGACTGTGTTCGGAGCGGCGACCGAGTCGGTGACCGTCTCCTCCAGTGCCACCGTGGCCGTGAGCCCGGGGAGCTCGCGCGCCACGGGGCCGGCCGACTTTCTCACCTCCGCGAGGTTCACTCCCGCGGCATGCAGGATCTGGGAGACCGCCGCTTCACTCACCTCGACCGACGGCGGTGCTTCCAGCCGCAGGTCCATCCCGTACCGCTCCGAAGCCCTCGTCGGGATCCGCGCGGCGAAAGCGGCGGAATCGACGTTCGAGATGGCCACGATGGCCTTCGGCGCGCTCACCCGGATCGCGCGGGCCACCAGGGTCGCGTTGGCGGGGATCGGCCTCGAGTAATCGTGCACGTAGAGCACGATCCGGCCCCGGAGGCTCATCCCGGCGACCGCCTCCGGCGACACCGCGCCGCCCACCAGCACCACCGGACCGCTGACCGGCCCCCGCGGCACGTCGCCCGCCACGAAGCGGGCCGTCCGGTCGAACGGCACGGTGGCCGATCTGCCCCCCATCCTGAGCACGACCGCCGAGCGCGCCAGCTCGAGGCGCCGGCGAGTGATGGGATATCGCTGGATCCAGGCGCCGCCGTCTCCGCCGGGCTTCAGGCCGAAGCGGCGGAACTGGTCCGCCACGTACTGGGCGGTGAGCTCGAGCCCCCGGCTCGGCGTGTCGCGGCCAAGCATGGAGTCGTGCGCCAGGACGCCCACGATCCGGGCGACGTCGGAGGCCGTGATGGACCTGGCCGCATCCGCGGGCGCCACCGGCTCGGCGGCCTGCGCGGCCAGCGTCCCAGCGGCGAGCACGAGTGCCGCGACGATCTTCGGTGCACGATGGGTCATCGCTCCTCCACGAGCCGCTGATGGCTGCCGGGATTCCACCGCGGGCGCTTGGGCGAGTTGGCCACCGCGGCGCCCACGTGGAAGACCAGCCTGATCAGACGCGACGCCTTCTCGCTGTCGATGCGGTCCGCCACGTCGGTGGGCTGGTGATAGTCGGCATGAGTGCCGCTGGTAAAGAAGAGCACCGGAACACCTTTCACCGCGAAGTTGTAGTGATCCGACCGGTAGAAGATCCGCTCCTCCGGCCAGCGATCCGCCACCGGCGCCATGCGGAGCTCGGGGTGCGCCGCGGCCACCCGGTGCAGGGTCTCACCCAGACTGGACATCTCCGGCCCGGTGACGATCACCGAATCGCTCCAGTTGCGGCCGATCAGGTCCATGTTCAGGTTGGCCACCACGTCGCTCAGCGGCACCGTGGGGTGACGGACGTAGTACGCGCTGCCCCACAGCCCCTGTTCCTCGCCGCTCGGAACCAGGAACAGCACCGAGCGGGCGGGCCGAGCCTCCCGTCGGGTGAATGCCTCGGCGATCTCCAGCAGCCCGGCGACGCCGGAGGCGTTGTCGTCCGCGCCGTTGAAGATGCTGTCGGCCCGGCCGGGCCGCATGCCGACGTGATCCAGGTGGGCGGAGATCACCACGTACTCGCCGCGCAGGCGGGAATCTCGCCCGTCGAGCACCGCCGCGAGATTCGGCGCCCCGGCTCTCTCGAGGTAGCGGCGCACGATCCGAAGGTCCACCCGCAGGCCAGGCAGGTCGCGCACGATGCTGGTGCCCGACCCGCGGAGGCGGGGGAGGTCGAGCGCGGCCGCCACCTCGCCCAGCGCGCTCTCGTGAAGCTCCACCACGGGTGCGCCGCCGTCGCCATCGCGAAAATCGGGCGTCAGCCTCGGCTCCAGCGACGTGTCCATCCGGCGGGTGAAGGTCGAGGAGTCGCGGTTGGAGAGAAGAATGACCGCCCGGGCCACGGCGGCGATCTCGTCCACCCGGTCACCGAGGTCGGACGGCAGCGGCCGGCCGAAGTCGGGTGTCAGCACCACGATCCGGCCGCGCAGCTCCGGGCTCGCGGCCACATCGCGGGTGAGCGGCCCGGCGACCAGCATCGCGCTCCCGCCGATCGGCTTTCCGGAGGCGTCCCCGCCGATCACCCGCACCTCGCTGCCGAACGCCGCCGTCGCGCGCGCGCCGCCAAGAGACAGCTCGAGCGACGAGGCCCCGGTGTCCACGGTCCATCGCGACACCCCGAACCGCTGGACATACGTGCCCAGATCGCCCGCGGGCCGGAGCCCGAGCCGGCGGAACTCGCCCTCGACATACGCCGCCGCGCGCTCGAGGCCCGGGCTCGGCGTGTCGCGCCCCATCATCGAGTCGTGCGCGAGAGTCTCGATCCTGGCCCGCACGTCATGGGCGGTGATCGTCTCCGCCGCCCCATCGAGGGGGCCCGGTGCCTGCGCGTGAAGGGGTTGGCATGCCAGGAGAGCGAACCGCAGGAACGGACGGACGATCATCCGACGGTCATGGCTTTCTCCGGCGCAACTCGGGCTCCCCGGTGCTCTGGGGCTCTCGCTCCGGCTCGGCGGCCGGTTCCCGCCGCCGCTCGCCGTCGGTGGGCCGGAGGCCTTTCGGCGCCGCGGCCGGGTCGGCCGGCTGGACCCGCCGGCGCCCCTCGGGATTCCCCTCGCCGGCCGGCGGCCGCGAGGGAATCGCCTTGAGCGGCGGCGCCATCCGCGCGGTCGGAGCCGAGGACGACATCGCCGGTGCCGGCACCGCGCCCCGGCCACCGACGTCACGGCTGGTGCGGCCCGCCTCCTCGGCCGGCGGGCGGGCGTCGCTTCCCTGCACCCGGGTCACGTACTTGCGCGCGGGATCGGCGTCACGGAACACGTAGCGGGGCCCCGGCCGCGCCGGCCGGGCCATGACCACGTTCCGGCCCCGGCCGGAGCGGTACGGGTAGAATCGGGGATCGTCGTAAATCACCACCCGAAAACGGGCGCAGGCCTGGCGGTAGGGATCCCACTCGTCGTACGGGGCATAGGCATGGCAGTCGTAGCACACGAATCGGGGATAGTCGTACCTCCGCTCCACGTAATAGGGGCTGATGTCGTAGTCGTAGTCTCCGCCCGGGGCGATCCGGGCCGCCAGATCGGCGAGCACGACGTACGGGTCACCCCGGATGCGGCCGCCCTCGATCAGCCGGAAGTCCCAGGAGTCGCCTCGCGCCATGTCGTCGAAGTCGAAGGGTTGCGCGGACGCGACCGCGAATAGATAACCCAGGCCCGGATGATCATCCACGATGAACGAGCGCCCGCCGCGCCCGCCGGTCACCTCGAACTCCCGGGCCTGGCGGACGTAGGTGTCGCCCCAGGGCTCCCGGGGAAAGAGCACGCTGAGCCGCCCGTCGGTATCCACCCGCATCACCATGACGTGCGCAGGCCGGCCGGCGTCGAGAAGAACCCGGGCCCCCTCGCCCCGGCGATAGGGATCGTCCTGGTCGGTCCACACGGCCACCCGGCCCGGCGGCGCGACGGCGGGCCGTCGAGCCGGCGGATGGGTGGCGCTGCCGACTGAAAAGGAGCTGGAGAGCGGGAGGCCGGCGAGCAGCACCCAACCCAGCATGACGAACATGATTCCTCCGGACACTTCGGGCGTATCCGTCATATGGGTGCAGGCGCCGTGCCACCGATGAACAACCGGTTAACGTACTCGAAAGTAAGAAGTTGACGAATCCGACCGGACCCGAAGCAAACGGGCCCGCGTCACCGCGGTCGGACAGTCGCCGGGGGACCGTCGACGTTGCCTGGCGCGGGGAACCCCAATACGTTGCGCGCTTCATGACCAGGTCCGCCGCAGCACCTCCGGCCTCGCGGGCTCCCAGTCGCGCTCGACTCGATCTCCTGGACCCACTCGACGTTTCCAAGCTCGGCGGGATCGAGGTGATCACCGAGGGCGTCGTGGAAGGATTCCTGACCGGACTGCACCGGTCGCCGCGGCGCGGGTTCTCGGTCGAGTTCGCCGAGCACCGGATGTACCAGCCGGGCGACGAGCTGCGGTACGTGGACTGGAAGATCCTGGGACGCAACGACCGGCTCTACGTCAAGCAGTTCGAGGAAGAGACCAACCTGCGCGCCATGGTGGTCTGTGACGTGAGCCGGTCCATGGCGTGGACCGGCGACCCCGAGAAGGTGCTTTCCAAGCTCGCCTACGCGCAGCGACTCATCGCCGCCCTGAGCCTCATTCTGATCCGGCAGCGAGACGCCGCCGGTCTCATCGCCTTCGACGACGACGTGCGTGCCGTCCTGCCGCCCCGCGCCCGGCTCAGCCACTGGCGGCAGCTGGTGCGGTTGCTCGCGGGGCTGGACGCGGGGCTCGGCACCGCCGCGGAGCCAGCGCTCCGGCGAGTGGTGAGCCAGCTCCGCCGCCGCGGGCTCGTCGTCTTCGTGTCCGATCTCCTGCTCGATCGCGACCTCGCGCTCAAGGCGCTGCGCTTTCTGCGGCACAGGGGCCATCAGGTCCTGGTGCTTCACGTGATGGACCCCGCCGAGCTGGCCCTCGGTGGTCCCGCCGAGGCCCGATTCGAGGACCCGGAAACCAAGAGCGCGGTGGTGCTGCGTCCGCGCGATTGGGCCGGCGCCTACAGCGACACCGTCCGGCACGTCGTGGGCGAATGGCGGCTCGCGTGCCGGCGACACGGCATCCGCTACCACCGGGTCACGACGGACACGCCGTACGGAGCGGTGCTGCGTGAAGCGCTCGCACCGGAGCCGCGGACGGGATGATCGGCTTCCTGCATCCCTGGGCGCTACTCGGCCTGCTCGCCGCGGGGATTCCGGTCCTGCTTCACCTCCTGGCCCGGCGCGAGCCCCCAACCGTCGTCTTCCCTGCCGTTCGCTACCTCATCACCACGACCCGCGAGCACCAGCGCCGGCTGAAGCTCCAGAATCTGCTGCTGCTGGTGGTGCGCACGCTCCTGATCGTGGCGCTCGTGCTGGCCGCGGCGGGCCCGATCATGCCGCTCCGCGGCGTGCCCGGCCACGCCCCCAGCGCGCTGGTGCTGATCGTGGACAACTCGCCCAGCAGCGGCGCGGTGGTGGGCGGCTCGCCGCGGGTGGCCCAGCTCCTCGACGCGGCGAGGCGGGTGCTCGCGCGCGCCACGCCCGACGACGCGCTCTGGCTGCTCACCGCCGACGGCATCCCCCAGCGGGGCGACGCGGGGACGCTCGCCGCCCGGCTCGACGGGCTCGACGTCGCTCCCCGGCGGCTCGATCTGGGCGCCGCGCTCACGCTCGCGCGCGACGTGCTCGCGGCCGAGTCCCGGCCGGGTGAGATCGTGATGCTGAGCGACATGCAGGCGAGCGCGGTTTCGCCGGCGTCGGACGGCGCTCCGGTACTCGTCGGGCGGCCCGATGCCGCCCCGCCGCCCAACGTCGGAATCGCCGACGTGCACACCGGGCCGCAGCCGTGGTCGGTGGACGGAGGCCGCGTGACCGTCAGGC
>JACDHV010000356.1 GCA_013820855.1 Gemmatimonadales bacterium | reverse complement strand
GGGCGCCTTGCTGGCGCTGGCAAAGATCCCGGCCCCGATCGGCACCATCGTGTAGGGGCCCACCGGGTCCCGCGCCAGCCGCTCACCCACCCAGCATCCCAGCGCGACCGCGAGCACCTCGTCGTCGTGGTCTCGCTCTCTCCAGGCCTCGAAGCTCTCGTGTCCGGTGGCGAGGTTGATCTTCACCCGGAAGGATTTGAGCTCGCCGACCAGGGTCTCGAGCCCGGGGAGCCGGCGGGCAAAGGCGAGTCGGCGGCTCCGGTTGATCGGCGTCTCCAACAGGATGGCGAGCAGCCGCGCCAGGTCCCGCTTGGGGCACCGGTGGAAGCCCTGAGAGAACGACACGGCGTTGCCACCATGAATCGTGACGGGCCAGACGCGACGGCCCGGCGGGAAACCTGCTTGCGCGAACATGTCCCGCATCCCGCCGATCCCGCCCGTGGCATCATAGACCAGCACCGGGTCGGGGCGGCCGCGCTGCCCCGGGCGCGGAGGCCGCCCCTGGAGCGTGGGGTGGACCATCAGGCGGCGCACCCGTTCCACCACGCGCGGGAACGGGGTGCCCAACGGCAGGCGCTCGATGTGCACCAGGCCGTAGCTGGTGACGCGATGCCGCGTGAGCCCTAAGCGGGAATCGAGCCGGGCGTCCTCCGAGGCTCGCTGAGCCGCGCGCCACAGCTCGCGCTGCTCCACCGCGACCGGGGTGCCATCCTCCGTCGTGTAGCGCGACGAGATCCAGCGCTGCAGCACGGCGAGCGCGGAATAGTCCTGCTGCTGGCCGACGTCGAGGCTCACGATGTGGCCGAAGTCCTCGCGGATGTCGGCGTCCGCGGGCCAGTCGGGCTCCTCGTGGGTTTCGACCAGGTGGAGAGGCTCGGCCATCACGCGGCTCCGGGAAGGAAGAGGGGCTCGAGCTCGTCGCTGATCGCGGCCTCGATGTCGCTGCTCCGGTAGAGCGCGCCTTGCGCGTCCACGAACTCGCCGCAGAACTCTTGGGCGTACCAGTGGTGGCCGATGCGCGCCCGCTCGGCGGCGAGCCAGGCACGAGGGATCCGGGGGCAATCCGCGGCCACGACCTGCACCCGCAGCCAGTCGGGCTCGTCGCCCGTGAAGGTGGACCAGAAGAAGCGGCTCGCCCCGTTAGGTGTTGAGAGCAGCACGATCCGACCTTGGGAGACAGCCAACATCGGTCGCAGTGCGAAGTAGAGCGGGTCAGGGACGCGGCTGGCTTCGTCAATGCAGAGCAGCGTCACGGCGGAGAACCCGCGCACGGTGGCCTCGGCCGCCGGGATCACCAGGATGCGCGAGCGGTTGGCGAACTCGAGCGAGAGCGCAGACTCCTGCCGGGTGCGCGGGGCATCAGGGCCCAGCCGGCCGAGCGCGTCACGGCATTTTCGATAGAGCTCACTCGCCTGGCGCACGGCGGGTGCGACCAGGAGGATCAGGGCGCCCGCGGTCGTGAGCGCGGTCCAGGTCGCCAGCAGCGCCACACAGCTCGACTTCCCTAATTGCCTCGAACAATTCATGACCACTTGCCGGGCGTCGGTGGTGAGCACGTCCCGCTGCCAGCGGTCGAGGTTTGGGAAGCCCACCCGCGCGGCGAACCGGATGGGGTCCACGAGATGCGGTGCCATGCCGGGGCCACCGAGCGCCTGAGCGAGGTCACGGGCTGCCGACTTAATCAGCATCGCTGGCCGTATCCGGCTGGTTCATGAGCACCTCCACCCGGCGGCCCAACGCCGCCCGGACAGCGCGGTCCGGCACCAGCTCGAGCACTGCCTGCTGCAGTGCGCCCACCAAGGCCATGAGCTGCCCCTGCGAGACATAGGCATTCAGCACCTCGAGCCGCCGGCGCTCGGTGTCAGCCAATCGCCGCCGTGTCTCCAGGAGCGGGAGTAAGAGCTCGCCCCACGCATCGCGATCAATCGGCGAGAGGTCGGCCGGCAACGCCCGCAACACTTCCTGCATGCGCGCATCGGTCAGCGCCAGCTCATCCCGGAGCGCCACCAAGTCGGGGTCCCCCAACGCGTCCTGGTAGCTGGCGAGCAATCGCGCCGGCACGGCTTTGGAATACCGGCCGTGCCGCCAGCTGTGGCTCGCGACTCCACGCGGGGCAGTGCCGCCGTGCATCCGACAGGTAGCCCGACCGGTCACCGCGGGGCTCCGGCAG
>JACDHV010000169.1 GCA_013820855.1 Gemmatimonadales bacterium | reverse complement strand
GCGGTGGGATCGCCTTCGGCATGGCCGCGCAGCCGGTCGCGCAGCTGGGCGACCTGTACAGCGGCGGCAAGGTGACCCTGGGTCCCGGACAGATGCGCAGCACGCTCGCGGCCGTGAAGGCGCGCGGGGGCAGAGTGGTGGTCATGCTCGCCGGCAACCCCCGTTATTACAAGGAGGGTGGCCGGTTCAGCCTGAGCAAGTGGAAGGCACGCGTGGACCGATTCAAGGGGATCGACTTCGGCGGCTACATCAAGGACGGCACCATCATCGGCCACTACCTCATCGACGAGCCGAACGACAAGGCCAACTGGAACGGCACGACCGTTTCTCCGTCCGTGCTGGACGAGATGGCGCGGCACAGCAAGCAGCGCTGGCCCAAGATGGCGACCATCGTCCGCACCCATCCCAGCTACTTCAAGAGCAAGCCCCGCTATGTGGACGCCGCCTGGGCGCAGTACCTGAGCCGGCGCGGGTCGGTGCAGAACTACATCCGCGAGAGCGTCGCGGACGCACAGCGGAGAGGCCTGCAGCTCGTGGTCGGGCTCAACGTCGTTCACGGAGGGACCCCGAACCGCACCCGGATGACCCCCAAGCAGGTGGAGTCCTACGGCTCGGCGCTGCTCAGCAGCTCGTATCCCTGCGCGTTCGTGAGCTGGAAGTACAACGGCAGCCAACTCTCCGGCGCGAGCATGAAGAGCGCGATGAAGACCTTGCGCAAGAAGGCCGAGGGCCGTTCCCGCAAGAGCTGCCTTAGCTAGGCGGGCACGCGCGGCCGGTCCTCACGAAGGCACGAGTCGAGCTCGGGCGTTGCTGCTGGCTGGCAACGCTCGGGCGCGTGTGAGAAGGGAGACCGGGGTGATGGGCACGTATTGACGAGTCCGGAACGGCCCGCACATTTGCGTGAATGTGGGAATTCCTGACCGTCAACCGGAGGGAACCATGAAACGAATCTCGAGTACACTCGCCGTGCTTGCCGCGATCTCGCTGGCCGGCGCGCAGGTCGCGGCTGCTCAGGCGGCGCCCGAACCGGGCCCCGAGCACAAGAAACTCGGATTCTTCGTCGGCAAGTGGAACGTGGAGGGCGAGATGAAGCCGGGTCCGATGGGTCCCGGTGGGAAATTCACGGCATCCGACACCTGCGAGTGGTTCGAAGGCAAGTTCAGCGTCATCTGCCGATCGGAAGGAAAAATGCCGACCGGACCGTCCAGAAGTCTCGGCATCCTCGGCTACAACGCCGAGGAGAAGGCCTACACCTATTACGGCGTGGACAACTCCAACATGACGATGGCGAGCGTCCCTCGCGGCACGCGTCAGGGCGATACCTGGACCTACACCGATGAAAGCATGATGGGCGGCGAGAAGGTCAAGTCGCGCGTGACCATCAAGGAAGTCTCCCCAACCTCGTACACCTTCAGGATGGAGTTCCAGGGACCGGAGGGGAAGTGGATACCGGTCATGGAGAGCAAGAACACCAAGAGGTCGTAGTCGCCAACTATCAGGAGCACGTATGCAGGCCCCGCGGAATACGCCCGATAACGACGACACGCCGGTCGGCCGGATCCTCACCCGTCGGGAGGCGGTGCTTCTCCTCGGCGCGGCCGGTGCCTGCGGCGTGCTGTGGGTCAGCGGGTGCGGCAACGGCTCGGACGCCAGGGGTACGAACCGCGGTGACGGATCGCTGGACTGCGCGGTGAAGCCCGGGCTGACGGAGGGTCCCTACTACGTGGACGAAGGCCTGACCCGCGCCGATATCCGGCCTGACAGCTCGAGCGGGAAACTCCAGGCCGGTATTCCCATGGCGCTCACCTTCAACGTCTCGCGCATTCAGTCGAGCGCGTGCACGCCGCTGGCCGGTGCGGTCGTGGACGTCTGGCACTGCAATGCCCTCGGCGTCTACTCGGACGTGCGGGACCCGGGATTCAACACCGTCGGGCAGAACTGGCTGCGCGGCAACCAGACGACCGACGACGGCGGCGTCGCAACCTTTACCACCATCGTGCCCGGCTGGTACCAGGGCCGCGCGACACACATTCACTTCAAGGTCCGGTCGCCCGCGGGCGGCGGCTCGGCCTACGAGTTCACCTCCCAGCTCTTCTTTCCCGAGAACTTCCTGTCCGGCATCTACACCGGCCGGGCGCCGTACACGGAGAAGGGTGACGCGGGGCGCCTGCGCAACGACGGCGACCGGATTTACAGCCAGGGCGGCTCGCAGCTCCTGCTGGAGCCGGAGTCGAGCGGCGAGGGCTACGCGGCGACGTTCAAGCTCGGGATCCACCCGGAGGCTTGATGGCGGCGGGCGCAGCCGCGCGGCGGGGAGTGCTGCCTGATGCTTCGTCCGCACCGCCACCGATCGCCATTTCGGGCGTACGCGACGCGGTTCGATTTTATACCTGGTCGCGAGGCGGCAGGCAGCGCCCGCCGCTCAGTTCGTCGAGGCCGGCTGCGCCGGCGGAGCGGCAGGACCATCCGAGTTCCAGATGTCGCGGATGATGCGCCATTCCCCCTCCTTCCTCGCCAGGAGCGTGAGGTACTTGCCGGCGTCCACCGTGGCGCCCGACTTGCCCCTCACCGTGAAGGTGTTCCAGATCCAGCCCAGGTCGCCCGAGACACCGACATCGGCGGAGGGAGACGGGACCAGGGTGAACCCCCCGCCACCCATGTCCGCGATGTCCTTCGCGATCGCCTCGCGGATCGCAGCCGAGCCGCGCGCCGGCTGGGCTCCGGGGGCGCTGATCACTGCGTCGTCAGTGTAGAGCGCGGCGACGGCGTCCGCGTCACCGGTCTTGTGGGCGGACGGTGCACCAGCTCCGCGCGGTCGGTACCGGACGGCCCTCGCCCCCGCGATAGAAGGGCAGCCAGATGAGGAAGCCGAGGAGCCGGTACCGGATCCCGGTGATGAAGAGCCCCAGCTAGCCCAGCAGCACCAGCTCGGCGAAGATCGTCCGGCCCCGGAGCGACACGCCCGGCACCACCAACTGCACACACCAACGACCAGCGCCGCCAGCAGCGATGCGAACCCGACCGCCACCCACGTAACCGAACGCCGGCTCGAGCACCCGCACCAGCCGACGCCGGAAGCAGCCCGCGACCCACGCCATTGGAGGTAAAACGCGCCGTAGCTTACGGCCTCCATGCCGGGTTCGTGGCGTTATACGAACTCGGTGTTAATGGGACCTGCTCTGTCCCGTCAGGGTTCATCATGTAGAGCCTCGCGGTTCCCGTGCCCGATGAATAAAAAGCAATCTTACCGCCCTCAGGCGACCACTTCGGTGCAATGTCTGAATGGTTGCCGAAGGTCAGCTGCGTGACTCCGGTGCCGTCAGGATTCATGACATGGATGTGGCGCTCCCCACTCCGGTCACTATTGAAGGCGATCTTCGTCCCATCGGGCGACCAATCCGGATTGGCGTCTATCCCTGGAGCTGTCGTAAGCTGGGTGACGTCGCTCCCGTCGGCATTCATCACGAAGATATCGGTGTCAAAGTTTCCACCACCCATGAAGGCGATCCTCGTCCCATCCGGTGACCAGGCGGGAGTATTCCCACCGGTGGTGGTGAGCTGGGTGATCGCGCTGCCGTCGGGATTCATCACATAAATTTGCTCGTTTAAGCTGAAGGCGATCTTGATGCCGTCCGGTGACCAGGCAGGATGGCTGGCGCCGTCGTTAGTGAGCTGGGCTTGACCACTTCCGTCGGCATTCATCAGGTAGACCTGACTACTACCCGAGCGGTCGGAGGAAAATGCAATCGCCTGACCGTCCGGTGACCATGCGGGGTCTGTGTCGAAACTCGGATTGTTGGTGAGATTGGTCGACGTCGTTCCATCTGCACTCAGCAGGTACACCTCATCGTCCCTGCCGAACGCAATGTCGTGGCCGGGAGGGACAAGCGGCACAGGGCTGCAGCTCACCGTAAATTCGGCATTGGCCGTGCTGCCGCTCGGCACCACCACTCGGAGTGGATTATTCTCGGCGACAACACAGTTGTCCGCCACATCCAACAGCGCAACGTCGTGCTCCCCAGGCGTCAATCCGCCGATCCTTACCGACCCGTTGATCGGAAGCGGCTGGGGTACGCCTCCGTCCACCGCGGCTCCGTACCCGTCGGGGTCGGGCTCCTCTCCGGTCGTCGCAGCGCTCACAAAGATCGCAGGCGGTTGACTGCAGGCGATGTGCAACTGGAGGCTCGTCACACTGGCGGCAGCAATCTCCACGTTGCGGGGGTTCTCGCCGCCCAGCAGGCAATTCGGGGCCACCCCAGCCAGGGTGACTGTGTGAGTTCCGGGGCTGAGCGAGGTAACTGTGTCGGCCCCATTCGTGGACAGGGGCCGAGGCGCGCCATTGTCCACGAAGAGCGTGTAGCCGTCCGGATCGGGGTCAAAGCCAGTGGTGGACGTAAGGACCTCGAGCGTGCCTTCGTTCAGCCCTGTCGGGTCGCCGTCGGCCCCGCCGCAGCTAGTAGTCGCGGACGTCACGCCCAACAGCAGCAGCATCCAGCTGCGCACACACCCTCCGAGGGTAGGAGGTTGCACTATTCAACTTGCGGTATGAGGTGTCAAGCAAGGCGGAATCAGGGCCCTCGCACCCCGGCCGGCATCGTCGTCGCCCCAAACATGCCCCGGATCCCCCTGGGCGGAACCCGCCCGCTCACGACCACGGTGGTGGACGCCGACGGACGCGCGATCGAGGGTGAGACGGTGACGTTCGAGTCGGCCGAGCCCGCCGTGGTGAAAGGCTGGCGGTCGGTGACGTCGTCCAGCTGTACATCATCGTCACGGACGAGAACGGCGACTCCATTCCCCACGCCGAGATCGTGCTCCACACCGACAACGCGCCCGTGGCCTCGGTCATCCCGGACGGCTACGTAATGGGGGGTCGGTCCGGTCTGGCCACCATCCACGTCACGAGCGGCGAGCGTCAGCGCGACATCCCGGTGACCGTTACGCCCTGACCACCTCAGCACGCGAACGCCAGGCCCTCGCCGGAGCCGCGACGCCGTCAGGACAATGACTCCGGGGCGCGGCTGTCGGTCGACATCCGGCTCGCTACCGGCGCTCCAGCTCCTTCTTCTCCAGCCCCACCACCGCAGGCCCGTTGAGCACCGCGCCATCGATTCCGAAGCGCGAGCCGTGGCAGGGGCAGTCCCACGTGCCCTCGAGCGAGTTCCAGTGCACGATGCAGCCGAGGTGGGTGCACACCGCCGACAGCGAATGGAGGGCGCCGTGCTCGTCGCGGTGGACCGCGAGCTTGGTGAGCCCCTGCCGCACCAGCGCCCCCTCTCCCGGCCGGATCTCGTCCACGGACCGGACCTCGCCCGGTGAGATGTAGTCGAGGTACTGCGTCGCCACGTTCACGTTCTCCTTCACGTACTCCGCCGCGGACTTGAGCGACTTGCGGCTCGGGTCGTACAGCGCCTCCCACGGATTCGGGCGGCCGAGGATGAGGTCGGTGAGAAGGATGCCGGCGATGGTGGCGTGGGTCATCCCGTGTCCCGAGTCACCCGTCGCCACCAGGACGTGCCCCTTGTCGCCGGGATTCCGTCCGATGTAACCCAGCCCGTCCACCGGCTCCATCACCTGGCCGGACCACGTGTACTCGACGTCACCGATCGGGAACCGTTCCCGGGTCCACGACTCGAGGTAGGCGAACCGGTCGTAGCCGTCGTCCTCCTGTCCCGTCTTGTGGTCTTCGCCGCCCACGATCAGCAGATCTCCCTGGAGCCGCACGTAGTGGTAGGGATCGGCCGTATCCCAGTAGAGCGCGGCCGGCACCGTGGCCGGCGGCACCCGCGCGCCGATGGCGAACGTGCGGTAGGGGGCCTGCTTGCTGTGGATGACGAGCCAGTCGATGACCGGCGTGTTGGTCGCACAGACCACGAAGTCGGCGGTGACCGTGTGAGCGGCCTCGGTGGTCACCGCGGCGGGCGGGCCTGCCTCCACGCCGGTGACGTGGGCCCCTCCGAAGATCCGCCCGCCGCGCCGCTGGATCGCTCCGACCAGCGCGTTCAGGTACGCGAGCGGGTGAAACTGGGCCTGGTGCGGGAAGAGGAGGCAGGGCCCGCTGTCGAATGAGGTGACGGGCGCGCGCGGCACCATTCGGACTTCGAGGCCGGCCCGCCGCGCGGCCTCGAACTCCGCGTCGAGGACTTCAAGCGACTGGCCCGGCGGGACGAAGAGGTAGCCATCGAGCCGGCGGAAGTCGCACTCGATCCCCTCGGCGCCCACGATGGCCTCGATCCGGTCGATCGCCGCCGCGTGACTGGCCGCGGCGAGCCGTGCGCCCTCCTCCCCGTGCAGCCGCTCGAGCACGTGGTAGCGGTCGTCGAGGGCGTTGGAGAGGTGGGCGGTGGTCCGGCCGGTCTCGCCCCCGCCTACCGCGCCGTCCTCCAGGACGACCACCTGCCGCCCTTCGAGGGCAAGCAGGTAAGCCGTGGTGATGCCGGCGATGCCGGCGCCGATGACGGCGACGTCCGTCCGCAGGTCCTCCGCGAGCGGCGGCAGGACAAGGGGAGGAGACGTCGTCATCCAGAGCGAATCGGTCCGTCCCGTGTCACTCCGCATGGCCGGTATGCTCCTTCAGGTGGGCTGCGCCCAAGTGGCTGATCGTCAAAGTGTTATCGCGCGCACCCGGCGATCAGAGCGTACGGGTGCATGACAAAAGGTGGGAGGAGCGGGGTCCGCCGTCTGTGATCCCGGCAGGGTGGCAGGACCCGTCACTTGAGATCGGCTTGACGGCTTCCCTGCAGTCGACCGCACCGCAATGCACCGGCCCGTGAGAGGCAGTGGATCATGCCGACCGAACCAGCGCGTCTCCATCGCCGTGCGCCGCTCCAGGCCGCGGCGCATCTGTTCGTCACCGCCATGGCGCTCGCGGCGTCGGCATGTGCCGCCGACGAGGCCCCGACCGGCCCCGACCGGCCCCGAGCTCGCACCGACTTCCGCCACCGAAGCGACCCGACGTTACGTCGTGCGCGATCTCGGCACGCTCGGCGGCAGCTATAGCTACGCGCTCGGGATCAACCGGCGGGCGGAAGTCGTCGGCGTGAGCGCCACCGCCGCCGGGCAGCAGCGCGCCTTCCGGTGGAAGCAGGGCACGATGATCGACCTGGGGACGCTGGACCCCAGCGGCGGCTCGAGCGGCGCCAGCGGGATCAACGTCGCGGGGCATGTGGTAAGCACC
>JACDHV010000355.1 GCA_013820855.1 Gemmatimonadales bacterium | reverse complement strand
CAGGTGAACCGGCTGAAGCGCTGGCACCTCCCCGGACTGCTGATGATCGGCGACGCCGCCCACGCCATGTCGCCCATCGGCGGAGTGGGCATCAACCTCGCGATCCAAGACGCGGTCGCGGCGGCGAACCTGCTGGCGGAGCCGTTGAGGAGGGGCCGCGTGACCGAGCGGGAGCTCGCTCGGGTGCGGTGGCGCCGGTGGCTGCCCACGGCGGTGATTCAGGCTGCGCAGCGGGCGGTGCAGCGGCGCCTCTTGGGCCCGGTGCTCCAGGGTCAGGGCGCGGGGGCGGCGTTGGGGCCGCTGCGGTATGTGGCGCGGCTGGGGTTCGTGCGCCGGCTGCCGGCCCGGTTGGTGGGGGTCGGCGTGCTGCCCGAGCATGTCCGGACGCCGGGGCTCGGTGCTCGCGGCTCGCCGAGACCGGATCAGTCGGGCTGGCCGGCACCTGCCGCGTAACGGTGGCGAATCGCCAGCGTTCGCGTTGCTCGCCAACGATGTGGGCGTCGTCTTCACGACGAGTAGGCGGGCGCTCGTCTAAACGCCTGCGCCAGGCGAACTACGCGACGCCGGCTGCTCCAGCGCCGCGGCTTGACTCAGGCGTGGAGGTGCAGCCGCTCGCCGTGGGGACCGAGGATGGCGATGAGCTCCACGGGGCCGTCGAGTACGCCGAACCAGTGCGGGGTCCAGGTGGTGAATTCGACGGCCTCGCCCGGCTCGATCGTGAGATCCTCCTCGCCGAGCATCAGCCGCAGACGGCCGTCGAGGACGTACAGCCAGTCGTGCCCCTCGTGCACGGGCAGCACGTCAGGCGGAGTGCGCCGCTCCGGGCTCACGTTGATCTTGTAGGCCTGCAGGCCGCCGGCGGGCCCGCGGTGGGTCAGCGGCCACATCGTCATGCCGTCGTACTTGCGCGGCCGGCCGCGGACGCGCGGGTCCTGCGGCGGCCGGGAGCCGAGCACCTCGGCGCGGCTGCCGCCGGGCCGGGCCCCATCGCCGTCGACGCCGTCGAGGTCGACCGGATGCTCCACACCAGCGTGCCCGGCCTCTCCGCCGCGGGCGACGTGAGCGCGGAGATGCCGTCCGTGGCGAACGCGGTCGCGGCGGGCTCGAGCGCCGCGGCCATGATCGTCGGCGGCTTGATGAGCGAGGCACACGGCCTCACGCCGGTTGGCGCCGACTCCGACTCTGCTCGGTAGCAATCCAACGAGGAGCGCATGACCGAGGATCTCACGCCCTGTTGGGCGCATGAGGAGAAGCGCGACCTAGGCGCGGTCCGTGTTCAGCCGCTTCGCGCGGACCCGAGGATCGCGGTTCGGGTGACCCCACCGCGCCGCCACGAGATCGTCGCTCCGCTCAGGGTCAGGGACGCGGGATCGATGTCGGGGCCCGCATCGAGGCGCTGGCGTCCGCCGCGGTCGACCTTGTGCACCTCGTAGGTGATCACCGGCGAGCCGGGAGCCTGGGCGAAGCTGCGGCGCTCGACGATCCAGGCGAGGCCGCCGGTGTAGCGGAGCTCGAGATCGCTCACGCGGTAGGAATCAGACGGTCCGGCGTCGACGAGGGCCTGTTCTCTTACGCGGACCCGGCCGCTCCGCAGGTCGACGGCACGCACGTAGGCCAGCTGCTGCTCGCCCGCCGGCTCCTGGTAGGCACCGGCGAAGCCGGCGAAGACGCCGGCGAGCCTTCTCGGCTCGACGCGGTCGCTGAACAAGCCGGGCTCGCCGACGTCGACCAGGCGGAAGAAGCGGTTGGTGCGGTAGCGGCAGCCGTAGTAGCGGGTCACGCGGTAGCGCGGGGCCACCGTCGCAGCCCGGGTCACCATCCGTGCGTTCCGGTTGCCGAGGACCGTACGCGACCCGGAGAGCTGGCAGACGTGGTGGGCTTCGGCCCGTTCAGCAGGGCGGGCGCTCAGCCCGCCGGCGAGCGCCACGAGAAATACGAGGAGGGCACCAGCGAAGTGAGGCAGGCTCCTACGTGTCGGTCGTCGGCGCATCGGCCCTCATCTAACCCGTGCCGCTCGATCGAGTTGCGAGGTCGGCGGGGCGCCCTTCACCGGACTGATCCCGTCGAGCTCGGCCAGGCGGCGGTGCACCAGCGCCGTGGCCATCGCTCCCTCTCCGACCGCTCCCGCCACGCGCTTCGTGGATCCGTGACGCGCGTCGCCGGCGACGAACACCCCCGGT
>JACDHV010000354.1 GCA_013820855.1 Gemmatimonadales bacterium | reverse complement strand
CCTCACCCGCAGCGCCTCCACCAGCGGCCGATGGTCCGGCGGCCCGCCGGTGACCACCTCGATGAGCCGCGCCGACGGATGCCGCCCGCCCTGCCGGTAGATCCGCTCCCCGAGCCAGCGCACCAGCTCGCGAAACTCCCCCCGCGCGAAGCTCTCCTCCAGATCGCCCAGCTCCCGCTGTGCCCGCGCGAAGAGCTGGGCGGCGAACACGTCGCCCAGCGTATAGGTGGGAAAGTACCCGACCAGCCCCTCGGCCCAGTGGCCGTCCTGCAGGCAGCCCTCCGCGTCGTTCTCGGGGGTGACGCCGAGATAACGGCCATAGGCGTCGTTCCAGGCCCCAGGCAGCTCGGCCGCGAGGAGGTCGCCGGAGATGAGCGCCCGCTCCAGCTCGAAGCGGATCATCACGTGGACGTTGTAGGTGACCTCGTCGGCGTGCACCCTGATCAGCGACGGCGTCACCCGGTTCAGCGCGAAATGGAACTCGTCGAGATCGGCGTCGCCGAACGCGTCCGGAAACCGCTCGCCCGCCTTGGGAAGGAAATGCGCCCAGAAGCCCCGGCTTCGCCCCACCCGGTTCTCCCAGAGCCGGGCCTGCGACTCGTCCATTCCCACCGACGCCGCCTCGCCCATCGGCGTCCCGTAGAACTCGGGGTCCAGTCCCTGCTCGTACAAGCCGTGGCCCACCTCGTGGAGAATGGTGAGAATACCTCCGACGAAATCCCGGCGATCGAACCTGAGCCCGATGCGGCAGTCGCCCGGGCCGAGGCTGGTGCAGCAGGGATGGACGCCGAGATCCGTCCGGCCGCGTCGGAAGTCGAACCCCACCTCGCCGGCGACCTTCTCGCCGAATCCGCGCTGGGCATCGAGGGGTACCGCCCGCCGGAGCATCTCAACGGCGGGACCGGAGCCGGCGCCCGCGATACGCGCCGCCAGCGGAACCAGCTCGCGGCGCAGCGCCTCGAAGAGCCGGCCCACGATCGCGCTGGTGATGCCCGGCTCGTAGTCCCCGATGAGCGCATCGTAGGGCTCGCGGTCGTAGCCCACGCATCGGGCCTCGGCACGCTTAAGCTCCACGATCCGCTCGAGGTAGGGACGGAACCGGATGAAGTCCGCCTCCTTCCGCGCTTCCGACCAGGCCCGCTGCGCCACCGCGGTCGTGCGCGCGAGGTCCTGGACCAGCTTGCGGGGCAGCCGGACGTAGCGATCGTAGTCGCGCCGCAGCTCGCGGACGTTCACGGCGGCCGGCGAGTCGGGGTCCTCCAGCAGCGACGATCCCTCCAGCTCGTCCAGCAGCTCGCCGATCCTGGGATCGGTGCCCCGCTCGTGGAGCAGCCCCGCCACCATCGCGAGCTGCTCGCTCCGGCCCTCGACCGCCCCGGCGGGCATGTGGGTCTCTTCGTCCCACTCGAGGAGCGCCTCGATGGAGGCGAGCGTCGCCTCCTCGCGGACCCGCTGGATCAGCTCCTCGTAGGCTTCATCCGCACGCATGCGGGTCAGCCTCCGCCGTCCGCCGGCGCCGCTCCCGCCCAGTCTCGAGGTTCCAGCATCGCCAGCAGCTCCGCCTCGAACGAGCCGGGCTCGTAGCGCGGCGCGTACTCCCAGGCCGCGAGCGGCGGAAGGCTCATGAGCACGCTCTCGATCCGTGCATTGGTCTGGAGACCGAAGAGCGTGCCGCGATCGTGCACCAGGTTGAACTCGACGTAACGCCCGCGCCGGGCGAGCTGGAGTCGCCGCTCCCGCTCGCCGTACGGCTCGCTGCCGCGGCGCTCGGCGATCGGACCGTACGCGCGCGGCAGCGCCCGCCCCACGTCCACCACGAACTCGCGCAGGCGCTCCGCGTCGAGGCCGCTGTCCCCCGCCCGCAGGTGGTCGAAGAAAATCCCCCCGATGCCGCGCCGCTCCTCGCCCCGGTGCAGGTTGACGAAGTAGTTGTCGCACCAAACCTTGAAGCGCGGATAGAAGGAGGCGTGGTGGCGGTCGCAGATCGCCTTCAGCGCGCGGTGGAAGTGAACGGCGTCCTCGGGGTAAGGATAGGTGGGCGTGAGATCGGTTCCGCCGCCGAACCAGGCGTCGAACACCGCGCCGTCGGGGGCCGCGATCTCGAAGTAGCGCACGTTGAGATGGACGGTCGGCACCTTCGGGTTCCTGGGATGCGCCACGATGCTCAATCCGGCGACGAAGAACGCCGACTC
>JACDHV010000353.1 GCA_013820855.1 Gemmatimonadales bacterium | reverse complement strand
TTCCCAGAGCGGCAGCCTCCCGATCTCGACGGTCTCGCCAGCGATCGAGGAGCGCACACCCAGCGACGTAAGGTTCTGCAGCTCGCCCGCCTCCGGGAGCACGAGCCCGTCGGCCTCCGCGCGCCGGACCACCGCCCGCGCGAGCGGGTGCTGCGACCGCCGCTCGACGGCGGCCGCGACCCGCACCAGCTCGTCGGCCTCCACCCCCATGAGGGGGGCCACGTCCGTAACCTCGGGCTCACCGCGTGTCAGCGTGCCCGTCTTGTCGAGCGCGATGACTCGCACCGCTCCGAGCTGCTCGAGGTGCGCACCGCCCTTGATCAGCACGCCGTTCCTCGCGGCCTGCGCGATCCCGGCGAGCACCGTCGCCGGCGTGCCAAGCGCCAACGCGCAGGGCGAGACGGCGACCAGAAGCGCCATCGCCCGGTAGAAGCTGGTGTCCCACTCGAGAATCCCCAGCAGCGGAGGCAGCGTCATCAGCAGCGCTACCGCGGCGAGTGCGGACGGGACGAAGATTCGCGAAAAACGCTCGGTGAAGCGCTGCGTCGGCGCCTTTTGCGTCTGCGCCTCCTCGACGAGCCGCACCACGCGGTCCAACGTCCGGTCGCCGGCGGCACGGGTCGTGACGATCTCGAGCGCACCGTCGCCATTGACGCTGCCGGCGAAGACCTCGTCACCGTTACTCTTGGCCACGGGGACGGACTCCCCGGTGATCGGCGCCTGGTCGACCGCCGAGCGGCCCTGGCGCACCTCGCCATCCACGGGGATCCGCTCGGCGGGGTGCACCGCGACGATCTCGCCGGGCAACACCTCCTCCACCGCGACCTGCACCTCCCGCCCATCGCGCAGCACGCGCGCATGCGCCGGGGCAAGGTCCGCGAGCGCGCGGATCGCGTTGCGCGCGCGGCCCAGCGCATAGTGCTCGAGCGCGTGCGCCAGCGAAAACAGGAAGAGGAGGAGCGCGCCTTCCGCCCACTCGCCGAGCGCGGCTGCGCCCAGCGCGGCGAGCAGCATTAGCAGGTCGATGTCCAGTGCGATACGACCCGAGCGGAGCGATCCCGCCAGGTGGCGAACCACGTCGAACGCGCCGAATCCGTAGGAGAGGGCGAAGAGCGCGACCGCGGCGGAACGCGGCAGACCGAACCACCACTCGCCCGCGATACCGGCGACCAGAAGCGCGCCGGCGATCAGGCTGAGCGTCAGCTCGCGGTGCCGCACGTACCACCCTGCCTCCGGCGCGACCGCCTCCCGAGGCCGGCAGCAACCGACCGCGTGCTCGTGCGTGTGGCCCCGTTTGACCGCGGGCTCACCGACCTCGTATCCCATCCCAAGCAGCGCGGCTTCCACCGCGCCCCGCGAGGTGCGATGCCGGTCGAACTCGACGCGGACCCGCTGCGCCGGCAGGCTCACCGAGGCAGCGAGGACGCCCGGTTCCGCGAGCAAGGTAGCCTCGATGCGGCGCCCGGCGTCCTCACCATCGACCGCGTGGATCGGGAGTACCACGTGGCCGTAGCGCCGCGCGACATCGGCGCCGGCCGCGCGCGCCTGCCGCTCGACCTCGGCGAGCGGGATCACCTCCGGGTCGAAGTGCACGCAGAGCCGCGCCGACCGTTCCCCCTCGGCGGCGACCACGTGCGTGGTCAGAATACCCTCCTGTTCACGGATCACGGACTCGAGCCGTGAGACGCATCCATCATCTGCGTCGTGCACCTCCGGAAGGAGGACGGGCAGCTCGACCAGCGTTCTGTTTGTCATCATCCTAACTCCGGGTGACCCGCAACTTCATCGAGCGGCCGCGACTGCCGCCCTGAGCCAGACCGCGTTCCCCCATCTTCTACACCTCCGCCGTCCCGGTGATCTCCCAACAGCGCGAACTGCCGACCGACTCGTAGCTGAGCCGCCCGCACCGACTACTGCATGAATCATGAACCCCGTCCCGACCAGCGCGTGCGGCGGCGGTCGGGGTGAACCGGGAAGAAGTTGAAAGAGGGTCATACCTGCCGGGTACCCAATACGCCCCAAAGTGGCTAACCGTACGATTTTTGCAAGGAGATCGAAGCGATCACACCGATCGCATATACAACCACCGATCGCATATACAACAGGGAGGAAAACAACATGCAACATGACCACCGGATCCACGAAGGCCACTCGCACCAGCACGGCCCCGACTGCGGCCACACGGCCGTGAAG
>JACDHV010000168.1 GCA_013820855.1 Gemmatimonadales bacterium | reverse complement strand
GTTCCAGCCAGGTGATCTCACTGCTCGCGACCGGGATTCTGATCAACATCGGCCGGTCCCGCGGCAGACCGAGAGCGGCGCCGAGGCGCACCGACGAGGGCTCGGGAGAGAGCGAGCGCCCATGATCGCGTCCGGGAGGCGCAAGGCCAGACGCACCATCCTCATCGCCGGCGGGGGCACCGGCGGTCACCTGACACCAGCGCTCGCGATCGCGGCGGCGATCGACGCGCTCGCCGAGGGATTCGAGCCGGTACTGGTGGGCGCCATGCGGGGAGTCGAGGCCACGATTCTCCCGACGAGGGACTATCGCTACCATCTCCTGCCCATGGAGCCGATCTACCGCCACGCCTGGTGGAAAAACCTGCGGTGGCCGCTGCTTGCGGGCCGCCTGCTCCGCGGGGTGGACGAGCTGCTGCGGGCGGAGCGTCCGGCCGCGGTGTTGGGGACCGGTGGGTACGCCTCCGCCCCCGTGGTGTGGCGCGCGGCGCACGGAGGTCTGCCGACCGCCATCCAGGAGCAGAACGCGTATCCAGGCCTGGCCACCCGGTGGTTGAGCCGCCGGGTTCGTCACGTGTACCTGGGACTACCCGAGTCGCGCCGGCTGCTCCGGTTCGGAACCCGAACCCAGGTGTTCGACACCGGCAATCCCATCGTCCCGCCTTCGCCCGAGCGCAAGCTCGCGGCCTGGAAACTCTTCGGCCTCCCTCCAGGTGTGCCGGTGGTTCTCGTGACCGGCGGGAGCCAGGGCGCGCTGGCCGTCAACCGGGCAGTCGCGGGGTGGCTCGAGGCCGGTGGTCCGGCGGCGTCGGCGCTCATCTGGGTCACCGGGCGGGGGACGTACCAGGAGTTCGCCAGATTCCATCGACCGCCGAAGGTTCACGTCGTGGACTTCCTGGATCCGATGGCGGACGGCTACGCGGTGGCCGATCTGGTGGTGTCGCGGGCGGGCATGATCACCGTCGCCGAGCTGTGCGCGTGGGGACTTGCCAGCATCCTCATCCCGCTGCCCACCGCCGCCGCCGACCACCAGACGCACAACGCGCGGGTGCTCGCCGAGGCCGGCGCCGCGCACATGCTGCCGCAAGCCGAGCTGAGCGCCGAGCGCCTGGCGCAGGCGGTGGACCGGCTGCTGTCGGAGGATGGTACACGTATCGCCATGGCCGAACGCGCGCGGGCTCGCGGAAAACCCCAGGCAGCCGCTGAGATAGTGTCAAATTTATTGACGCTGGTCCGCTCACCGATTCCACTTTGAGAACTCGCAGCGACACCTTACATTAGCTCCAAGCCATCATGGACCTTTTCAACCCCGCGGATAAGCGTCCTGTCCATTTCCTGGGAATCGGCGGGGCGGGCATGAGCGCACTGGCGCTCATCGCATGCCGGCGCGGGGTCGTGGTCACCGGGTGCGATGCCGATCCGTCCGGTGCGGCCGACCTGAGCTCCCTGGGCGTCGAGGTCCTGCAGGGCCATCATCCCTCGCATGTGGAGGGGGCTCGAGCCGTCGTGGTTACCGCCGCTGTCGAGGCGGACCACCCGGAGCTGCGCCGGGCCCGAGAGCTGAACCTGCCGGTAGTACCGAGGAAGGTCGCCCTGGCCGCGCTCGTGGGTGATGCCAGGTCGGTCGGCGTGTCAGGCACCCACGGGAAGACCACCACCACCGTCATGACTACCGAAGCACTGGCCGCCGCGGGGCTGAGCCCTACCGGGCTGGCCGGCGGGCGGGTGGCGGCCTGGGGCGGCAATGCCCGCATCGACGGAGACGATCTCTTCGTCGTGGAGGCCGACGAGTACGACCGGGCGTTTCTGACCCTGCATCCGACCGTCGCGATCGTCAACAACGTCGAGGCCGACCACCTCGAGTGCTACGGCTCGGTCGAGGCGCTGGAGCACGCCTTCGTGGATTTCGCGGGTCGGGCCGGCGTGGCGCTGGTCAGCGCGGACGATCCGGGGGCGCTGCGCGTGGCCGCGCGAGTGCAGGGGGCGCGCCGATTCGGCTTCGCTCCCGACGCGGAGGTCCGGATCTCCGACGTGGCGCAGGGACCCGAGGGCACCGAGGCCACCGTCCGGTGGCGCGAGGGACCGGCGATCCGGCTCCTGCTGCGGGTCCCGGGTATTCACAACCTGCGGAACGCGGTCGCGGCTCTCGGGGCCGTCGAGGCCCTCGGCGGGGCGATTCAGCCCGCGGCGGATGCGCTGGCGGCGTTTTCCGGAGTCGGACGCCGCTTCGAGCGGCTGGGCGAGCACGGCGGCGTCGCGGTGGTGGACGACTACGCGCACCATCCGTCGGAGCTGGCCGCCACGCTCTCGGCCGCCAGGCAGGCGTATCCCGGCCGTCGGCTGGTGGCGGTCTTTCAGCCGCACTTGTACTCGCGGACGATCGCTCACGGTGACGCGATGGGACAGGCGCTCGCCGCGGCCGATCTGGTCTTCGTGACCGAGATCTACGCCGCGCGCGAGCAGCCGGTGCCGGGCGTGAGCGGGCGGCAGGTGGCGGACGCCGCGATCCGCGCGGGCGCCGATGCGCACTTCGAGGGGGAGCGGGCCCAGGTGGGCCGCCGCGTTCGGGACGCGCTCCGGCCCGGCGACGTCGTGCTGACGCTCGGCGCCGGCGACATCACCCGCGTCGCACCAGAACTGGTTCGGTGGCTGAGCGCGGCCTGAAGCGGTTTCGCTGGCTGCTCGGCGGGTGCGTTCTGGCAGCGGCATCGTGGTTCGCACTTCCGGTCGGCCTCAGGCACCTGGAGTTCTTTCGGGTGCGGCGGGTGGAGATCGTCGGATTGCAGTATCTTGATGCGGCCAAAGTGCTCGCCGCCGCCAGGATCTCGCCGCGGGCGAGCGTGTTCGACGATCACGGTTCACTGGCGGAACGTCTGCGAACGCTTCCGGGCGTCACCGGCGCCACGGTGGGCCACCGGGCGCCGGGCACGCTGCGGATCGAGCTGGACGAGGCGCAGCCGGTGGCGCTCACGCCGAAAGGCGACCGGCTCGCCATGGTGAACGAGCGCGCCGAGGTCCTCCCGTTCGATCCGCTCGGTTCGGCGCCCGATCTTCCCGTCCTGGTCGGCGGCGGCGAGCTGGTCGCGACGGCGCTGGGGCGAGCGAAGGCCTTCGATCCCGGACTGTTCGCGCGGATCGATGCCGCGTGGCGGGTGGGGCCCGACGTGGTCTTCGAGGTCGGTGGTCGGTGGTTCTGGTTCGGCTCCAGACTTACGGCGGAGGACATTCGAGCGGTGACGGCGGTGGAGCAGGCCCTCGCCCGGACGGGGCGCGCGTACCAGGAGCTCGACGGGCGGTTCGCCGGCCAGGTGGTCGTGCGAAGGGCACGGGCGTGAGCGCCCAGCCTCAGCGCCTCGTCTCCGCCCTCGACCTCGGCTCGACCAAGGCCGTGGCCCTGATCGCCGAGGTAACCGGCGATCCGCGCGACGCGGGCTGCCGAATTCTGGGCGTGGGCGTCGAGCGGAGCGCGGGCATCCGGCGGGGCGTGGTCCGCGACATCGAGGAGACCACCCGGGCCATCGACAAGGCGATGAAGAGCGCCCAGCGTATGGCCGGCGTGCAGGTGGGCTCGGTCTACTGCGGCATCGCGGGCGAGCACGTCGCCGGCCGGAGCTCCCACGGGATGGTCTCCGTGACCGGCGACGAGATTCGGACCAGCGACGTGGCCCGGGTGAACGACATGGCCAGCAACATCAGCTTCGGCCGCGACCACGAGCTGCTGCACGCGATCCCCCAGGATTACCTGATCGACCAGCAGGGCGGCATCAACGAGCCGATCGGAATGACCGGCTCGCGGCTCGAGGCCGAGGTGTACCTCGTGACCGTGCTGTCCAGCGTCCTGCAGAACCTGCGGAAGTGCGTGGAGCGGGCCGGTTACCATGTGGCCGAGTTCGTGCTGGAGCCCCTGGCGGCTTCGCTCGCGGTGCTCACGCCCGACGAGATCGAGCTGGGCTGCGCCATCGTCGAGCTGGGCGGCGGCTCCACCAACGTCTCGATCTTCCACAACGGCAAGATCCGGCACACCGGCTCGCTGCTCTGCGCCGGAGGCCACGTCACCGCCGACATCGTGCACGGGCTCCAGGTCACGCAGCACGACGCCGAGCGGCTGAAGGAGCGTCACGGCGCGGGATTCGAGCCGCTGGTGCCCGAGAGCGACGTGATCGACCTCCCCAGCACGCCGGGCCAGGGCGCCCGGAACGCGCAGCGGCGGGTGCTGGCGCACATCATGCACATGCGTCTCCAGGAAGTCCTGGAATACGCGCTGGATGAAGTGACCCGCGCAGGCTATCATCAGCGTCTACCCGCTGGAGTCGTTCTCACAGGTGGTGGGGCGTTGACGCCCGGGATCGTGGAGCTGGCGCGCGAGGTGTTCGCGATGCCGGCCCGAACCGGCGTGCCGGGCCAGCGCCTCCGCGGTTTGGCGGACAGTGTCGAATCTCCACGCATGGCAGTGCCCGCAGGACTGGTCCTTTACGGCGCCAGGCAGGTCGCGATGAGCGGCGGTTTCGGCACAGGCACCCGCAAGTCACCGGCGGTCGAGAAAGTGCTCGCCCCGGTCAAGCGGTGGCTCCAGGACTTCTTCTGAGCAGGGCCGGGGGAATCAACTATGCTTTTTGAGCTGGAAGAGAGCGGAGTCCAGACCGCGCGAATGAAGGTCGTCGGCGTCGGGGGCGGCGGTGGCAACGCCGTCAACCGGATGATCGAGGACCAGCTCGGCGGCGTCGAGTTCATTTCGGTGAATACCGACGCGCAGGCGCTGGCGCTGTCCAAGTCCGACGTCAAGATCCAGATCGGGCGCAAGCTCACCCGCGGGCTCGGGGCGGGCGCGCGGCCGGAGATCGGACGCCAGGCGATCGAGGAGAACCGCGACGAGGTCGCGGTGGCGGTCCAGGGCGCCGACATGGTGTTCGTCACCTGCGGCATGGGGGGCGGCACCGGCACCGGCGCCTCGCCGGTCGTGGCGCAGATGGCGCGCGAGGCCGGGGCGCTCACCGTCGGCATCGTCACCAAGCCGTTCCTCTTCGAGGGTCGGCGGCGGATGAAGCAGGCGGAGCAGGGCATCTCCGAGATGCGGAAGAACGTGGACACGATGATCGTGGTGCCGAACGAGCGGCTCCTCGCCGTCGTCGGCAAGGGGATCCCCTTCCAGGATGCCCTCAAGAAGGCAGACGAGGTGCTCCTGCACGCCACCCAGGGCATCGCCAGCCTCATCACCAGCACCGGCATCATCAACGTGGATTTCGCCGATGTCCGGACGGTGATGCAGAACGGCGGCGCCGCGCTCATGGGCACCGGGATCGGACGCGGCGACAACCGCGCGCTCGAGGCGGCGCAACAGGCGATCTCGAGTCCGCTGCTCGACAACGTCTCGATCGCCGGGGCCACCGGGGTGCTCATCAACATCATCGGCGGCGACGATCTCACGCTGGGCGAGACCACCCAGATCAACGACATCATCCACGACGCCGTGGGCGACGAGGCGGAGATCATCTTCGGGGCCGGCAACGATCCCGCGATGCACGGCGAGGTCCGGGTCACCGTCATCGCGACCGGGTTCGATCGCGCGCTGCCGGTCGAGCATCCGGTCCCGTCGGCACGGCCCTCCGGCGCGGCCGGCGTGCTCAGCTTTCCGACCACGCGCGGGCGGCCGTCGAGTCCGTCGATCCAGGCGCCCGTGACCCAGCCGGCGCCGCCGCGGCCCCAGCCGCGTCCGCCCCAGGCCCCGGCCGCGGGGACGCCGGACACCCCGGAGATGGAAATTCCCACGTTCATCCGCAGGCAGATGGACTGATGGGGAAGCTGCGGCTGGCCGGAGGGCTGTTCGTCATGGCCACGGCCGCCGCGCTCGGAGTGCGGCGGCCGTGGCAGCAGGTGGAGCTGCCGGTCGCCGCGCCGATCGAGGTGATGGCGGACCTGTCCACCGAGGTGCTCGACACCCTGCGGAGGGGGGAGACCCTCTCGGAGCTGCTGGCCCGCCAGGGCATCCGTGATCTGGACCTCGCCCGGCTCGATCCCGCCATCGCGCTCGACCCCCGTCGCCTGCGCTCGGGGCTGGTGTTCGCCTTCCGACGCCCGGCTCGCGACTCGCTTCCCACCCGCATCACCGTGCGCGCCACCCCCGAACAGCGGGTGGTGTTCCAGCGGGCCTCCGACCGGTGGGACACGGCCGTCGAGTCCATCCACTGGCGCGCCGAGCCGTTCCGCATCGAAGGCGCGATCGACAACTCGCTGTATGAGGCGATCGACGCCCAGGTGGGCGACGACCAGCTCGACGCCGGTCAGCGCCAGCGGCTCGCCTGGGACCTGGCCGACATCTACGCCTGGCAGGTGGACTTCACCCGGGACATCCAGACCGGCGACCGCTTCCGGGTGGTGCTCGACCGGCTGATGTCGGAAGACGGCGAGATCCGCTTCGGCCGGGTACTGGCCAGCGACCTCACGATGTCGGGCAAGAGCATGACCGCCTTCCGATTCGAGACCGCGGGCCGGCCGACGTTCTTCGACGGAGACGGCAAGTCGCTCCGCCGAGCGTTCCTTCGGGCCCCGGTTCAGTTCCGCCGGATCTCCTCGACCTTCGCGCGCGCGCGGCGGCATCCCGTGCTCGGCATCACGCGGCGGCACCAGGGCACCGACTACGCGGCCTCGCCCGGCACGCCGGTGATGGCCGCGGGCGACGGCGTGGTGCTGCGAGCCGGGCACGCGGGCGGCTACGGCAATCTCGTGGAGCTCCGCCACCGGAACGGCATCACCACGCGCTACGGGCACCTCCGGGGGTTCGCGCGCGGCATCCGCGGCGGCGCGCGCGTCTCGCAGGGGCAGACGATCGGCTACGTCGGCTCCACCGGCCTGGCCAGCGGGCCGCATCTGCACTACGAGTTCCGGGTGAACGGTGTCGCCAAGGACGCGCGCCGGGTGGAGCTCGGCAACGGCGCGCCGATCGCCGACCGCGACCGGGAAGCGTTCGAGCGGGAGCGCGACCGGCTGCGCGGGTTGCTCGACGCATCTCCGCCCGGGGCGATCGCCCAGGCCGACAGGGACACCAGCGATCGGTGGCTCCCGTAGTGCGCCGGTAGTGGATCTCTACCCCGCCATCGACATCCGAAACGGCCGCGTCGTCCGCCTGAGCCAGGGCGAGGCGACGCGGCAAACCGTTTATGGGACGGACCCCGCCGCCGTGGCCGAGGGATTCGCCGATCAGGGCGCGCGATGGATCCACGTCGTGGACCTGGA
>JACDHV010000352.1 GCA_013820855.1 Gemmatimonadales bacterium | reverse complement strand
GGCCGATGCTCGGGACGAGCATCGGCCCTGCTGGATCCGATCCGGCGACGTCTACGCTCCAGCCCCTGCCGTAGCGAACGCTCGCTCACGGCGTGGGCGGCGGGAAGGTCCGCCAGCTGCGGCCCGGAGGCGGCGGGTTCTCCAGACGAATCTGCGCCATTGGGCTGAAGAGGTAGGAATCACCGATGCCCAAGGTCACGAGGCCGAGCAGGTGCGCCTCATGCTCGCCGGCCCGGACGAAAACGGGGCCCTCGTCCACGACACCAAAATCAATCGCTTGTGTCGCACGCTGCAGACAGAGAAATGTGACGGCATTGGTCAAGCCGTTGCCGCCGAAGCCTACGACCAAAGTCACGCAGGTGGCATCCACCGTGGCCTGGGTCCAGCCTGTGTATTGCCCAACCTTGTGGACCACCTGGCCAAGCACCGCGAAGGGCAGCTCGTCCACGATCTCGAACGTCGGGTGCTCCAGATCGATCACGATTGAGCCGGTGTTGACGCCGGTCGTCCGATAGATCCGGCCGAAGGCGTTCGGAACCCCCGGTGCGTAGCGTGCCCCCGCCGCACTGCTCCAGCGGCAACCGAGCCAGCTGGGGCTGGGGTTCGGCGGACAGGCCCCGCCAGTGAAGGGCGGCGCATCGTGCACCTCGGTGCCGATGAAGCTGTCTGCCCAGCCGGGGTGTGGCTGCCAGTATGACGTGCCCACCGGTCCGCTGCTGTAGGGGTGGGTGGTGCATAAGGAGTGGATCACGAAGCCGTGCACATTCGGCGCTTCCGGCGAGCGCACATTGAAGCCCAGGGCGCAGTCGTCGCTGAGTCCGTCGCTCCAGATCCCAAGGCCGCCCGCAACCGGGCGCACGAGATCCTGTAACGTGTGGCCCGATAGGGTGCCAACGGTGCCGCCCTCATCGGTGAAGCGCAAGGGCGCGGTTTGACGGAGGATCACCGCCTCGCGCGGGAGGCCGAGCATGGCGACCGCCCGCTCCACACTCGCGGCCGCGGAGGCATCCTCCACGCCGATGGCCACACGGTTGGCGGCTTCATCCGCATCGGTGAAAACGATGCCCTGCAGACCCCAGACGGCCTGATCCACCCGCTGCCGCATCTCGAAGAGCTGAAGGAAGTCGTACTTGCCCTCGCGCACTCTCACACCCTGCGCCGCCCCCGCAGGCTGGCCCATCGCCTCCAGGCGCGCAGCCAGCCGCTGCCGCAGCTCGGCACTCGCCATTGGCGCGACCACGGGCGCCATGACGACGTTGAGCGCTCCGCTCTCATCGTAGAAGATACCGCCGAAACCGGGGATCTCCCGCGCAAGGCGTACGAACTCGTGGTCGAGCGTGCCGGTGAAGCTGCTGCGGTTGTCGGGAGCCCTGGCGAAAAGGCTCACCGGCTCGTCGAAGGCGAGCGGCTTGGTGGGGGGAATGTCGGCACAGGCACCCGCGAGGACCATCGCCGCCATCAGCAGCCCGGATCCTGCCGCATTTCGGTTCAACATCGAGCGGCCCTCCTTTCTCGAGAGAGTAGAAAGCTACGAATGTCGGCAACCTTGCTAACGACGACTTGTACGTGCGGATGTGCTGCGGCTCACCTCCGGGGAACGTGGGGACGGGGTGCTTCGTTCGGAAACCAGCGGGGGATCGTTTGAGAGGTCACCTCCGGGAGAAAGGTGATTCCGGCTCTCGTGGCCTCGCCACGCCCGGCAGAGGTGGGTCGGCAGTGGCAGCACCCGTAATAATGCGGGGCGGATCTCCACCTGTCAATCTCTTGTCCGGCCCTCCCGGGAGGCCCTGAGGATCGCACCTGCATCCGGCTGCTGCCCTACATAGGATTCCGCGCGTGAGCCGGAAGAGCTGGCGGGTGTGACTGGTAGCGCGAGCAACGCAGCCACGATAGATGCAGCGGCCCCTGAGAAGAGTCTACAGACCTCCCGTATGCTCACCGACGCAGCGAACCACCTTCGCGCAGATGTAAAGCGGATTCCAGCGCAGGCAAGCGAGGTGCGGGCACAGGCCCGGCAGAGGCGCGAGCGTCTCAGAACCCCACCAGTTACGGCTCGACATCCGGGCACCGGGTTTCGCGAGTACATACTTCCGTTTCGGAACCTGTACGCGAAGCCTGGTCCGGTAGTATTTTGCAGCCGGCGAAACCGGCGCGGGGCCGCCACGGACGGAAAGCTCGACGGCCAGCGACTCGGAAGGCCCCGGGT
>JACDHV010000351.1 GCA_013820855.1 Gemmatimonadales bacterium | reverse complement strand
GGACAGGGCGGCCAGCGCCTGAAGATCCAGCTTCACGTCGGCCATGGATCCGTCGGGCAGCACCACCCCGCCGTGGGAGGTCCCGGTCTGGACCGAGATTTTGCTGATGCCTTCGTACTTGCCCAGCGCGGCGAGGCTCCGGTTGTACCCTTGCATGAACGCGTGCAGCTCCTCGACCGTGCTGTTCTTCATTCCGACCTCGCCGATCTCGGCGCCGACCGAAACGGTGACACCCTCCGGCTCCTGGGACCGGATGAACGCGGTGATCTCGGCGGCGCGCTCGTAGTTGGCGCGCTGCTGCTCCTCCAGCGAGGCCGGCTCGAGGTCCACCAGGGTGGAAGTGTCCACGTCCACGTTGTAGAAGCCGGCGCCGACCTCCTCGGCGATCAGCTTCTTCACCTCTCCCACCTCGGCGTCCGGGTCGGCCTGGTACTTCTTGTGGTTCACCTGGCAGTGATCGCCCTGGATGAAGAGCGGCAGGGCGTAGCCCTCCCGCAGCGCGGCCCCGATCATGACGGCGACGTACTCGGCGGGCCGCTGCTCGGTGTAGGCGATCTCGGAGCGGGCGATCTCGAGGATGATGGCGCCGGCCTTGCCTGCCTTCGCGACGCGGAAGATGGCCCGGGCCGTGTCGTACGCCATCACCCTGACATTCACGGCGGGGACGGTGAAGCCGCCGACGTCGCCGCGGCCCCGGGCCATATAGAGGCCGTTGATCGAGGCGGGGCGGGCGCCGCTCGCCTGCCCCAACTCCCAGAGGAGCCAGCGCGCGGCCTCACGTTCCTCCACGCCCCCGAACACCGCCTGCCACACCACCTGGTCGGTGGCGGCGCTGCGGAGCTTGGCGGAGTCGCGTATCGTCACGCCGGAGGAGGCCGGAACCACCGCCCCCGCGTAGAGCTCGACCAGCCGCTGCGTTACATCACCCATTCCAGGCATTCCTCATGAGACGCGGGAGACCGCTCGGGAACCGACAAAGGTAGGGCGGCCACCGGGGAGCGTCAAACGACTCAGGCCTCGTCGCCCGGGGCCGCCGGGCGGGGCTGCGACTGGTATCCAGGCCGGCCCATCGCCGCGTAGGTCAACCGTTTGCCGAGCTCAACACCGGGCTGGTCGAAGGGGTCGATCCCGTACCAGACGCCGGCGTAGCCGGTGGCCAGCTGAAGAAACATGATGGCCTCCCCCACGGTCTCGGCGGTCAGCTCCGTCAGCTCGAGGGTGCAGCTCATCCGGCCCATTTCCGCCAGCGCCGCGGAGGTCGCCTGGTACTCCGCGTCGAGCAACTCGCCCAGCGAGTGGCCGGCGAGGTAGGCCAGGTCGGGAGGAAGCTCGACGCCCCCACCCGGCGGCGGGTCAGCGGGGGGTGGGATGCGGATGTCGACACCGAGCTGCTCGACCCGGACGAACGTGATGACCTTGTCGAAGGGCCCCTCCATGAAGAGCTGAACCTGGCTGTGCTGGTCGGTGGCACCCACGGCGCCCAGCGGGGTGGGGCCCACGTGAACCGTCCGTCCCTCGCGATCCACCCGCTTGCCCAGGCTCTCGGCCCAGAGCTGGCGATACCACTCGGCGAATTCCCGGAGCCGGTCGGTGTACGGCATCATGACGTGAATCCGGGCGCCGAGGTCGGTGTCGGCGGCCCAGTGCATCGCCGCGTACAGCGCGGCCGGATTGTCGAGCAGATCGTCGGACTCGGCGCGCTCGATGGCGCGGCGGGCGCCCGCCAGCAGGGCCGCCACGTCGATCCCCACCAGCGCCGCGGGCAACAATCCCACGGGGGAAAGAACGCTGAACCGCCCACCGACGGTCGGCGGCACGTCGAGCGTCGCGATGCTCTCGCGGGTGGCGAGCTCCCGCAGGGCGCCACGGGCGGGATCGGTGGTGAAGACCAGGTGCCGGAAGGCGGCGTCCCCCAGCGCCTCCTCCAGCCACGAGCGGACCACGAGGTATTGCGCCATCGTCTCCGCGGTACCGCCGGACTTGCTGATGACGTTGACCAGCACTCGCCGGGGATCGATGCGCTCGAGCGCGGCCGCGATCGTCGTGGGGTCGACGTTCTCCAGGACGGTGAGACGGGGATAGAACTCGCGGCCCTCGTCGTCCCATTCGTTCCAGGCCGGCCGCCTGAGGGCGCTGAGCAGCGTCTTGGCCCCGAGCGCGGAGCCCCCGATACCGAGAACGAGCACGTGGTCGTGGGCCTGCCCTAGTC
>JACDHV010000167.1 GCA_013820855.1 Gemmatimonadales bacterium | reverse complement strand
CTTCTACGGGCTGCTGGGGGTGCTGTCGGAAGGCACCGGGGAGCTGTTCCCCTTCTGGGCGGTGGTGTCCGCCAACACGCTGGCGGCAATCAGCATGGGCCTCTACCTCTGGATCCGTCATCCGGCGTTTCGCCGCTCGATTCACGACACCCCGCTGGGAGCCGCGCCGCTTCGCTGACGGCGGCTCCCTGACATCCCCGCACGCTCCTTAGATCCCATCCCCGGACCGTGTAGGTTTCCGCTTCTCAGACGACACGGCCGGGGTTTCTCGTTGCGCCTTCCACTCGCGAGTTCGATCGCACTCGCCGCCCTTCTCTCGCTCGCTGCGGGTCGCCTGTGCGCGCAACTCGAGCCACCGAGCACGGGCGGCCTCGTGGCGCTGGAGCACGAGCTCCGGATGCTGGGGCATTACAAGCGCGTCCTGATGATCGGAGCCCACCCGGACGACGAGGACACCGAGCTGCTCACCGTCCTGGTCCGGGGGATGGGGGCCGAGGCGGCCTACCTGTCGCTCAACCGGGGCGAGGGAGGGCAGAACCTCATCGGGCCGGAGCTGGGCGAGGCGCTGGGTCTCATCCGCACGGAAGAGCTGCTCGCCGCCCGCCGGCTCGACGGGGCGCGGCAGTATTTCACCCGCGCCTACGACTTCGGCTATTCCAAGACGCTCGAGGAGACCTGGGAGCAGTGGCCGCAGGACACCATTCTGAAGGACGTCGTCCGCATCGTCCGCCGCTTCCGGCCCCAGATCATCGTCTCGATCTTCAGCGGCCTTCCCCGGGACGGCCATGGCCAGCACCAGGCCGCGGGATGGGTGGCCCGCGAAGCGTTCGCGGCCGCCGGGGACTCGTCGCGCTTCGCCGAGCTGGCCCGGGAGGAGGGCATTCGCCCATGGGCGCCGCTCAAGCTCTACCGTAGCACCCGCTTCGACTCCGTCGCGACCACACTGACGCTGGACGGCGGCGTGCTCGACCGCGCCGTCGGCAAGTCCTACCACCAGATCGCCATGGCCGGGCGGAGCCTGCACCGCTCGCAGGACATGGGACAGCTCCAGCGCATCGGGCCGTCGCAGGTGCGTCTGGCCCTCGAGGAAGATCGGACCGCTGAGGGAAGCGGCGGACTGTTCGAGGGGATCGACACCTCACTGGCCGCGATGCCCTGGCGCGACGCCCCCGGAACCGACGGCCCGGCCGCCAGGCAGCGCTTCGCCGCGCGGGCGGACAGCGCTCGCGCGGCCCTCGGCACCGGAGCGTATCGACGGGTGATCGCACTGCTCGACCGGGGAAAGCGCGACCTCCTGCCGCAGTCGGACGACACCCGGGCCCAGATGCTGTTCTCGACTCCCGAGCAGGCCGACCAGCGGCGCCATACGGAACGGGCGCTGGGCATCGCCGCCGGACTGGTGGCCGACGCGCTGGCGCTCGACGATCGCATGGTCGCGGGCCAGTCCGACAGCGTGGGACTCGTGCTGTGGAACGCGGGCCCCGACTCGATCACGGTCGCGGGGGGCGTGGTGCCGTCCGCGGAGTGGCACGTCCAGGCCGACTCCAACCGCGAGGTGTCGCTGGCGCCCGGCGAGGTACATCGCTCCACGGTCGCCCTGACGCCCGACAGCGCAGCTGCTGCCACCACTCCCTACTTTCTCCGTCGGCCCCGTCAGGGCGGGCTCTACGATTGGACCGGGGTCGCGGCCCACGAGCTCGGTGAGCCGTTCGGGTCTGCCGCGCCGGTGGCGCGCTTCGGCCGGCTCGGGCCCGGCGGGGAGGTCGCGCGAGAAGTGAGCTTCCGGGTGAACGACCAGGCGCTCGGCGAGGTCCGGCGCCCGGTGACCGTCGTTCCCCGGATCGACGTCAAGCTCGACCCGGCGACCTACGTCTGGTCGCTGCTCACGCCGGGTCGCCACCGCTTCACGGTGACGCTGACCCATGGGGCGCGGGACACGACCGCCGGTAGGGTCTCGCTGGTGGTGCCCAAGGGATGGCCCGAGGTGCCCTCGCAGCCGTTCCGGCTCGCCGGCGAGGACGAGCGGGAGAGCTTCGTATTCGATGTGCGGGCGCCCCGGGGAAGCGCCAGAGGCAGCGCCACGCTTCGCGCGGTCGCGCGGGACTCGGCGGGCGCGGAGTACGACAGCGGGGTGTTCACCGTGAGCTACCCTCACATCAGGTCCCGATCCTACGTCGTGCCGGCGGCGGCGGAAGTTCACCTCGCGCCGGTCGCGCTGCCGCAGCTGACGAGGATCGGCTACGTGCGCGGCGCCTCCGATCTGGTGCCCGAGGCGCTCGAGCGGGCGGGACTGCCGGTGACGCTGCTCGACGCGCGGGCCTTGGAGCGGGACGACCTCAGCCGCTTTCCCGTCATCGTGATCGGGCCAAGGGCGTACGAGACCGATTCGGCGCTGGTGGAGAACAACGCGCGCCTGCTGGCGTACGCTCGCGGGGGCGGCGCGCTCATCGTCCAGTACCAGCAGCATCGGTTCTTCAGCGACGGCTTCGCGCCGCTCCCGCTCACGGTCGGCGGGCCGTCGCTCGCCCCGCGGCCCGACAGCCTCGAGCCCGGCGCCGCCGCAGCATCGGGCGGCTCGGACGGTCAGCCGGCGGACTCGGCACCGGATGCTCCCCAGGTGAGCCACGACCGGGTGGTGGACGAGCGCGCCCCGGTGACGATCGTGGAGCCGGACCATCCAGTGATGCGGCGCCCCAACCGGATCTCGGAGCGGGACTGGGAGGGCTGGGTACAGGAGCGAGGACTCTACTTCGCCCGGACTTGGGACCCGGCGTACACGCCGATCCTCGAGACGAGCGACCGCGACGAGCCGGCGCTCCGGGGCGGTCTGCTGGTCGCCCCGGTAGGCAAGGGGACGTACGTCTACACCGGCCTCAGCTTCTTCCGGCAGCTTCCGGCGGGCGTGCCGGGCGCGCTGCGGCTGTTCGCGAATCTTCTCGCGCTCGGCCAGCCGGCGGGGCGCTGACGTGGGGCCGTGGGTCGTCGGGTACAAGGCGTGCCTCTCCGTCTGCTCCGTGCCTCCGCGTCGCGTATTTCGTCTGTGCCTGGCCGCAGCCGCCCTCGGGGCCTGCGGGGGTGACGGACGCACCCCGGTGGTGCTGTACTCGCCGCACGGGCGCGACCAGCTCACCCTGCTGGAGCAGGCGTTCGAGGCGGAGCGGCCGGACATCGATGTCCGCTGGCTCGACATGGGATCGCAGGAAATCCTCGACCGGGTGCGGTTCGAGCGTGTGAATCCGCAGGCGGACGTGTGGTTCGGCGGGCCGACGACGATCTTCGATCAGGGCATCGAGGACTCGCTGCTCCAGCCCTACCGGCCCTCGTGGGCCGACCGGGTGGGTCCTGGCGGCATCGGGCCGGACGATCTGTACTACCCCGTCTATCGCACGCCGGCGGTGATCGCCTACAACAGCAAGGTCGTGCGCCCGGAGGCTGCGCCCCGCGACTGGGACGAGGTGCTCGAGCCGCAGTGGCGCGGCAAGGTGGTCATCCGGGATCCGATGGCCAGCGGTACCATGCGGGCGATCTGGGGCCTCATCCTGATCAGGAGCATTCGCCGGACCGGCGACACCGCGCAGGGCATGGACTGGCTTCGCCGGCTGGACGCCAGCACCCGTACCTACGCCTTGAACCCGGCGATTCTCGACGCGAAGCTGGCGCGCGCCGAAGGGCTGGTTACGCTATGGGATCTGCCGGACATCCTGATCGGCAGGTCCAAGGGCCTGCCGTTCGGTTACACCTTTCCCCGGAGCGGCACCGTGGTGATCGACGACGCGATTGCCCTGGTGCGCGGCAGCCGCCACCCGGAGGCGGCGAAGGCCTTCATCGACTACGTCGGCGGCGTCGAGGCGCAACTGCTCGCCGCGAGCCAGGTGTTCCGGCTTCCCGCCCGCCACGACCTTCCCGCCGACCGCGTCCCCGCCTGGGTCGCCGGGGTGGAGGCCGAGATGGTGGTGGCGCCCATGGATTGGGGCCTCCTGGCGCGGCGCGGCGCCGAGTGGATGGGATACTGGGATCGCCACGTCCGCGGCAGCGGCCGCGTGGCGAGATGAGCGCGTTCCTGACGGTCGAAGGCCTGACCAAGCGGTTCGACCGCACCGTGGCCGTGGACGACGTGACGCTGTCGCTCTCGGGGGGCGAGATGCTCGCCCTGCTGGGGCCGAGCGGCAGCGGCAAGACCACGATGCTCCGGCTCCTCGCGGGGTTCGAGACGCCCGACGCCGGACGGGTGCTGGTCGAGGGGGAGAACGTCACCCGGGTCGAGCCGGTGCACCGGCGGTTCGGCATGGTGTTTCAGCACTACGCGCTCTTCCCGCACCTCGACGTCGCCGAGAACGTGGGCTTCGGGCTCGAGTCGCTGGGGGTGCGGGGCACCGAGCTGGGCGAGCGGGTCACCCGCGCGCTCGCCCTGGTGGATCTCGCCGGGCTCGATGGCCGGCGGGTGGACCAGCTCTCCGGCGGCCAGCAGCAACGGGTAGCCCTGGCCCGTGCGCTCGCCCCCGAGCCCCGCGTCCTCCTGCTGGACGAGCCGCTGTCCAACCTCGACCCGACCCTCCGCGAGCGCACCCGGCGCGAGATCCGCGACCTGATCCGGCGAGTCGGGATCACGACCGTGCTCGTCACCCACGAGCAAGACGAAGCCTTCGAGCTGGGCGACCGCGTCGCCGTGCTGCGTGGCGGACGGCTGGAGCAGGTCGGCACGCCCGACGAGCTCTATGCCGCCCCGGCCAACCGGTTCGTGGGTGGATTCGTCGGCCGCTCGAGCGTCATCCCGGTCACCGTGCTCGGTCCCACCGAGTGGGGAACCCGGATCTCGGTCGAGGGAGTCGAATGGGAAGTCGAGCGTCCGGCGGGGCAACCGGTCATGCTGCCGGGAGCGGCCCTGCTGCTGGCGCGCCCCGAGGCGCTCCGTCTGGGCGACGATCCCCAGGCGATCGCGGGCACGGTCACGGGCCGGCGGTTCACCGGACCGTCGTCGTTCTTCACCATGCTCACCGCGAGCGGGGCCACGCTCGAGGTGGTCGCGCCCCCCGCCGCGGTGCGCGAGGGTGAGCGGGTCGGAATCCTTCCCAGTCGCCGGGCTGCGGGAGGGCTGCACCTGTTTCCCGCGGAGCAACCATGACCCGCCGGTTCGCGGCGTCGATCGGCGCGGCCCTGCTGCTCGCGCTGCTGCTGTGGATGGTCCTGTATCCGCTGGTGCTGGTCCTGGCCGAGGGCGTCCGCGGCCCGGAGGGGTGGACCCTCGATCACGTGCGCCGGTTCGTCGGCCGTCCGACGGACATGCGTGCTCTCTGGGGCAGTCTCTGGACCTCCGTCGCGAGCGTGGCGCTGGCGGCGCTGCTCGGCATTCCGCTGGCCTTTCTGGTCGGACGCTACGATCTGCCAGGCGGCCGCGTGCTGGGCGGGCTGCTGGCGCTCCCGGCGGTGCTCCCGCCCCTCGTGGGCGTGGTCGCCTTCCTCTTCCTGTATGGTGAGACCGGCTTCGTCTCGCTGCTGTTGATGCGGCTGCTGCGCCTGGAGGAGCCGCCCTGGCGACTGGAGGGCGCGGGGGCCATCCTGCTGGTCCACGCCTATTCGATGTACGTCTACTTCTACCTCCTGGTCCGCGCGGCGCTCGTCTCGCTCGACGCCTCTCAGCTGGAGGCGGCCGCGAGCCTGGGCGCGGGCCGCTGGCGCACGATCCGCCGAATCGTGGTTCCGCACCTGAAGCCGGCGCTGGTGGGCGCGGCGCTCCTCACGTTCATGACCGCGCTCGGCTCGTTCAGCGCGCCGTACGTCTTCGGCGGTGGCTTCCGGGTGATGCCCACGCAGATCGTCGCCACCCGGCTGAACGGCGAGAATCAACTGGCGATGGTGGAGACGGCCTCGCTCGCGGCGCTGGCGCTCCTCGCGCTGCTCCTCTTTCGGACCGGCTCCGCCGGACGCGGCGGCGGCGGCCGCAAAGGCGCCGCGCCGTCCCGGATCGTGATCCGGCGGCGGTCGGCGCGGGTGGCGGCGGGGGTCCTGGGATGGGGACTCGCCGCCCTGCTGCTCCTGCCGCATCTCACGCTCGTGCTCGTCTCCTTCGTGCCGGTCGGCACCTGGACGACGGAGCCGCTCCCTCCCGTGTACACCGTGCGCAACTATCTGATGCTGGTGGATGACCCGGTGCGGGTGCGGCCCCTGGTGAACAGCATCTGGATGGCGACGGTCGCGACCGCGGGCGCGGTCGCGATCTCGCTCGCGGGCTCGCTCCTGAGCGCGAGACGGCGGACCGCGCCCCGCCGAACCATCGAGGGCCTGCTCGCGCTGCCCTGGGCGGTGCCCGGGACGGTATTCGCGATCGCGCTGGCGACTGCCTTCAGCGTTCGGGAGCCGCTGGCCGGCCGCTTCGTCATGGTCGGCACGCTCTGGATCCTGCCACTCGCATATCTCGTACGGAATCTGCCGATCACCAGCCGCGCGATCGCGGCGGGCGTGCGCGCCCTGGATCCCTCGCTGGACGAGGCCGCCGCCAGTCTTGGCGCCGGCCGGGCAAGGACTCTTCGGCGGGTGACGATTCCGCTCCTCAGGCCCGCCCTCCTCGCCGGGGCCAGCCTCGCCTTCGTGACGGCCTTCGGAGATTTCGTGACGTCCATCATGCTCTACACCTACGATACCCGGCCGATCTCGCTGGAGATCCTGTCGAGCCTGCGGCAGGCGGACGTGGGTGTCGCCGCGGCGTACGGCGTCGTGCTGATGCTGGTGAGCGCCGTGGTCTTCGCGCTGGGCTCGGGCCAGGGCCGGGGAGGGAACGCCGGGTGACGCCGCCGAGCGGCGGCGGCTTCCGCCGGCTGGCGATCCTCATCGCGGTCAACTTCGTGGACATGGTCGGCTTCATGATCGTGCTCCCGCTGCTGCCGTTCTACGCGCTCGACCTCCGCGCATCCCCCGAGATCATCGGCCTGCTGATCGCGTCGTTCTCGGTCGCGCAACTCCTGGCCGCGCCCTTCTGGGGCCGGATGTCCGATCGCTACGGCCGCCGGCCCGCCCTCCTGATCGGACTCACCGCCTCGGCCCTCGCCTACGTCGTGTTCGGCTTCGCCGAGAGCCTGTGGCTCCTCTTCGTCTCGCGCCTGGTGCAGGGCGCGGGCGGCGGCACCACCGGCGTCGCCCAGGCCTACGTGGCCGACACCATGGCACCGCGGGAGCGGGCCCGGGCCCTCGGCTGGCTTTCGGCCGCGACCTCCGCCGGGGTCGCGTTCGGACCCGTGATCGGGTCGTTCGCGGCGCACCTCGGCAGGGCCGCGCCGGGACTGGTCGCCGCCACGCTCTGCCTGGTGAACGTCGCCTTCGCCTGGCGCTGGCTGCCCGAGTCGCGTCCGCGCGAGGCGGGGCCGCCGGCGCCGCGGCGGCCCGCCTGGCAGCCGTCATGGAC
>JACDHV010000019.1 GCA_013820855.1 Gemmatimonadales bacterium | reverse complement strand
CGCGGCCGGTGAGGGTGAAAAGGATTACATATCGAAGGCGGGCGCGGGTCCGCGCTTCCGCGCGAAGTTCGATGCCGAGCTGCGGCGGCTGCTGGAGCGCCTGGGCCGCTCCGCCCTCACTTCCCCTTCGCCGCCAGCCTCTTGAGGTCCAGGCGCTCCACGATCTTTCGCGCCCATCCCTCTCCCAGCCCCCGGGTGTCGCTCTTCACGATGAAGCGGTCGCCCACCAGTACCACGATCTCGCTGTTGCCGTTGCGGTTCCACCTCTCGAACGCCGGATAGCCCGCGACTTTCGCGCTCTTCTCGTACCCTTCGGTGCTCTCGGTCGCCACGTTCATGTTGAGGATCATGGTGAACGGGACGTAGAGAAAAGGGATGTGCGCGTAGTCGAAGATGCCGACGTCGGCGTGTCGCTTGCCATCCTTGCTCCGGAAGTCCATCTCCGCCTGCGAGTACTGCCACGAGCCGGCCGTGGTGGTTCGGCCCTTCGGCTCGGCCCTCTCCATATCGGCCAATCGGGCGGGCAGGAACGCCATCAGGTCCCGAAACGCAACGGGAGCGACCGGCTTCCGGTTCGAGGTGAGCCCCTCCGCTGCCTTCTGCACTTCATTGGCGGCCGCGGTGAGCTGGGCCAGGGGGTTGTTGGGGTCGGGAGTGGCGTCGCCGCAGGCGGAAAGCTCGAGCATCAGGGCAATCGCGAGGGGGGCGGCCGTCCAGCGGGGCATGAAAACCGAAACCGGCGGATGGTCGTCATCAGTCGTGGGCCGCACGAAGATCGGGCCGGGGTCTCGGCCGCGCGAGCACCGATCGGCTATATTGCGCTCCGGCCAAGCCCCGCGCTCCTCCTCCGGACCGATCATGGACGACTCACTCTACTTCACCGAGCATCACCACCAGGTCCGGGAGATGGTTCGTGACTTCTCCCGCACGCACATCGCGCCGGTGGCGCGCGAGCTCGACCGCACCTCCGAGTTTCCCTGGGAGAACATCAAGGCGATGGGCGAGCTCGGCCTCCTCGGCGTGCCCTGGGCCGAGGAGCTGGGCGGCGCGGGCATGGACCAGCTCTCGTACTACGTCACCATTCACGAGATGGCGAAGGTAGACGCGAGCCACGCGCTCACCATCAGCGCCCACACCAATCTCGGCACGTCGCCCATCGTCGAGTTCGGCACCGACGCCCAGAAGACGCAATACGTGCCGCTGCTCGCCTCGGGCAAGGTGTTGGGCGGGTTCGGTCTCACCGAAACCGGCGCCGGCAGCGACGCTGGCGGGACGGCCACCACCGCCGCGGACACGGGAGACCATTACCTCCTCAACGGGTCGAAAGTCTTCATTACGCACGCCGGCGTCGGCGAGATCTTCGTGGTGACGGCGCGGACCGAGCCGGGGCCGGGGAGCAAGGGGATCACCAGCTTCATCGTCACTAAGGACACGGTGGACCTCGAGCGCTGCCGTCGTATCGGCGTCGGGCACGCGGAGAACCTTCCGAAGACGAAAGGCGTTCGGGCCGGCAAGAAGGAGGACAAGATGGGGTGGCGCGCGAGCGACACTCGCGAGCTGGTCTTCGAGGACGCCATCGTACCCAAGGAGAACGTGCTCGGCAGGCCGGGGTACGGGTTCATCAACTTCCTGAAGACACTCGATGGGGGGCGCATCGGCATCGCCGCCCTCTCGCTTGGAATCGCCGAGGGAGCCTACGAGGAGGCGCTGCGGTACGCGGGCGTCCGGAAACAGTTCGGGCGCTTCATCGGCAGCTTCCAGGCGGTGAATTTCCAGCTGGCCGACATGGCTATGGAGATCGAGGCCGGCACCCATCTGCTCTACCATGCCGCCTGGCTCAAACAGAACGGCAGGCCGTTCAAGAAGGAGGCGGCCATGGCCAAGCTCTTCTGCTCGGAGCTGGCCATGCGGACCACCACCAAGGCCGTGCAGATCTTCGGGGGTTACGGCTACACGACGGAGTATCCGGTCGAGCGGATGATGCGCGATGCCAAGGTCTGCGAGATCGGCGAAGGCACCAGCGAGATCCAGCGGATCGTCATCGCCCGGCAGATACTGGGCGAGGTGGCCGATTAGTGTCCGCCCGATACCCAACACCCCCCATCCCCGGGTATCTTTTTGCCCGCGACAACGCGCCTGGAGGCGCGTTTGTGTTGCGCCTTCGTACTTGCCGAGGTAGACACGCTTGAAGCGCGAAATCCTGATTAACGGGAGCCAGCGGGAAACCCGCGTGGCGATCCTGGAGGACGACCGGCTGGTGGAGTTGCTGGTGGATCGCCCCGACCACCGGCGCACGGTCGGCGACATTCATCTCGGCCGGGTCGAAGCGGTGCTGCCCGGTATTCAGGCCGCGTTCGTGGACATCGGACAGGAGAAGAGCGCCTTTCTCCACGCCTCGGACCTGCTCGAGCCCGACGAGGACGAGGAGCCGGACGACGAGATCGAGCCCGAGGAGGACGTGGAGGCCGAGCCTCCTGCAGTCGCCGTGGAAGGCGCCGCCGCCGAGGAGGCAGGAACCGAGCGCCGGACGGGATGGCGCGGTGGCCGCGACCGGCGGCGTCGGGGCAGAGGGAATGGGGGGCAGGGCAACGGCGGCGCCGGGGAAGCGAGGCAACGGGAGCTCTCTCCCCGCCGTCCGGTGCCGAGCATCCAGGACATCCTCAAGAAGGGCCAGACCCTTCCGGTTCAGGTCACCAAGGAGCCGATCGGCACCAAGGGCTGCAGGGTCACCGCGCAGATCTCCCTGCCCGGACGATTCCTGGTCTACATGCCCTATGCTTCCAAGGTGGGCGTGAGCCGCAAGATCGAAAGCCGGGAGCAGCGCGCCAAGCTGCGCGAGATGGTCACCAAGCTCCTGCCGAAGGATGCCGGCGGCGTGATCGTCCGGACCGTGGCGGAAGGGGTGACCGAAGAGCATTTCCGCCGCGAGATCGAGTCGCTCCTGCAGCTCTGGCGGAAAATCAACCGAAAGAAGACCTTCGTCCGGCGCGCGCCGGCCCTGCTGCAGCGGGAAACCAGTCTCACGCGCGGCATCATCCGCGATCTGTTCAGCGCCAAGGTGGACGCGCTGCACGTGGATTCGAAGGAGCTGTACAACGAGATCGAGCAGTACCTCAATCAGATCGATCCCGAGCTCATGGGCCGGGTGCACCTCTATGTCGAGCCGACTCCTCTCTTCGACAAGTTCGACATCGAATCCGAGATCCGCGACCTGTTCAAGGCGCGGGTGGAGCTGCCGACGGGCGGATCGCTCATCATCCAGCCCACCGAGGCGCTGGTGAGCATCGACGTCAACACCGGCCGCTACACCGGCAAGAAGGACCCGGAGAAGACGATCCTGCGGACCAATCTGGAGGCGGCGCGGGAGATCGCCCGGCAGATCCGGCTGCGCGACATCGGCGGCATCATCGTGTGCGACTTCATCGACATGGAGACCCGCTCCAATCGGGAAAAGGTTCTCCAGGAGCTGCGCACCCATCTCGGCCGCGACCGGGCCCGCACCAAGGCCCTGGCCGTGTCGGAGCTGGGCCTGGTCGAGATGACGCGCCAGCGGGTGCGGCCTTCCCTCTGGCACTCGATGACGACCGACTGCCCCACGTGCGCGGCCAGCGGGCGGGTCTTCACGCCGGAGGTCGTGGCGCGGCGTCTCGAGCGGGCGCTGAAGCGGGCGGGGCACGAGCACCGGGAGCGCCAGCTCACCGTGCGGCTGCACCCCGAGGTCGCCCTCTACCTGCTCGAGGAGGAGCCTCGCCTCCTGCAGACGCTCTCCAAGCTCACCAACCTCGACCTCGAGCTGCGCGACGACCCGATGATGCGGCTGGACGAGTTCCGCCTGATGAGCCGGCCCGCCGGCCGGGACGTGACCGAGCTCTACGCGGTCGCGTAGCGCGCCGTCGGCCCACCCCTACCGCCGCGTTCCCACTATCCCGTCTTGACTTACAGTCCCCGTTTCGTATCTTTGGCCTCAAGCGATTAGCACTCGTGGCAGTAGAGTGCTAACACCTGGCAGAATAATCACTTACAATATCACACCGCTGTGGAGGTTCCACGATGGCGACTGCGACCAAGGCCAAGACCCTGAAGATCCACCCGCTCGAGGATCGGGTGGTCATCGCCCCGGCCGACGAGGCCGAATCGATGCGGGGCGGGCTTTACATCCCCGACACCGCCAAGGAGAAGCCGACCCAGGGCGAGGTCATCGCGGTCGGTCCCGGCCGCTTCGAGAAGGGCGCCCGGGTGCCGATGGAGCTCAAGGTCGGCGATCAGGTGATCTACGGGAAGTACAGCGGCACGCCCTACACCTTCGATGCCGAGGAATACGTCATCATCAAGGCGTCCGACGTGCTGGCCAAGCTCGGCTGATTCTTACGAGGCTGCATCTACCAAGGAGATAGACAGATGGCTGCGAAGGAACTGCAGTTCAACACCGAGGCCCGCTCGAAGCTTAAGAGGGGCATCGATCAGCTTGCCGAGGCGGTGAAGGTCACCCTCGGTCCCAAGGGCCGGAACGTCGTCATCGACAAGAAGTTCGGCTCGCCCACGGTCACCAAGGACGGCGTCACCGTCGCCAAGGAGATCGAGCTTTCCGATCCCATCGAGAACATGGGCGCCCAGATGGTCAAGGAGGTCGCCACCAAGACCTCCGATCTCGCCGGCGACGGCACCACCACCGCCACCGTGCTGGCCCAGGCGATCTTCCGCGAGGGCCTCAAGAACGTCACCGCCGGCGCCAACCCGATGGAGCTGAAGCGCGGCATCGACAAGGCCGTCGAGGCCGTCACCGAGCAGCTGCGTGCGCTGTCGGTCCCCTCGGCGGGCAAGCGGGAAATCGCCCAGGTCGGCACCATCTCGGCGAACAACGACAAGGAAATCGGCAACCTGATTGCCGAAGCGATGGAGAAGGTGGGCAAGGACGGGGTCATCACGGTCGAGGAGGCCAAGGGCCTCGAGACCACCCTCGAGACCGTGGACGGCATGCAGTTCGATCGCGGCTATCTCTCGCCCTACTTCGTCACCGATCCGGAGAAGATGGAGACGGCCCTCGAGGACGCCTACCTCCTGATCCACGACAAGAAGATCTCGGCGATGAAGGAGCTGCTCCCGATCCTCGAGAAGGTCGCCCAGAGCGGCCGGCCCCTGCTGATCATCGCGGAGGACGTCGAGGGCGAGGCGCTGGCGACGCTGGTGGTGAACAAGCTGCGCGGCACCCTGAAGGTCGCCGCCGTGAAGGCGCCGGGTTTCGGCGACCGCCGCAAGGAGATGCTCCGCGACATCGCGGTGCTCACCGGCGGCCAGGTGATCTCCGAGGAAGTCGGCTTCAAGCTCGAGAACGCCACGCTGAACGATCTAGGTCGCGCCAAGCGCGTCGTGGTGGACAAGGACAACACCACCCTGGTGGACGGCAAGGGCAAGGAGGGTGACATCCAGGGCCGGATCAACGAGATCAAGGCCGCGATCGAGAAGACCACCAGCGACTACGACCGGGAGAAGCTCCAGGAGCGTCTGGCCAAGCTGTCCGGCGGCGTGGCGGTGATCAACGTCGGCGCGGCGACCGAGACCGAGATGAAGGAGAAGAAGGCTCGGGTCGAGGACGCGCTGCACGCCACCCGCGCGGCGGTCGAGGAGGGCATCGTGGCCGGCGGCGGCGTGGCGCTCATCCGTGCCCAGAGCGCGCTGGACAAGATCCGCGGCACCGAGGACGAGAAGATCGGCGTCGACATCGTGCGCCGCGCGCTCGAGGAGCCCATCCGGATGATCGCCCAGAACGCGGGCGCCGAGGGCTCGATCGTGGTCGCGAAGGTCCGGGAGTCGAAGGACAAGAACTTCGGGTACAATGCCCAGACCGACACCTACGAGGATCTGGTGAAGGCCGGCGTCATCGACCCGACGAAGGTCACCCGCACGGCGCTGCAGAATGCCGCGTCGATCGCCGGGCTCCTGCTCACCACGGAGTGCGTGGTGGTGGAGAAGAAGGAAGACAAGCCCGCGCCGGCCGGTGGCCCTCCGGGCGGCGGCATGGGTGGGATGTACTAGACCCCGAGTAGCACCGCTGAACGAAACGCCCCGGGAAACCGGGGCGTTTCGCTTGCCCGCCTTGCACGAGACCTGGCTCCGTTCGTCATCCGTCCCGTCGGCTGCCGCCACCACTCACGGAGCGCGGCCGCAAAGGCCGAGTGAGAACCGGTCCCAGCTTGCTCGCCGCAGTCGCCGCGCTCGGACTCGCCGCCTCGCCGGCCCAGGCCCAGCGGCTCTCGCTCTCCCCCACGATCGGGGTGTACATCCCCACGAGCGAGCTGGTGAAGGCGAGCCAGGGTGAGGAGTTCAAGCAGGAGGTCGCGCTCTCGGTGGGTGGCCGCCTGGGGGTTACGCTCAGCCCCCGCTTCGGCCTGGAGACGTCGGTCAGCTACGTGCCGCGCAATCTGCGCTTCACCTTCGACGACACCGAGACGACGACCGACGCCAACCTCCTGCTCGGCACGGTACGCGCCACCTTTCACGCGATCCCGATGACCAGCCCGGTCTGGCTCAGCCTCAACGGCGGCGTCAGCATGATCCGTCGGGGCGAGGAGCCTACGCGGAGACCGAGGACAACAGCGACGCGGGCGGGGTGGTGGGCGCGACCGTGGGGTTCCGCCTGGGCGGCATGCTCAGCTTCTACGTCGCCGCGGAAGATTACATCTACGGGGCGCGCATCGAGGACGCCGCGCCGGGCGACGAGACCCGCACGCAGAACGACGTCCAGATCGCGGTCGGGTTCGGCTTCCCGGTCGGACGCTGAAGGACGTATTGGACGGCAGGGAACCCGCGATTAGACTGAGGCCGTCATGTTTCGACCATCCGGTCCGTCATCCGCGGGGGACATGTGAAGTTGAGCTGGATCCTTGCAGGTACACTGCTGCTCGCGCCGACCATCGGCGCCGCTCAGCAGGCGCCGATTCTGGGAACCTGGAAGTTCGATCTCAAGCAGGGAAGCAAGAAGCCCGGGCCGCGCACCGTGATCGTGCGACCCGACAGCAGCGCGAGCTACGGCACCGAGACCGTACGCTGGCGGATCGTCGGTGACAGCCTGGCGCTCGCGTTGGGCGGCGAGTGGGTCAACTACCGTCTCAAGGTGAAGGGAAAGCGGCTGACCCTCTCCGGCGGCGACCTCACGGAGCCTGTCACCTTCGAGCTGGTCGGTCCTCCGACGGCCCGGCCGGATACCGTCGCCGTCCCTCCGGACCCGGACACCGAGCAGATCTGATCAGAGCGCCAGCCTGAGCTGCACGCCCGCCTGTGAGACCACCGCGATCGGCGCCAGCGGCTCGTCCTGATCCGCCACGTGCAGGGTTCCGACGAACCCGGCGCGGCGGAGCGTTGGCGCCACGGTGGCTCTCGCATCCTCGGCGGTGTTGCACTGCCGGCTCAAGTGTGCCAGTACCACGACCCCGAGCCCCGGATGATGGACCTCGGCGAGCAGCTCGGCCGCGGCCCGGTTCGAGAGATGCCCGCCCGACCCGGCGATCCGGCGCTGCACGACCGGCGGATACCCGCTGGTGCGGAGGAGCACGTCGTCGTGGTTCGCCTCGAGGACGATCGCCGTGAGGTTGCGGAGCAGGTACCGGACGGCTGCGGTCGGCCGCCCGAGGTCGTAGGCCACACCCACGCGGACGCCGCCCACGGCCGCCACCACCAGCGCCAGGGGCTCGGCCGCGTCGTGGCTGGTGGGGCAGGCGGTCACCGTGAATGGGCCCACCTCCGCCTGAGCGCAGAAGCCGAGCTCGCGATGCTCGGTGTCGCGCATCCTCGGCGCGAGCCGCGTCCAGGTGCCCGGAGCCGTGAGCACCGGCACGCCCAGCCGGCGCGCCAGCCGGCCCGCGCCGCACGCATGATCTCCGTGCTCGTGGGTGAGCACGATCGCGCCGACGCTGCCGAGCGCCAGCCCGGCGGTCTCGGCCCGGCGCTCGATCTCTTTGGGGCTGAATCCGGCATCGATCAGGACTGCCGATCCGTCGTGCTCCAGCGCGCAGCAGTTGCCTCGCGACCCCGATCCCAGCACGTACAGCGTCGTCACCCCGCGCGGCTCCTCTCGTAGGTTCGCCGCAGCGACTCTCGCCGCGCATCCGACCAGGCGACCTCCCGGCGGGCGAGGACCCGCCGGGCCACCGTGAGGAATCCCTCTTCGCTCTGCCGCTCGTCGCCGCAACCCCAGGCGAATGCGGGAACGAACTTGGGCGCCGGCGTCGCCCCGAACACGTTCGCCCCGGCGCCGACCACCGCGCCCGTGGGCAGCATCGTGCCGACCGCGGTCTTGGCGTGGTCGCCGAAAAGGGTGCCCAGGTTGGCGCGACCCGTCTCGATGCGCACTCCCTGCACCTCCACCCTCACCGGACCGTAGGTGTTCTTGAGGTTGGACGTCGTGGTCCCCGCTCCCAGATTCACCCAGTGGCCCACGACGCTGTGACCCACGAACCCCTCGTGCGCCTTGTTGCCGTAGCCCATGAATACGCTGAGGGCGACCTCGCCCCGGACCCTGCACTCGGGTCCGAACACCGATCCGCGCACGAACCCGCCGAGCACGCGCGTGCCGGCGCCCACGTAGGTCGGGCCCTCCAGTCGGGTTCCGCTTCGCACCTCCGCGCCTTCCTCGATCACGACGGCGCCGCCTCTCACGTCGAACACCACCCCGGGCTCCACCGCGGCGCGAAGGCAGATGACGTCGGCGGGATCGCCCAGGACGATGCTGCCCTCCGGCACGCCGATCGACGGCGCGGCGCGAAAGTCGGCGCAGTCGGCGGGAAGCAGTCGCTCGAGCGCGGTGACGAGATCGTACGCGCCACGCAGCAGCACCCCATCCACCTCGAGCCCCGAGCCGTCGTCCGTGGGCCGCTCCCAGTGCTCGCCGGCCGGCACCACCCAGCCCACCGTCGCCCCGCCGTGGGTGAGGCGGCGAACCGGACCCATGGATTCGATCGGTGCGCCCGACGGGGCGAACCACGACGCCGCCACGATCGCCGGCCCCTCGATCGCCATCGGCGCCCGGACCGGCGGCTCGTCGAACTCGCTGAACCCGGCCGCATGCGCTCCCAGAATCGCGGTGGCGTCACGTTGGAGCGCCCCTTCCCAGCGCTCGCGAATTTTCCAGAGGCCCGCCCGCAGCTCCGCGATCGGCCGCACCCCCGCGAACGGTGCCCAGGCCGGTCCAGCCGGGTCGGGCTCGAGCAGGTAGAGCGAGGTCATGGGCGCACGTCGCGCACTTCCGGCGGCAGGGCATCGAGCAGCTGTTTCATCGAGGCGGCGCGGTCGGCCGGCATGACCAGGATGCGGCCGTTGGCCTGGACCACCACCAGCTCCTGGACACCATACAGGACGATCGGATCGCGGTCCGACCAGACGACGCAGTCCTGGCTCTCGTGGAGGACCGCCTCGCCGACCACGACGTTGCCGTTGGTGTCCTTCGGCCGGACACGCGTCAGCGCCTGCCAGGTACCCACGTCGTCCCAGGCGAACTCGCCGCGCACGACCGCCACGGCCCCGCTGCGCTCCAGCAGGCCGACGTCGATCGAGATGGGGACCACGTCCCCAAAGAACCGGTCGACGTCGCCGGCCGCGAGCGCCGGCATGGCCCGGCCGACCTCGGGCGTGTGCGCCGCCACCTCCGCCAGCAGCCGCGAGGCGGTCCACGCGAAGAGGCCGCTGTTCCAGAGGGCGCCTGCCGCCATCAGGTCCAGCGCCGTTGCGGCGTCGGGCTTCTCCGAGAAGCGGGCGACGCTGCGCGCGGTGTCGTCGAGAGGAGTTCCTGGCACGATGTAGCCGTAGCCGGTCTCCGGCCTCGACGGGACCATGCCGACCGTGACCAGCCGGTCGTGACGCCGCGCCGTCGCCAGCGCCATGTCCGCGGTCTGCCGGAACGCCGCGGCGTCACCGACCACCCAGTCCGTGTGCAGGGAGAGCACTTCGGCATCCGCGTCGCGGCGCTGGGCCTCCCAGGTGGCCCAGATGAGGGCCGGCGCCGTCGAGGCCGCGCGCGGCTCGACCAGCACGTTCTCCGGCGGAAGCCTGAGGCGATCCTGGAGCCTGGCGGCGAGGCCGGCGCCCGCGACGACGAGCGTGCGCTCCCGCGGAACGAGGCCCGCGAGACGCTCGACCGCATCCTCGGCGCTCGAGTTGGTGCCCGCCAGAGGGAGTAGCTGCTTGGGATTTTCGGGAGTGCTGAGCGGCCAGAAGCGGGTGCCGGAGCCGCCGGCGAGCAGTACCGCCCACCTCATGATCGGCTCACAGCAGTCCGGCCAGCGCCGGACGATGATGTCTGAGATCGTACAGCAGTGGGCCGATGTCCGCCTCGGGCCCGGTCAGGATGGCCAGCCAGTCCTCGCGCCCGGCTCGCGCGAACAGCACGAGTCCACCGGCGTAGTCGAGCACGGCGGTTCGCAGCTCTCCGCGGCCGGCACCGTCGCCCAGCCGCGCGGCGTGCTGCGCGAGGCTGGCCGCCAGGGCCGCCACCGGCTCCGGCTCGAACGCGCCGCTCGCCGCATGGCCGCTCACCGTATGATCGATGGGCAGGCCTTCGCCGCTCAGCAACAGCGCGGCCTGCACCCCGTCGCGAGCGGCGAGGCCGCGCAGGACATCGCCCAAACCGGCCATTCGTGGTGCTCCGTATCCGAGAAAAAAAGGTGAGCGCAACGTAGAGGTCGCCTCGGGCGAAGTCAAGAAACCATGCGTGGTTGACCCGACTCGTCTCCGATCTTAAAGTTCCCTCTCTATGCCCACAATTCGCCGCCTCCTACCGCTCCTCGCCCTGTCGGCCGCCGCCGCCTGCAGCGACAACGACAACCTGCCCGACCCGACCCAGGAAAACTTCGTGGACACGGTCACCGTGGGATCGCTGACCGACACGCCGATCACCACCGCCAGCGGCTATCGCGTCGGTTCCGGGGCGGTCCGCACGGATCGCGATCCCGATTTCGATTTCGCGTACGACATCCAGGGCGACCCGGCTACCGGTGCCCCGGTCATCCTTCCTCTGGTGGTGCTGGGCATCGACATCGGGAACTCGGCCGCGCCCGGCGTCATGCGCCGCGAGGAGGCGTTCGACGCGATCGAGGCGGCGCCCAGCAACGGGTACGTCACCGAGGAGGCGGTGCCGGTCGCGCTGGGCGAGCGGTACATCGTCCGGTCGCGGGTGCGGTGCTCCATCGGCGTTCCGATTTACGCCAAGGTCGAGATCATCGGCTTCGAAGACAACTCGCTCGTGCTCAAGGTGCTGGCGAACACCAACTGCGGCTACCGCGGCCTCGAGCCCGGCTTTCCCGACCGCTGACCACACGTGATCGACATCAAGCGCCTGCGGCAGGATCCGGAGGGCAGTCGCGCCAGCCTGCTCCGCCGCGACCGGTCGCTCGCGCAATCGGTCGATGCGCTGCTCGCGCTCGATCGCGAGCGGCGCGAGACGTTGGGCCGGGTGGAGGCGCTCAAGGCCGAGCGCAACGCTGCCACCGAGGAGGTCGCGCGAGGAAAGCGCGCCGGTGAGCCCGTGGACGACCTGATGGCGAGGCTCAGGGCGTCCGGCGAGGAGGTGAAGGTGCTCGACGGCCGCCTGCGCGAGGTCGAGTCCGAGCTGGACCGGCTGGTGCTCGCGCTGCCGAACTTTCCCGCCGAAGGCATTCCCGACGGCGACGCCGGCGCCAACCGGCTGGTCCGCACGTGGGGCGAGCCGCCCGTCTTCGACTTTCTGCCGCAGCCGCACTGGGAGCTCGCCACCGCGCTCGACATGCTCGATCTGCCCGCGGGGGCCCGGCTGGCCGGCTCAGGCTTCGCCGTATTTCGCGGCAGGGGCGCGCGGCTCATCCGCGCCCTCGCCGGCTTCATGCTCGACCTGCACACGAGGGAGCACGGCTACGTCGAGATCGCGCCGCCCTACCTGGTGAACCGGGCGGCGCTGACCGGCACCGGACAGCTTCCCAAGTTCGAGGAGGATCTGTACGGCTGCGGGGCGGACGATCTGTTCCTGATCCCGACGGCCGAGGTGCCGGTCACCAACCTCCATCGGGACGAGATCCTGGAGCCGGCCGATCTGCCGCGGGGCTATGTCGCATACACGCCGTGCTTCCGCCGCGAGGCGGGCGCGCACGGCAAGGACACCCGCGGCCTGATCCGGGTGCACCAGTTCGACAAGGTCGAGCTGGTCCGATTCAGCCGCCCGGAGGACTCCGACGCGGAGCACCAGCGGATGACGGGGCACGCGGAGGCCGTCCTGCAGCGCCTCGAGATTCCCTACCGTGTCGTCGAGCTCGCGGCCGGCGATACCGGGTTCGCCAGCGCCCGCACCTTCGACCTCGAGGTGTGGGCCGCCGGAGTCGGCACCTGGCTGGAGGCCTCGAGCTCCAGCACGTTCACCGATTTTCAGGCTCGGCGGGCGAACATCCGATTCCGGCGGGAGCCTCGCGCGAGGCCGGAGTTCGTCCACACCCTCAACGCCTCGGGCGTCGCCTTTCCTCGCACGATCATCGCCCTGCTCGAGAACAATCAGGCGGCCGACGGGTCGGTGCGGGTGCCGAAGGCGCTGGTGCCGTATCTCGGTGTCGATCGCCTGGCTCCGACCGCCTAGAGAGCGGCTTCGGCGGCTCGCGCCGAGCGTGGCGGTGATGCTCGTGGCCGTGCTTTCGGGCCTCAGTCTCGGCACCGGTCTCCTCATCATCCGCCACTTCAAGGCCGACGCCACCGCCACGAGCCGGCTCTATTCCGGCGTGTTCGGCGGCCTCAACGATCCCGACCCCGGCTCCGAGGCGGAGGCGCTGTTGCGGCTGGGGGAGCAGGTGCGGGCTCTCGGGCTGCCACTGATCATCACCGACCGCAGCGGCAGGGTCACCGCCGCGGCGAACCTCCCGTTCGAGGCCGCGCTCGACGACCCCCGGGTGCTCGCCTACGCGGCGCGGCTCGACCGCCAGAACCCGCCGATCGTGGACGCGATCGGGACGGTGCACTACGGTCCCCTCCCGGCGCAGCGCAACATCACCGCGCTCGCGGTGCTTCAGGCGCTGACCATCGCCGTGATGGTTGCGGTGGCCGTCTTCGCGTACCGAAACGCGATGGCGGCGCAGCGCGACCGCCTCTGGGTCGCGATGGCGCGCGAGGCGGCGCATCAGATGGGTACGCCGCTCACCAGTCTCCAGGGCTGGATCGAGCGGGTTCGTTCGCGCCCCACCCCGCCGGCCGATCTGGCGGATCATCTCGCCGCCGACGCCGAGCGGCTGGACCGGGTGGCCAGGCGCTTCGAGCGGATCGGCAACCCCGCCAAGCGCGAGCCGATCGGCCTTGGCGCCCTGGCCGACCGCGTGGGCGGGTACTTTCGCCCCCGGCTGCCGAAGCATGCGAACCCGATCGAGTTGCGGCTCGAGGCGCCGGGGATGGGCCCCACCGTCGTCGGCGATCCCGTGCTGCTGGAGTGGGCGCTCGAGTCGCTGGTGAAGAACGCGATCGACGCGCTGCAGGGACGTAGCGGGACGATTATCCTGCGGGTGGGCGCCGAGGACGGTATGGGCGAAGTGCGCGTCATCGACGATGGACCCGGCGTCCCCAAGGAGATCCGCCGCAACATCTTCGAGCCCGGGATCACCACCAAGCGGGGCGGGTGGGGCATCGGGCTCGCGCTGTCCCGCCGGGTCGTGGAAGATGCCCACCACGGTACGCTGCTGCTCGAACCCGCCGAAAGGGGAGCCTGTTTTTTGATGCGTATTCCGCTGGCCGATCCGGTCGGATGATCAACACCTCGCCACCCGAGCTGCCGCTGGCCCTGAATCCGCCTCAGCGGGAGGCCGTCGAGCACGTCCACGGCCCCATGCTGGTGCTCGCCGGCGCGGGGTCGGGGAAGACGCGCGTCCTCACCACCCGGATCACCACGCTCATCGAGCGGCACGGGGTGCCCCCCGACCGCATCTTCGCGGTCACCTTCACCAACAAGGCGGCGGGCGAGATGAAGCAGCGGATCGGGCGGCAGCTCGGGCGCGACCCGTCGGGACTTTGGATCGGCACCTTCCATTCGCTGTCCGCCCGGCTGCTCCGCCGCGAGGCCGAGCTGCTGGGGTTCACGCGCCGGTTCACGATCTACGACGAGGACGACCGGGTCAGCCTGATCAGGCGCCTCATGCAGCAGCGGGGCCACTCGACCAAGATGTTCCCGCCCCGCGCGGTGCAGTCGCTGATCTCGGCCGCCAAGAACCGGATGGTCCCGCCGTCGGAGCTGGCCGCCGGCTCGCCCTTCGACCGGCTCGCCGTGGTGGCGGCCGACGTGTACGCGGCCCTGGGCCCCGCGCTCAAGGCGGCGAACGCGATGGACTTCGACGATCTCATGCTGCATCCGCTCACGCTGTTCCGCGAGCACGCCGATCGGCTGCGCGCCTATCAGCAGCGGTTCGGCTTCATCCTGGTGGACGAGTTCCAGGACACCAACAAGGCCCAATACCAGTTGATCCGGCTCCTCGGCGCGCACGGCAACGTGTGCGCGGTCGGCGACGACGACCAGTCCATCTACGGCTGGCGCGGCGCGGACGTCCGCAACATGCAGGATTTCCTCACCGACTTCCCGGGCGCGAAGCTGGTGCGGCTGGAGGAGAACTACCGCTCGACCCAGATCGTGCTCGACGCCGCCAACGGCGTCATCGCCGAGAATACCGGCCGGATCGGCAAGACCCTCACCACCCGCCGGCGGGGCGGCGAGACGGTGACCCTCCTCGCCGCGGCCGACGAGCGCGACGAGGCCGAATGGGTGGTGCGCGAGCTGGAGCGCCGCAGCGCGGCGGGCGAATGGCGCTACGCCGAGATGGCGGTGCTGTACCGCACCAACGCCCAGAGCCGCGCGCTGGAGGAAGCCTTCCGCCGAGCCGGCATCCCGTACCGCCTGATCGGCGCCATCAGCTTCTACGAGCGGCGTGAGGTCAAGGACCTGCTGGCGTATCTGCGGCTCATCGCCAATCCGTCGGACGACGAGGCGTTCCTGCGCGCCGTGGGCGTGCCCCGGCGCGGATTGGGCGACACCAGCCTCTCGATTCTCGGGCAGATGGCCACGCAGTGGAGCAAGCCGCTGCTGGCCACCGCCCGGGCGGCGCCGGGGATCACGGAGCTTCGGCCCAACGTGCGGGAGGCCTTCCGCACGTTCGCCGGTTTCATCGATGGCCTGGCCGAGCAGGCCGGTGGACTCGCGCCCGCCGACGTGCTGGAGCACGTCATCCGCGGGATCGACTACGAGGCGGTGCTCCACGCCGAGGGTCCCGAAGGCGCCGATCGCTGGGAGAACGTCCGCGAGCTGGTGGCGAGCGCGGCGGACTGGTCGGAGGAAGTGAGCGACGATCCCGAGCCGGGTACGCCGCTGGAGCGGTTCCTCGCCGAAGCGGCCCTGCTCTCGTCGGCCGAGACGGTCGTCGGGAGCGAGGACGGCGTGACGCTCATGACCCTCCACACGGCGAAAGGCCTGGAGTGGCCGGTCGTGGTGCTCACCGGATTGGAGCACGGCCTCTTCCCGCTGGCCCGGGCGGAAGAGCAGCCCGACGGCCTCGAGGAGGAGCGGCGCCTCTGCTACGTGGGGCTTACCCGGGCCAAGGACAAGCTCTACCTCACGTGGGCTCGCGCGCGGCGCCGCGGCGGCGAGCTGCGGCCGGGCATGCCCTCCCGCTTCCTGAAGGGACTTCCCCCGGACATCGTGGAAGAGCGGAGGACCACGTCGCTCTGGGCACCGGACTGGTCCGGGGGGCAGGCGGGACGGCGGGGAGAGGGGCAGGGCGCCTGGCGCGGCTCGCGCCGATCGTCCTACAGCAACGTGCCCGCGCCGCGGGCCGCCGAGGAGTCTCAGGACACGCCGCGCTATGTCAAGGGTGAGCGGGTCCGCCACCGCCGGTTCGGCAGCGGCACGATTCGCGGCCTCAGCGGCGTCGGCCGCGACCTCAAGGTGTCGGTCGCCTTCGACGACGAGGAGGTCGGCGAGAAGCAACTGCTCGTGGCCTATGCCGGGCTCGAGCGCGAATGGGAGAGCGCATGAGCATCGGCCGGAACGAGGTGCTGCATGTGGCCAGGCTGGCCGAGCTCGCGGTGCACGAGGAGGAGCTGGACCGGCTGGTGGACCAGCTCAACCGGATCGTGGATTACGTCGCGCAGCTCGACCAGGTTCCCGGCGACCGGAAGGCGGCGCCATTCCTTCCCGGGCCGCAGACGCTCGAGCTGCGGGAGGACGTGCCGGGGCCGGTGCCGCTCGCCAGGCCGCCGGCCGAGCTCGCGCCGGAGTTTGCCGATGGGTTCTTCCTCGTGCCGCGGCACGGCGCCATGGAGGAATCGTGAGCGCGACCTCGGAGGCCGCGAGGGAGACGGGCGCCCGCCTCGCCGCGGCCGCGCCGCTCAATGCCACGCTGCACTGGTCGCAGGTACTGCTGGATGCAGAGGCCGCCCGGGTGGACGCCATGCCGTCGGCCGGGCCGCTCGCGGGGCTGCCCATCGCCCTCAAGGACAACATCGTCACCATCGAGCAGCCGACCACCTGCGCCTCCAGAATTCTGGAGGGGTACGTCTCGCCCTTCACCGCGACGGCGGTGACTCGCCTTCGCGAGGCCGGCGCGATGATCGCGGCCAAGACCAACATGGACGAGTTCGCGATGGGCTCGTCCACCGAGCACTCGGCCTTCGGCCGGGTGACGCACCCCGTGGATGCCGGGCGAGTGCCGGGCGGCTCCTCCGGCGGCTCCGCGGCGCTGGTGGCCGCCGGCGTAGTGCCGGCGGCGCTCGGCTCCGAGACCGGCGGCTCGGTGCGCCAGCCTGCGAGCTTCTGCGGCGTGGTCGGGATGAAGCCGAGCTACGGCCGGGTGAGCCGCTACGGGCTCGTCGCATTCGGGTCCTCGCTCGACTGCATCTCCGTGTTCGGCCGGAGCGTTCACGACGCCGGCCGGGTGTTGAGCGTGATGAGCGGGCCTGATCCGCTCGACGCGACAACCCTGGACCGGCCGCCGATGCCCGTGCCATCGCCACTGGCCGATCTGCGGGGTCTCCGTATCGGCCTGCCGCGCGAGTACTACCCCGCGGATCTCGATGCCGGAGTGGCGGCCGCGCTCCGGCGCACGCGCGAGGCCGTCCAGGACATGGGCGGCGACATCTGCGAGGTGTCGCTGCCGCATTCTCCCTACGCCGTGCCGACCTATTACATCGTGGCGCCGGCCGAGGCCGCGGCGAACCTGGCCCGCTACGACGGCGTGCGATACGGCTCACGGAAGGTCGGTCCCGCGGGCGACATTCACTCGCTCTACCGGACCACCCGCGGCGAAGGATTCGGGGCCGAAGTGCGGCGGCGGATTCTGATGGGAACCTACGTGCTGAGCGCGGGATACTACGATGCCTACTATCGGAAGGCGCAGCAGGTGCGCGCGCTGATCGCCGACGACTTCAGGCAGGTCTTCGACTCCGGCGTGGATCTGTTGCTGACCCCGACCACGCCCACGCCCGCGTTCGAGGCCGGAGAGAAGACCGAGGATCCGGTCTCGATGTACCTCGCCGACGTCTTCGTATCCGCCGTCAGCCTGGCCGGCCTGCCGGCGGTGAGCCTGCCGGTGGGACTTAGCGATGGGCTTCCCGTCGGCGCGCAGCTCATCGCGCCCTTCTTCGAGGACGAGCGCCTCCTCGCGGCCGCCGCCGCCATCGAGCGCGCCGTGCCGTCGGACGTGGAGGCCCGCTGATGGAGTGGGAAACGGTGATCGGACTCGAGGTCCACGTGCAGCTCCGCACCCGGACCAAGATGTTCTGCGCCTGCCGCACCACCTTCGGCGATCCGCCCAACACCAACGTCTGTCCGGTGTGCCTCGGGTTGCCCGGCGCGCTGCCGGTGCCGAATGCGGAGGCAGTGCGCCTGGGCGCCGCGGCGGCGCTCGCGCTGGGGTGCACCATCCACGAGACCAGCGTCTTCGCCCGGAAGAACTACTTCTATCCCGACCTGCCGAAGGGCTACCAGATCTCCCAGTTCGACCAGCCGCTCGCCACCGGCGGCCGGGTCACGTTCGAGTCCCCGGAGCGCGGCCGCATTCCGGCCGGGATCACCCGGCTCCATCTCGAAGAGGACGCCGGCAAGCTGGTGCACGATCGGTTCCCGGGTAGGACGGCCGTGGACCTGAATCGCGCCGGCGTGCCGCTCGCGGAGATCGTGAGCGAGCCCGACCTCCGCTCACCAGGCGAAGCCCGGGCCTATCTGACCACGCTGCGGCAGATCCTGATCTATGCCGGCGCGAGCGAGTGCAGCATGGAACAGGGCAGCCTTCGGGTGGACGCCAACATCTCCCTCCGCCGCCCCGGTGAGCCCCTGCTCGGGACCAAGGCCGAGGTCAAGAACCTCAACTCCTTCGCCAACGTGGAGCGCGCGCTGGAGGCGGAGCGGGAGCGGCAGGTCGCGTTGCTCGAGAGCGGGGAGCGGGTGGCGCAGGTGACGCTGCTCTTCAGCGCGGGCACCGGGCAGGTGAAGCAGCTCCGGTCGAAGGAGGAGAGCCACGACTACCGCTACTTCCCCGAGCCGGATCTCCCGCCGCTGGTGCTGCAAGACGAGTGGATCGGGGAGTGCCGCGATGCGCTTCCGGAGCTGCCCGAGGCCCGCCGCAGTCGGCTGGAGATGGCGCTCGGCATTCCGGCCTACGACGCACGGGTGCTCACCAGCGAGGTGCCGCTGGCCGATTACTTCGAGTCGGTGGTGGTGGCCGGTGTGGAGCCGAAGACCGCGGCCAACTGGGTCATGGGCGACGTCATCGCCACCTTCAACGAGACCGGCGGCTTCCCCGTCTCGCCGCCGACGCTCGCCGAGCTGGTGGGCCTGGTTCGTGCCGGCACGCTCAGCCACCAAGCGGCCAAGCGGGTCTACGCCGAGTTGATCCAGTCTCCCGCCGATGCCCCCGCGGCCGTCGCGGAGCGGCTCGGCCTGGTGCAGGTGAGCGACCAGGACGCGCTCGCGACCTGGGTGGACGAGGTGCTCGCCGCGAGCGCGGACGAGGTGGCACGGTACCGGGCGGGCGAGACCAAGCTGATGGGGTTCTTCGTCGGCCAGGTGATGAAGCGCAGCAGGGGAAAGGCGGACCCCAAGGCCGTGCAGCCGGTGCTGCAGGAGAAGCTGAAGCAGGCGTCGCGATCGGGGTGAGGGACGGCCCTACGGCCGTGCCACCAGCTCGTCGCTCCGCCCCAGCTCCACCAGCGTCATCGGGTCCACGGAGATTCCGCCGTACCGCATGATCCAGTGCAGGTGCGGTCCAGTCACCCGGCCCGTGCGGCCCACGGCGCCGATCCGCTGACCCGCCGCGACCGTGTCGCCCTCCGCCACGCTAGCCCGACTCAGATGGAAGTATCCCGTCACCAGTCCGGCCCCGTGGTCCAGGTAGACCGCGCGCCCCGCCAGATAGAAATCCGCCACCAGCGCGACGACGCCCCGTGCCGCGGCACTCACCGGGGTCCCGACCGCCCCGGCGAAGTCGGTGCCCAGGTGGCGGCTCGTCACCCGGCCGTTGTACTCACGCGCGCCGCCGAAGGGGCTCGTGATCCGGCTCTCGCGGGGCAGGGTGAGCGGTGCGGACCAGAGCCGGGGAGTCTCGTGCGACCGTCGCGATATCTCGCGAGCCTGCGCCAGCTCGGCATCGACACGCGCCCGGATGGCGCTGTCGTACTGCACCATGCCGGGAGGCACCCTGAGCCGCTCGGTGGGATAGCTCGGATGGCGCACCACCAGTCCCACCAGCGTCGAGTCCACCCGTCCTGTCCTGGAGAGCCGCAGCGCGACCGGCAATGTGTCCCCTCCATCCACTGGAAGGCCGATCAGCGCGGCGAAGCCGCGCCCCCCCCGCTCGAAGTGGAGCGGCTCGCCGGCCGCTTCGCCGCCCACGTCCGTCAGCCCGGGCTGGTCGTTGCGCGCGGGGTCGTCCTCGATCCGGAGCCACGCGACGGAGCCTCGCGCCGGGGCGTCCGGTGTGGTACGCACCAGGACGGACGGGGCGGCGAACTGCGCAACCCCCACGCGGGCGAGCGACAGGAGGAGCAGCACCGCCAGCAGTGGCGCGTGGGTCGCTGCCTTCACCGGAGAAACCGCCTGACGAACTCGCCGTGCTCGGGGAAGTCACGCACCAGTACCTCCTCGCTTCCCATCTGGAAGTCGGCGAAATCGAATCCGGGCGCCACGGTGCAGCCGCACAGCACGCCCTCGCCCTCCGGCTCGGCGGCCTGCCAGGTGCCGGCGGGAACGACCGCCTGGGGATTCGACCGTTCCAGCCGCATCGTACCCGCGCCGAGCAGGTGCAGCCGCAGCGGTCCACCATCGTAGTGATGCCAGATCTCGTCCGACGACACGCGATGCCAGGCGCTTCGCGATCCGGCGGGCAGCAAATAGTGGATGGCGGTGGAGGCGGGGCGGCGCCGACCGTCCGGCAGGTCGATCATGAGGACGCTGCGGTAGGTCTCGCGATAGTGCCCGCCTTCGGGGTGGGGAACCAGCCCCAGGCGGCGGATGGTCTCGGCGGGATCCATCGGGGAGCTGCTCACCTTCGTCCGGTGACGAGTGCCTTCGGCGAAGGCGCCGCGCCCTCCGGCACGCGCCAGGGCAGCTTCAGCGGGACCTTGATCCAATGCTCGAGCGGCCGGTCGGGAAGCCCGAAGTGCTCCTGCGCCGCCTCGCGCAGACGGGTCGGATCGCGCCGGCCGGCCGTCCGCAGCACCCGCCGGCGCAGCTCTTTGGCCGTCCTGAGCGGCCGCTCGCCCGAAGGATCGAGCTGGTGCGCGCCGACGCTGCTGCCGCCGAGCAATTCGACCATGAAATCGAACGAGAGGCCGAGGTGCCGTTCCACATCCAGGTCGGAGAGGGCCCAACGGCTGTATTCGCGCGCCACCTGGCTGGCCCGTTGCCAGCTCGTGGTCTTGGTGAGGCGGACCATGCCGCGGAAGAGCCGCCGGTTGGTGCGGACGCTGAAGATCGTGGGCGCGATCAGCCGGTCGAGGTGCGCGTCGGCGTCGGAGTGGTCGAGCAGGACCACGTCCCTCGCCGCCCGGGCGTAGGCGTCGCCGAGGTGCGCCTCGACCCGGGTCTCCCAGTAGGAATGGCCCACGGCCGCCGTGCTGCTGGTGAGCATGAGCTGCCTGGGCACGAAATAGTTGTGCGCGATGGTATCGGCGGACAGGTGGCAGAGGTAGCCCAGCCCGAAGGCGCGCATCGCGTCCGACTCGGCCAGGTCGTGGATCTCCTGGCCGACGTGCCAGTAGTGGCAGTGGCGCCCGAGAGGGGCGTAGTGCTTGGCGATGGACGAGTCGGCCGCGATGTTGCCGTACAGGAAGTCGAAGGGATAGGCGCGGAGGAGATCGGCGATCGCTGCGGGAAGGATCGGCAGGTTCGCCAGCACCGATTCGCCGAGATAGATGTGTGTGCCCGGCGTCCACGCGTGCGCCGCCTCCGGCGCGATGAGGAAGAACAGTCCGACGACGACGACCGCCCCGGCGAGGCGGGCAGCCGTCACCGCCGGCTCGGCACCAGAAGGCGCCGCACCCGGCCCAGCATGCCGTTGCCCTGCCGGGACGTGCGGAGCGCGGCGGCCACGTCGAGCGCGGTGTCCTCCACCTCGTCGTGCACCAGGTCGTAGAGGGTCTCGAGGTCGGCGAGCTTCGCCTCGATGCTGTCCACCCCGCGCACCAGCTTGCGGCGCACCCGCCGGCTGGTCTGGGTGAACGCGCCCACCTCCTGGCGCACCAGCACCAGCAGGTCCTGCCCCTGGTCGCTGAGCCGTCGCGCGCCGGCGAGGCTCTGGGCGATGTCGTCCTGATACCCCTGGACCATGGTACTGAGCTTCCGGGTCTCACCCGCGATCCGCAATGCCGCGATCGCCAGCGCCACGGCCGCGCCGAGAATGGAGACGGCGATCACCACCAGCGATATCGCGACCGTCGGGCCTACCCAGTCGGGCATGGCGCCGACCTGCACCAGCGCGAGAGTCGTCATGCGTCGCTCATCCTCCGAAAGAGCCAAGTGGCCCGCGTGTGGCATCGCATCCGGTGAAAACAATGGCGTCGCGGGTCCTCCGCAACCCCCTGCGCCGCTTGACGCCTGCAATCGCCCTCGGCAGCTTTGGCCATGCCTCCTCGATTTCTGGTCCGCGGCGGTCGTCCGCTGCGCGGAACCGTCCGCCCCGCCGGCAACAAGAACGCCGCGCTTCCGATTCTCGCCGCGACCGTCCTCGCCGACGGGGTGATGGAGCTCGACAACATCCCCCGTATCCGCGACGTCGAGACGATGCTCGCGGTCCTGCTGGATCTCGGCGCGCAGGCGGAGTGGACGGCGGCGAACACGCTGCGCGTGGACACCAGACCTCTGCGTCCGAAGCCGCTCGACCCTGCGCTGTGCGCCAGGATCCGGGCGTCCATCCTGCTCGCCGGCCCCATGCTGGCGCGGTTCGGCGCCGTCACCCTGCCTCCACCGGGCGGCGACGTGATCGGCCGGCGGCGGGTGGATACCCATTTCCTCGCATTGGAGCAGCTCGGCGCCTCCGTGGTGGTCGGCGACCGCTACGAGCTCGAGGCCAAGGGACTGACCGGGAGCGACATCTTCCTCGACGAGCCCAGCGTCACCGGCACCGAGAACGCGCTGATGGCCTCCGTGATGGCCAAGGGCCGCACAGTGCTCCGGAACGCGGCGTGCGAGCCGCACGTGCAGGATCTGGCCCGCGCGCTGGTGGCCATGGGCGCTCATATCGAGGGGATCGGCTCCAACGTCTACACCATCGAGGGCGGCCGGCCGCTGGGCGGCGCGAGCTACACCATCGGCCCGGATCACATCGAGATCGGCAGCTTCATCGGCCTCGCCGCGGTGACCAACGGCGAAGTGACGATCGAGCCGGTGCGTGCCGAGGATCTCCGCAGCACGCTGCTCGGGTTCGAGCGGCTCGGCATCCGTCCGCGGATCGAAGGCAGCCGGCTCACCGTGTTGCCCGACCAGGAGCGCCGCATCCGCCCCGATCTCGGCGGTCACGTGCCCAAGCTCGAGGACGGGCCATGGCCCGCCTTTCCCGCCGACGTGATGTCAACCACGATCGTGACCGCCACGCAATGCTCCGGCATGCTGCTGGTCTTCGAGAAGATGTTCGAGTCACGGCTGTTCTTCGTGGACAAGCTGATCGGGATGGGGGCGCGCATCGTTCTCTGCGATCCGCATCGCGCCGTCATCTCCGGGCCCGCCCCGCTCAAGGGCGGCACCGTGGAATCGCCCGACATCCGCGCCGGTATGGCCATGCTCCTCGCGGCCCTCGCGGCCGAGGGCTCGAGCACCATCCACAACGTGGGCCAGATCGAGCGGGGCTACGAGCGGATCGACGAGCGCCTGCGGGCGCTGGGCGCAGATATCGAACGGGTGGATGGATAGGACCGATGAGGCGGCGGTAATAGAGGAAGCGGTGCCCGGTCCCCTTCCGCGGTTCGAGCTCGCCGGATGGAGAGATGAGCTGGGGTTGATCGCCGGCATCACGGGGCGAGGGACGGAGCCCGGCCCGGGATTCGACCTGGGCCTGTGGAGCGACGCCCCGGTCGGCGAAGTCATGGGCCGCTGGCGCCTGTTCCGCCGATCCTTCGCCGGTTTCCCGGCGCTCGTGCTCGGAAACCAGGTGCACGGCACCGAAGTCGGGTCGGCGCGGCCGGCGGAAGGCTGGTTTCTGGTGGACGGGATCGACGGCTGGGTGACGACCGCCCGCGGCGTGCTCCTCACCGTGACCGTAGCCGATTGCATTCCGGTCTACCTCGCCGTGCCCGGCAGAGGCGCCGCGCTGCTCCACGCCGGGTGGAGGGGCATCGCGGGCGGCATACTGGCCCGCGGTCTGGAGCGGCTTCTCGCCGAGACGGAGGCGGTCCCTGACAATGTTGTAATGCACTGCGGAGTAGGCATTTGTGGCGCGTGCTACGAAGTCGGCTCGGAGGTGATGGCCGGCTGCGGGATGCCGAATGACGGCCCCGGGCCGTGGCATCTCGACCTGCGTCGAACCCTCGCGGGCCAGGCGGCCGCGCTCGAGATTGGCCGGGTCACGATCTCCGCCCGCTGCTCCGCGCACGAGCGCGGCACCTTCTACAGTCACCGTGCCTCCAGAGGTGCGGACGGGCGCATGGCGGCCTACCTCGGCCTTCCCGCACCGTAGAGAGTGGCGAGCAGATCTCGAGGGAGTCCGCCACCCGGCGCCCAGCCAAGGGAACTGGTTCGGTTGGGTCGGTCCTATCACGTTGACTCCCAGGGGACTCGGCGCTAATATTCCCGTGCTGTCCCGGTGGTGTTGGTGGGCCGTCTGTCGATGTGGGGGAGTTCCCCCACATTTTTTTTCCGCTTCCGATGTCTGTTGACGCGCTGCTCATCCCGATTCGTGACCACCTCGACGGCCTCGGCTTCGAGCTGGTGGACCTCAGGCGAACCGGAACGATTCAGCGCCCCATCCTGCAGGTGCGGGTGGACCGCCCGGACAGCCGGCCCGGCCAGGGTGTGACGGCCGACGACTGTGCGAGGATCAGCCGGTCCCTCGAGCGATTCCTGGAATCCAGGGCCATGGTCGGCCCGCGATACGTGCTCGAGGTGTCCTCGCCGGGCCTCGAGCGCCCGCTCCGCTGGCCGGAGCACTGGCGCCGCTTCATCGGCCGCCGCGCACGGGTTCGGGCCCAGCCGCTCGGCGGACGGCGGGCGGTCGAGATCGTGGCGGTGCCGGACGACGATCACGTGACGGTGCGGCCCGAGGGAGGCGACGCGATCACGCTCGCCCTCGAGGCGATCAGCGAAGCGACGCTGTTGGTGGACTGGGCCACCGTGGGCAGGCGGCGGGGCCCCGATTCCTTGGAGTGACAAAGATGGCAGGTTCGACCGAGATGTTGGCCGCGTTCCGCGAGCTGACGACCGCGAAGCAACTCGAGCGCTCCGATCTTCTCGACCTTCTGCGCGACGGCATTCAGGCCGCGCTGGTCCGCAAGTTCGGGCCGAACGTCAAGTTCGAGCTCAACGTCGACGAGCTGCAGGGGACCATCCGCGTCGTGCGCCTCCGCCAGGTGGTGGAGACGGTGGAAGACCCCAGCTGGCAGATCCCGCTGGAGGAGGCCCGGTACGAGGACGCCGACTTCCAGGTGGGCGACATGCTCGAGGAGGAAGTGCCGTTCGTGGACTTCGGGCGGCTCGCGGTCCAGGCGGCCAAGCAGCGCATCATCCAGCGGGTGCGCGAGGGCGAGCGGGCCCGCATCCGCGAGGAGTTCACCTCCAAGGTGGGCGAGCTGCTGTCGGGAGAGGTCCAGCAGATCGAGCGCGGCAAGCTCGTCATCATGCTGAACAAGTTCCGCGAGGCCGAGGCGATCATTCCCTACCGGGAACAGAACCACCGCGAGCACTTCCACCAGGGCGACACGATCCGCGCCGTGCTCAAGCGGCTGGAAGAGACCCCCAAGGGTCCGCGGCTCATCCTGTCGCGGGGAGACCCGCTCTTCGTGAAGGCGCTCTTCAAGCTCGAGGTGCCCGAGATCCAGCAGCAGATCGTCGAGATCCGGGCCATCGCGCGCGAGGTCGGCAGCCGCACCAAGGTCGCCGTCATCTCGCGGGACGACTCGATCGATCCGGTGGGTGCCTGCGTCGGGCTCAAGGGCTCGCGGGTTCAGGCGGTGGTCAACGAGCTGGGTGGGGAGCGGATCGACATCGTCCCCTGGTCGCCGGATCCGGAGCGGTTCGCCCGGCTCGCGCTGGCCCCGGCCCGCGTGGCCAAGGTCTTCTCCGATCCCGAGGCGAAGACCATCCAGGCGGTGGTGGACGAGGACCAGCTCTCCCTGGCGATCGGCCGCAACGGGCAGAACGTCCGGCTCGCCTCCGAGCTGACCGGCTGGAAGATCGATCTCTACTCGAGCCGCGAGTGGCTGGAGCGCGGCGGCGAGGGGCCGCTGTTCGCGCCGCTGCCGCCCGAAGAGGAGATGGCCTCCCAGGTGCCGCTCAGCGAGCTGCAGGGCGTCTCGCCCGAGCTCACCGCGATCCTGGAGAGCGCGGGGTACAAGATGCTGAACGACATCCTCGATCTCGAGCGGGAAGACATCGCCAAGATCCCGGGCATGACGCCCGAGGCGGCCGATCAGCTGATGGCGTTCCTGTCGGAGCTCACCGACGAGGATGGCGGCGAAGAGGCCAAGCCCAGCGAATGAGCGGGCTCCTGGGCCTGATAGGCCTGGGGCACCGCGCGCGGAACATCGCCGTGGGCGTGGAGGCGGTACGGAAGGAACTGCAGGCGGGAAAATGCCGGTGCGTGGTCGTGGCGGTCGACGCCAGCCCCCGCGCCGTGGACAAAGTGGTTCGGCTGGCGGGCGCCAAGGGTGTGCCGCTGCTGACCGGACCGGGCGCCGCCGCGATCGGCGCGCAGTTGGGAAAGCCGCCAGTGATGGCGGTCGGTGTGCGGGACCGCGCGTTGGCCAGCGGCATGGTGCAGTTGGCGCCCGCACGCACCTGATGGAGGCCTGAGTGGTCAAGACGAGAGTTCACGATCTCGCCGCGGAATTCGGCGTCCCCCCTGAGCAGCTGCTCGGCATGCTCAAGGACATGAGCATTTTCGTGCGGAGTCACCTCTCCGCCCTGGAGAACGACCAGGTGTCGGCGATCCGGGTGCGCTGGGAGCGCGAAAAGCGGAAGAGCGCCGAGGAGCCCGCCGCCAAGAAGGGCCGCCGCAAGGCGGTCAAGGCGGAGCCGCCTCCCGCGCCGGTCGAGGCACGGCCGGCCAAGCGCCGCCGCACCGCAGCCGAAGTCGCCGTCGCCGAGGCGCAGGCCGAGTCCGAGCGGGCCGCCGAGCTCGCCGCGCTGGAGCTCGAGCGTCCGATCGTGCACGAGGTCGAGGAGACGGTGCCGACCCAGAGCCTCGAGGAGCGGGCCCGGGCACTGTTCAGGGATCTCCCGGCCGCCCCCGCCGAGCCATACGAGGAGAGCGCCCCGACGGAGCAGGCCGCTTCGGCCCGGCCGGTCGATGCCGCGCCCGCTCCGTCGCGCCGGGTCACGCCCACCGAGCCGACGCGCGCGCCGTTCATTCCGCCCCGGATCCAGCGGCCCCCGGCCAGCCCTCGC
>JACDHV010000350.1 GCA_013820855.1 Gemmatimonadales bacterium | reverse complement strand
ACAGCGAAGCCAGGAGCGGAGGTGCACCGGATCGCCGTTGGCGGGGTCGGTCCAGACCGGAAGATCTCGCTCCCGCGCGTAGCGCGTCAGCTCCGCCCGGCAAAACGGCAGCAGCGGCCGCACCACGGCACCGCTCACCGACCGCATCCCGGCCAGCCCGCCGGGCCCCGAGCCCTCGAGGGCGCGCATGAGCACCGTCTCGACCTGATCGTCGGCATGATGCCCGGTGAAGACCAGGCCGGCGCCAAGCCGCTCGCGCAGGGCGTGCAGCCAGGCGTAGCGCGCCTCGCGTGCCCACGTCTCTCCCGCCCCCGCTCCGAGCGCCAGGGTCGTACTTTCACAGCGGAGCCCGAGCCGCCCGGCGAACTCGGCTACGCGCCTTGCGACCGCCGCGCTGTCGGGATGAATGCCGTGATCGGCATGGGCCACCACGAGCTCGGAACGCTCGCGGCACTCGCGATGGAGGAGGTCGAGGAGAACGACGGAGTCGAGCCCGCCGGACACGGCGACGAGCGCTCGGCCGCCCGGCAGCGCCAGCGACGCGAGATGCGTTCGGAACTCGTCGTGGAGATCCATCATCGGAAAGTTAAACCGCCGGCGGGCCGGCCGTATGATGCCCTTCCCTCTTGCCGCATTACCGACGACCTTTGAGCGGTGAGCGAGACCATCCTCGTGGTAGACGATGACCTCACGGCCTGCCGGATGGCATGCCGCAGCTTGCGTGACGCCGGGTTCGACTGCATCTGGGCCAACACCGGCGAGCACGCCATGGCCAAGCTGCTCGAACGAGGAGAGGCACCGGCCCTGTTCGTCTTCGACGTCCGTCTCACCGACATGCCCGGCCCGACGTTGGCCTGGCTCCTCTCCGACCGCTATGGCGAGGTGCCGGTCCTCTTCATTTCCGGCTATCCCTCCTTCGATGCCGCCTTGCTGCGCGCCACCCGGTGGGACTTCCTTCCCAAGCCCTTCTCCCCCTTGGAGCTGGTGGCGGCTGCCCGGCAAATGCTGGCGCAGCCCCCCGCGAGAGAGCGCTCCGCCTCCTGATCAGGGAGCGTCCCGGATCTCGACGTCCGCGCGTTGAACCCGCGTGATGCCGAACGAGGTCTCCAGCCACAGGTAGGCGGGCTGACTTCCCTGAGCGGCGGACAGACGGTACCACGTGTCGGGGAGGATCGTGGGATAAAAGCCCAGCCAGCCGGGCCGCAGCCGGGCCTGGGGTGCCACTCGTGACACTCGGCGGTCAGGTCCTTCCATAAGCGATTGTGGCCGCGGCGCGGCCCCTCGGTCGCGGTTTTCCCCTTGTACACCTTTCCACCTGCTCAACCTGCGGTCACCCGTCACATCGAGGGCGCGGCAGTCGAGATGGGTCTGGCCCCCCGAGACAATCTGGAAGGAAGCGAGGGAGAGTGACAGCCTGGGCGCGCCCTGTCGTCTCCATCACAGAACGAGCGAGAGGGAGGTGCTATGCTGCTGCAGCCGGCGGCGGCATTGGGTCGCCGCCACCCATTTTCATCCGTGTCTTCCCGCCAGGAGCGAAACCCATGAGCCTCGACTCGCTGCAGTCCCTCTTCCTCAACGAGCTGAAAGACGTCTACCACGCCGAAAAGCAGCTGCTCCAGGCCCTCCCCCGCATGGCCAGGGCGGCCGAGTCGCCGGAGCTTCAGGAGGCCTTCACCAGTCACCTCAAGGAGACCAAAGGCCAGGTCAAGCGCCTGGAGCGCATCTTCAAGGATCTGGGCCAGGCCGCGCGCGGCAAGCGGTGCAAGGGGATGGAGGGATTGGTCGAGGAGGGCAAGGAGGTCATGGAGGAGGAGGGAGAACCTTCGGTCATCGATGCGGCCCTGATCGCATCGGCACAACGGGTGGAGCACTATGAGATCGCCGCGTACGGATGCCTGCGCACCTACGCGAACCTCCTCGGTCTCGACAATGCGGCCAAGCTGCTCGCGCAGACCCTCGCCGAAGAGGAAGCCGCCGACGAGAAGCTGACAGCAATCGGTGAGCGGAGCGTCAACGCCGAGGCGGCCGCGGCGGGCGGGGAGCCCGAGGAGTAGAGCTCTAGTTCCGGCGCCCTCGATCGAAGGTGATCAGCGTCTGGCGTACCTTCTCGAGCGGGGCCCCCTGCTCGTGCCGGCGAACGTCGTCACGGCGGCGATCCGAGCCCTCATGATGTCCTCACACTTCGTGGTGGCCCGTCGACCGCCGTCGCGCCCGGCTGGGCGCAGTCACCGAACCAGGGGTGAGGCTCTGTCTCGGCG
>JACDHV010000349.1 GCA_013820855.1 Gemmatimonadales bacterium | reverse complement strand
CCGCATGGCCCCCTTCGCGCCGTTTCAGGGTGACGCATCGCTACTTCAGGAACAGCAAATCCCGATACGTCGGCATGGGCCACAGATCCGCGGCCACGTGGCTCTGGATCGCGTCGCCCGTCTCGCGCAGACGCGCCATGGCGGGCTTCAGCTCCTTGCTGATCTGCGCGGCGTGCCGCATCGGGTCGGTCTCCTGGTGCGCGCCGAGGCGCTCGACCTCGGTGGTCCGCTCGCGGAACTGGTCCACCAGCTGGATGAACTCGCGCAGCACGCTCGTCGTGGCGCCCGCTTCGAGCCCGGCGGCCTTGGTCGCCGCCACCGACTCCGCCACCCGGCGCTGGTGCTCCAGCGCCGCGGGCAGGATCTGGCCCCGCGCGATGGAGACCATGGTTTCCGCCTCGATGGCGAGCTGCTTGACGTACTTCTCGATGGCGATGTGAATGCGCGACTCGTACTCGGCCCTGCCGAGCACGCCGTACTTCCGAAACAGCTCGAGGTTCTTCTTCGCCCGGAGCACCTGGAAGGCCTCGACCGAGTCGTGCAGGTTCGCCAGACCGCGCCGGGCCGCTTCCGCGTGCCATTCCTCGGAGTAGTTGTCGCCGTCGAAGACGACTCGCTTGTGCTGCTTGATGACCTTCTTCAGCACGCCGAGCACGCCGGCCTGGAGGCGGGCGGCCGTGGGACGCGCGCCCACGGCCTTCTCCAGCTCGCCGGCCATGTAGTCCAGCGACTCCGCCACGATCGTGTTGAGCACCGTGTTCGGCCACGCGATGCTGGCGCTCGAGCCGACGGCACGGAACTCGAATTTGTTCCCGGTGAAGGCGAACGGCGACGTGCGATTGCGGTCGCCCGAGTGGCGCGGCAGCTGGGGCAGCGTCTTGGCACCCATATCGAGAATTCCGCCGCGGATCGTCCGCTTGGGAAGGCCCTTCTCGACCTGCTCCAGGATATCCGACAGCATCTTCCCCAGGAACACGGAGATGATCGCCGGCGGGGCCTCGTTGGCGCCGAGCCGGTGGTCGTTCGCCGCGGAGGCGATCGACGCGCGGAGCAGGTCGGCGTGGATGTCCACCGCGCGGATGGTGGCGACGAGAAACACCAGGAACTGCATGTTGGTGTGCGTCTCGTCCTGAGGATCGAGGAGGTTGACTCCGGTGTCCGTGGACATGGACCAATTGTTGTGCTTGCCCGACCCGTTGACGCCCGCGAAGGGCTTCTCGTGCAGCAGCGCCTGGAGCCCGAAGCGCGGCGCCACCCGCTTCAGCGTCTCCATGATGATCATCTGATGGTCGCTGGCGATGTGGCTGGGCTCGAAGAGCGGCGCGATCTCGTACTGGCCGGGCGCGACCTCGTTGTGCCGCGTCTTGACCGGAACGCCCAACCGGTACAGCTCGCGCTCGGACTCGGCCATGAAGGCCAGCACCCGAGGCGGGATGGTGCCGAAGTAATGGTCCTCGAGCTGCTGCCCCTTGGGGGGCCGGGCGCCGAACAGGGTCCGCTCGCAGGTGAGGAGATCCGGCCGCTTGTAGTAGAGCTCGCGGTCCACCAGGAAGTACTCCTGCTCCGGACCCACGGTGGTGTGCACCCGGGAGATGTTCTGGTCGGTGCCGAAGATCCTGAGGATGCGGAGCGCCTGCCTGGAGAGCGCCTCCACCGAGCGCAGCAGCGGGATCTTGGTGTCGAGGGCCTCGCCGGTCCAGGACACGAACGCGGTCGGAATGCACAGCGTGACGTTGTTGTCGCCCCGCATGAGGAACGCCGGGCTGGTGGCGTCCCAGGCGGTATATCCGCGAGCCTCGAACGTGGCCCGGAGGCCGCCGGAAGGAAAGCTCGACGCGTCGGGTTCCCCCTGCACCAGCTCCGACCCCGAGAAATTGAAGACCACGCCGCCGCTGCCGTCGGGGCCCACGAGCGAGTCGTGCTTCTCGGCCGTGAGTCCGGTGAGCGGCTGGAACCAGTGGGTATAGTGACTCGCGCCGTTCTCGACCGCCCAGTCCTTCATCGATGCGGCGACCACATCCGCGACCGCCGGGTCGAGGGGCTCGCCGCGGTCGATGGTGCGGAGGAGACTGCGGTACACCTCCTTGGGAAGGCGCTGCCGCATCACGCTTCGTGAAAAGACGTCGCTGCCGAAAATGGAGTCTACCCGCTGGGCGGGCTGGGGGTTGGTCACGGGAGACTTCGCCTCACTGGTGTGGGGTGGTGTCGGGAAAGGAGGCAAGGTAATCGAGTGGCCCTGCCCGCGAGTCATCCCGAGC
>JACDHV010000018.1 GCA_013820855.1 Gemmatimonadales bacterium | reverse complement strand
ACGGCGCGAGGAAAGAAGGCGCGGGGCGCGAGTGGAGGCAAGCGGGCCGACGACGCGCCGGTGGGTCAGCCTCCTCGAAGGCACACACGCATGGAGGAGATCGTGCCGGAACCACGCAGAACCCCGGTGCCGCTGCGCACGCCACAGGAGATGTCGAATGGAGAGCGACTGGTGCGGGCAATCCTGGAGCGGCGAGCGGTCAGGCTGATCTACCAGGGACTGCCGCGCGAGATCGAGCCGCACATGGTGGGCCTCCACGAGGCGGGCGAGCCGATACTCGTCGCCTATCGGACCGGCGGGTATAGCCATTCCGGCGAGCTTCCCGGCTGCCGCACGTTCATCACGACGGAGATCGAGCGGGTCGAGGAGAGCGACGCTCCCTTTCCCCGGGCACGCTCGGACTTCACCGATCAGTTCTACTCGATGCTGGAGATCTTCGCGAAGGTCTGAGGTCTCACACGGTGGCCCGTGTCCGGTCCATCGTCCCTCTCGCCGCCAGCGCCGCCTGGGCCGAGGCGAGGCGCGCGATGGGCACGCGGAACGGGGAGCAGCTCACGTAGTTCATACCCAGCCGGTCGCAGAAGGCCACCGAGCCCGGCTCACCGCCGTGCTCGCCGCAGATTCCCAGCTTGAGATCGTTGCGCGTCTTTCGACCCAGGTCGCAGGCCAGCTGGATCAGCTTGCCGACGCCCGCCTGGTCGAGCACCTGGAACGGGTCCGCCTCGATGACTCCCTGCTCGAGATAGTGCGGCAGGAAGCGTCCGGCGTCGTCGCGGCTCAAACCCCACGTGGTCTGGGTGAGGTCGTTGGTCCCGAAGGAGAAGAACTGCGCCTCCCGCGCCAGCTCGTCCGCGGTGACGCAGGCGCGGGGCAGCTCGATCATGGTGCCGAGCAGGAAGGGCACGGTGATCTGACGCTCGCGAAACACCTCCTCGGCCACCTGCCGGACGATGAACGCCTGCTTCCGGAACTCGACCACGCTCGCGGTGAGCGGGATCATCACTTCGGGCATCACCCGCCCCTTCCGTGACGCCACGGTGCAGGCGGCCTCGAAGATCGCCCGCACCTGCATAGCGGTGATCTCGGGATAGACGATGCCCAGCCGGCAGCCACGCAGGCCCAGCATCGGGTTCACTTCCTGCAGGCGGTCTATCAGCGTCTGGAGATGCTCCACCGGCATGTCCAGCTCCACGGCGAGCGCTGCGGTCTCCGGCTCCTCGTGCGGCAGGAACTCGTGGAGCGGCGGGTCCAGCAGCCGGATCGTGACCGGATAGCCCTCCATCGCGCGGAAGATGGCCTCGAAATCCGCCCGCTGCATCGGGAGCAGCTTGGCGAGCGCCCGCTCCCGGCCCGCCGTGTCCGGGGCCACGATCATCTCGCGCATCGCGGAGAGCCGCTCGCCGTCGAAGAACATGTGCTCGGTGCGGCAGAGCCCGATCCCCTCGGCGCCGAAGTCGCGGCCCCGGTGGGCGTCGGCGGGCGTGTCGGCGTTCACCCGCACCCGCAGCTGGCGGATCCGGTCGGCCCACTGCATCAGCCGGAGGAAGTTGCCGCTGGGCTCGGGCGTCACCAGCGCCGCCTGCCCGGCGAAGACCTTGCCCGTGCTGCCGTCCACGGTGATCCAGTCGCCCTCGCCGATGCTGCGTCCGTTCACCGAAAACCGGTTCGCCTTCTCGTCCACCTGGAGGTCCTGCGCGCCCGCGACACAGGGCTTGCCCATCCCCCGGGCCACCACCGCCGCGTGCGACGTCATGCCGCCCCGGGCGGTGAGGATGGCCTTGGCCAGCACCATCCCGTGGAAGTCGTCGGGAGAGGTCTCCCGCCGCACCAGGATGGCCGGCTGTCCGGCGCGTCCCATCTGCTCGGCGCGGTCGGCGTCGAACACCGCGGTGCCGCAGGCGGCGCCCGGGCTGGCGGGGAGTCCCGTGGTGAGCAGGTCGAGTCTGCTGGTCGGATCGATGGTGGAATGAAGCAGCTGATCGAGGTCATTGGGCGGAATCCGGGCGACCGCCTCCTCCTCGGAGATGAGCCCCTCGTCCACCATGTCGCAGGCGACCTGGACCGCCGCCTGCCCGGAGCGCTGGCCCCGGCGGGTCTGGAGCATGTACAGCACGCCGCGCTCGATGGTGAACTCCATGTCCTGGAGGTCGCGGAAGTGCCGCTCGAGGGTGCGCGCCACCCGCTCGAGCTCCTGGTAGGCATGCGGCAGCGTGTCGCGCAACGCGGCGATCGGAAGCGGCGTGCGACTCCCCGACACCACGTCCTCGCCCTGGGCGTTGAGGAGGAACTCGCCGTAGAGGGTCCGCTCGCCGGTTGACGGGTCCCGGCTGAAGGTCACGCCGGTGCCCGAGTCCTCGCCCAGATTGCCGAAGACCATCGCGACGACGTTCACCGCGGTGCCCATGCTGTCGGGAATGTCGTGCAGCTTCCGGTAGTCGATGGCGCGGCGGGTGTTCCAGCTCTCGAACACGGCCGCGATCGCGCCCCAGAGCTGGCGCACCGGATCGTCGGGGAACTCGCGCCCGGTCTCGGCGCGGATGACCTCCTTGAACTTCCGGACCAGCGCCTGGACCTCGTCCAGCGGCAGGTCGATGTCGCGCCCCGCGCCGCAGCGCTGGCGCGCCTCCTCGAGCAGGTGATCGAACGGCCGCTTGGAGAGTGCGAACACCACGCTGCCGTACATCTGCACGAAGCGGCGGTACGAGTCCCAGGCGAAGCGGGGGTTGTCGCTCTGGCGGGTGAGCCCCTCGACCGTGATGTCGTTGAGCCCGAGGTTGAGGATCGTCTCCATCATCCCGGGCATCGAGACGGCCGCGCCCGAGCGCACCGAGACCAGCAGCGGATTGTCGCCGTCGCCGAAGTGCTTGCCGGTCGCCGTCTCGAGCCGCTGGAGCGTGTTCTCGACCTCCACCCTCAGGCGCTTGGGGAACTGATTGCTTTCGATGTAGTGGTTGCAGAGGCTGCTGGCGATGGTGAAGCCGGGCGGGACCGGGATGCCGATGGTGGTCATCTCGGCGAGACCCGCGCCTTTTCCGCCGAGGATCTCCTTCATCGCGGCGGTTCCGTCGGCGCGGCCCTGCCCGAAAAAATAGACCAGCGGCTGGGTATAGGGCCCGGTCATGCGGGCGTGGCGATGAGCGGGGACGCGTGCCGCAGCTGCACCAGATCCTCCGGGACCGGGGTGGGATACTGTCCGGAAAAGCATGCGTGACAGAAGCCGGTGTGGCTGCCCGCCGCCCGCAGCATGCCGTCGAGCGAGAGGTAGCCGAGCGAGTCCACGCCGAGGAACTCGCGAATCTCCTCGATCGAGTGGCTGGCGGCGATCAGCTCCTCCCGGGTCGGCGTGTCGATGCCGTAGTGGCAGGGGCCGGTGATCGGCGGGGAGGCCAGGCGGAGGTGTACCTCGCGCGCGCCGGCGGCCCGGATCATCCGGACCAGGCTCCGGCTGGTGTTGCCCCGCACCAGGCTGTCGTCCACCACGACGCACGACTTGCCGTGGATCACGTCGCGCACCGGGTTGAACTTGATCTTGACCTTCTCCACCCTGTGGTTCTGCGTCGGGTTGATGAAGGTGCGTCCGACGTAGTGGTTCCGGATGAGCCCGTGCTCCAGCTTGATGCCCGATACCTCGGAGAAGCCGAGCGCCATGGCGTTGGAGCTGTCGGGAACGCTGAAGACCACGTCGCCGGTGGCGGGCCGCTCGCGCGCGAGCTCCCGGCCGAGCTCCCGCCGCACGCGGTCCACCGACTCCCCGAACACCGTGCTGTCGGGTCGAGCGAAGTAGACCAGCTCGAAGACGCAGCGGCTCACCGGCCGGGGCGAGAGCCGCGGCAGCTCGGTCACCCGGCCGTCGTCGATCCGCACGAAGTCGCCGGGCTCGAGCTCGCAGGCCATGGAGGCGCCCACCAGGTCGAGCGCGCAGGTCTCCGAGGCGATCACCATGCCGGAGCCCAGCCGGCCCAGCACCAGCGGCCGGAAGCCGCGGCTGTCCACCACCGCGTAGAGCGTGCGGCCCGCCGCGATCACCAGGCTGTAGGCGCCCTCCACCTGCTCCAGCGCGTCGCGGATCTGCCCCTCCACCGTCTCGGCGTCCGAGCGGGCGATCAGGTGCACCAGCACCTCGGTGTCGGACGACGTGGTGAAAATGGCGCCCTTTTCGACCAATTCCCGCTTGAGCTCGACGGCGTTGGTCAGGTTGCCGTTGTGGGCGATGGCGAGCGTGCCGAGACGGGTATTGACGCTGCACGGCTGGGCGTTGGCCAGTACCGTGCTGCCGGTGGTCGAATAGCGGGTGTGACCCACCGCCACGTCGCCCGGCAGCCGATCCAGGGCGGTGTCGTCGAAGTTCTCGGACACGAGCCCCATGCCGCGGTGCGAGCGCGCGTTGCAGTCGCGATTGATCGCGACGATGCCGGCGCTCTCCTGTCCCCGATGCTGCAGGGCGTAGAGGCCGAGATAGGTGAGCCGGGCCGCGTCCGCGATCCCCGAGACGCCGATGATGCCGCACATGCCGTTCTATTCTCCTGCGGAGCGCTCCGCGTCGGCGTGCTGCATCCGCCGCGGGATCGCTTCGAAATAGGGCCTTCGCAACGCCTCCACGTCCCAACTCAACACGCGGGAGGCCGCGCGAAGTTCCAGGGCGGAGCCGCCGGTGCGGCCCGCGCGGAAGAGCGGCACCGCGTGCGCGCGCGCGAGCTCCGCGAGCGCCGCCCCGTCCGCGGGGTCTGCCGAGAGCACCACCCGCCCGGCATCCTCGCCGTACAGCAGTCCTTCGAGGGCGACGCGGGGCGCGTAGCGCTCGAGGTCCAGCACCGCGCCGACCCCCGATGCTGCGTAGGGCCCACCGATCGCCGCCTCCGCGAGGGCCACCAGCAACCCACCCTCGGCCGCATCGTGGGCCGAGCGGAGGAGACCTCGCCCGGCCGCGGCCACCAGGAACTCCTGGAGCCGGCGCTCCGCCTCCAGGTCCACCGACGGGACCCGACCCCCCACGAAATCGCGGATTTCCGCCCAGTAGGCCGACCCTCCCAGCTCGCCCCGGGTCGTGCCGAGGATGAGCACGTCGTCTCCCGGTGCGGCGAAGTGGCTCGGCACCCGGCGCTCGACCCGCTCGAGGAGACCCACCATGCCGATGGCGGGCGTGGGGTCGATCGCCCCGGTGGGACTCTCGTTGTAGAAGGAGACGTTTCCCCCGGTCACCGGCGTGTCGAAGGCCGCGCAGGCCTCGGCGATTCCGCGACAGGCCTCCCGGAACTGGAAGAACACGTCGGGCTTCTCCGGGTTGCCGAAGTTGAGGCAGTCGGTGATGCCGAGCGGCCGCGCCCCGGTGCAGGCGACGTTGCGCGCCGCTTCGGCGACGGCGGCCTTCCCGCCCTCATAGGGGTCGAGCGCCACCAGCCGGGCATTGCAGTCGACCGTCACGGCCAGGCCGAAGTCGGTGCCGGGCACGCGAAGCACGCCGGCGTCGCCCCCCGGCCCGAGCACCGTGGAGGCCTGCACGGTGGAGTCGTACTGCTCGTAGACCCAGCGCTTGCTGGCGATGTTCGGGCTGTCGAGGAGGAGCTCCAGGGCATTCTGGAGATCGACCTTCGGCGGAAGCGGCGGAACGGCGGAACGGCGGGAGCGGGCCTCTTCGCTCTCGCGCGCCTCCGGGTGGTAAATCGGGCAGTCGTCCACCAGCCGCTGACCCGGGATCGCCGCCACCGTGAGCCCGTGGTGCTTCACCCGGAAGATCCCGTCGTCGGTGACCCGGCCGATGGGCGTAGCCGAGAGCTCCCATTTCTCGCACACCCGCTGGACCTCGGCCACCCGCGTCGGCGTGGCGACGACCAGCATCCGCTCCTGCGATTCCGACAGCAGGATCTCGTACGGCGTCATCCCCTCCTCGCGGGTGGGCACGAGTCCGGTGTCGATCTCGACGCCGACACCGCCGCGCGCGGCCATCTCGGCGCTCGAGCTGGTGAGGCCGGCCGCGCCCATGTCCTGGATGGCGACGATGAGGCCGGAAGTGATCAGCTCGAGGCTCGCCTCCAGCAGCAGCTTCTCGGTGAATGGGTCGCCGACCTGCACCTGGGGCCGCCGCGCCTCGCTCTTCTCCGAGAGCTCCTCGGACGCGAAGCTGGCGCCGTGAATGCCGTCGCGGCCGGTGCGGGCGCCCACCGCGAGGAGGACGTTGCCCACCCCCTCGGCCGCGGCCCGGATGAGGTCAGACTCGCGGAGCAGGCCCACGCACATGGCGTTCACCAGGGGGTTTCCGGTGTAGCCCGGCGCGAAGGCGACCTCGCCCCCCAGCGTGGGCACGCCGACGCAGTTGCCGTAGTCGCCGACCCCGCGGACCACGCCGGCGAAGAGGTACCGGTTTCTGGGGTGGTCGAGCGGACCGAAGCGGAGGCTGTTGAGCAGCGCCACCGGGCGAGCGCCCATGGTGAATACGTCCCGGAGAATGCCGCCGACCCCGGTGGCGGCGCCCTGATACGGCTCCACGGCCGAGGGATGGTTGTGGGACTCGATCTTGAAGGCCACGGCCCAGCCGCCGGGCAGGCGGAGCACGCCCGCGTTCTCGCCGGGACCCTGCACCACCTGGGGGCCCGTGGTCGGGAAGGTCCGGAGCACCGGCCTGGAGTGTTTGTAGCTGCAGTGCTCCGACCAGAGCGCCGAGAAGACGCCGAGCTCGGTCATGGTCGGCGCCCGGCCGAGCAGCTCGAGGATCCGCCCGTACTCCAGCTCGTTGAGGTTGTGCTCGCGCACCGCCTCGGGCGTGACCGGCCGCTCGCCGGGAAAGGCCGACGCCTCGGGGGAGCCCGCGACGGCCGAACCGGTCACTTGCCGGGCTCGCGCTTCTTGCCGGATCCTCGAAACGCGGAGAGCGCGTCCGAGAGCACTCTCGTCATGAGCGCAGGGCGCTCCTCCTGGGAGATCACCTCCAGCTCGCCCGCGTCGAGCCACATGCCCCCGCAGTGGGGGCAGGTCTCGATCTGGACCCCGTGGAACTCACCGGTGTCCAGGTCGTAGCCGTCCTTGGGACACTTCATGTAATGGCTCTTGCGCTCCGCTTCGAGCGCGCTGGCCTCGAGCTTTTCGCGCTGTTTCCGCAGCAGCTCCGCGTTCTGCTGGGCGAAATACTCGTCCTCGTTGCGGCTGGGCTTCTCGATGGTCATCGGCTGAGCACCTTCGCTGTGGAGGGCTGCGGCTTCCCCGCAGCCATGGAGGTGAAGAACCCGCGCCCGTCGGCGAGGCCGAGCACCGGGTCGGCGGCTCGCTCGGGGTGCGGCATGATCCCGACGACGTTTCCGCCTGCGTTCCGGATCCCGGCGATGTGGGCGGCGGAGCCGTTGGGATTGGGCTGGTACGGCGAGCCCTCGGTGTCGGCCACGTAGCGCAGCACCACACGGCCTTCGGCCTCGAGCATCCTGAGCGTGTCCGCGGCGGCCAGGAATCGCCCGTCGCCGTGCGCCACGGGAAGCCGCAGGCGCTGGCCGACGGCGTAGTCGCCGGTGAACGGGGTGTCGGTCCGCTCGACCGTCACATCCACCGGCTTGGAGACGAAATGGAGTCCGGCGTTCCGCATGAGCACGCCGGGCAGCAGGTGGGCCTCGCAGAGGATCTGGAACCCGTTGCAGATGCCGAGCACGGCGCCGCCGTCGGCCGCGTGGCGCTGCACCGCCTGCATCACCGGACTGAACCGGGCGATGGCCCCCGAGCGCAGGTAATCGCCGTAGCTGAAACCGCCGGGAAGGATCACCGCGTCCGCCTGGCGGAGGTCGGTGTCACCATGCCACACGACGTAGGCGTTGGCGCCCACCGTCTCCGCGGCACGCAGGGTATCGAAGTCGCAGTTGCTGCCGGGAAACCGGACCACCGCCACGTTGAGCATCAGCTCTCCTCGACCTCCAGCAGATAGTCCTCGGTGACCGGGTTGGCGAGCAGCTTGTCGCACATCTGCCGGGCACGCGCCTCGGCGTCGGACCGCGAGGTCGCGGCCAGATCGAGCTGGATGGCGCGGCCGATCCGCACGGCACCGGCCTCCGCGAAGCCGAGGGCGGAGAGCGCGTGCTCCACCGCCTGCCCCTGCGGATCGAGCAGGCCGGTGCGCGGCATCACCCTGACGTGGACGCGGTAGGTCATCATTCCTCCGGCATCTGCCGGCGATCGCGCCAGTTGGCGCGCCGCTCGTGGGTGACCGGCGGCGGCTCGGGGTCGCCCCCGTCGGCGATCCGCTCGTCCGTCTCCGGGACCGTCTCGGGCCGCTCCATCAGCCCCAGGATGGTCGCCCGGACGATGCCGTAGGACACGTAGAGCAGACCGAGCGGAAACAAAAAATACTCAGGCACCAGGATTCCGCCGAGAAGGATCGTCACATAGACCGCGAGCCCGAACAGCCCCCTGGCGCTGCGGAGCCCGATGCCGGGAAACTTGGGGTACTTCACGTTGCTCACCATCAGCAGGGCGAGCAGCAGCATCAGCACCACGAGCCCCTGATGCTGGAGGTCGAGGTAGGCGAGCGAGGCCCGGTACCACTCCGTCTGGCTGAACGGGTAGTACACGGCGAGCGTCATTCCGGCGGAGGGGGAGGGCAGACCCGTGAACCAGCCGGTGGAGGGCTTGCCCGCCGAGAGCACGTTGAACCGGGCCAGGCGGAGGGCGACCGCCGTGACGTAGATGTAGCAGAGGATCCAGGCGAAGCGCCCGGCGTTGGAGAAGTCGAGGAAGTAGATCAGCAGCGCCGGCGCCACCCCGAAGGAGATCAAGTCCACCAGCGAGTCCAGCTCCGCCCCGAAGCGGGTTCCCGTGTTGGAGAGTCGGGCCACCCGGCCGTCCAGCATGTCCAGGATGCCGGCGAACACGATGAACCATCCCGCCCACCGGAAGTTCCCGTTGAAGGCGGACACGATGGCCCAGAACCCGAAGAACAGGTTGCCGAGGGTGAACGCGCTCGGCAGGACGACGACGACCTGTCGCATGGTGCGCCGCCGAACTCCCTCCTCCCTCGGAATCAGCTCCATTCTGCCACCACCGTCACTCCCGCGATAGTCGAGTCGCCGGTGGCGACCAGAACCCTGGTTCCCACCGGCAGGAAGAGGTCCACCCGTGAGCCGAACCGGATCATGCCGAGTCGCTCCCCCTGGCGGACCGGGGTGCCCACCTCGTGGTCGGTGACGATTCTCCGCGCGACGAGCCCGGCGATCTGCCGGATCAGCACCTTGCCCCGCGCCGCCGCAACCCCGACCGAGGACTGCTCGTTGTCCAGGCTCGACTTCTCCGCCGCCGCGTGCCCGAATTTGCCCGGATTGTAGTGCCGGTACGCGATCGTGCCGCTGACCGGATACCGGTTCACGTGGCAGTCGAACACGTTCATGAAGATCGAGATGCGAAGCGCGGGGCCGGCATGAAAGACCGGCTCGTCGGTCTCCACTACGCTGACCACCTTGCCGTCGGCGGGAGCGACCACCATCCGCTCGCCGATGGACCAGGTCCGCTCCGGGTCGCGGAAGAAGGCGATCACCCAGACCGCGAGCGCGAGCCATGCGGCGGCGAGCACCCACCAGAGCGGCGATCCAATGCGCGCGGCGACGATCAGCAGCACGACGGCGACCGCCCAGGCGCCCGCGATGAACCAGCGGCCTTCCGGCGCGGTGCGCATCACGCCATTTCCTCCAGCTCGCGGCCGGTGATGAGCCGGAACGCCTCGAGGTAGCGGCGGCTGGTGGCGCTCACCACCTCGTCGGGAAGTGGCGGCGGCGGCGTCTCGCCGTTCCACCGGCCCTCGCCGCGGAGCCCCGAGAGGTAGTCGCGCAGCGGCTGCTTGTCGAAGCTCGGCTGCGGCCGGCCCGGGCGGTACCCGTCGGCCGGCCAGAACCGCGAGGAGTCCGGCGTCATCACCTCGTCGATCAGGAGCACGCTGCCGTCGCGGGCAACCCCGAACTCGAATTTGGTGTCGGCGATGATGATGCCGCGCCCGGCGGCGTGGTCGCGGCCCGCCTGGTACACCGCGAAGCTCGCGTCGCGAAGCCGCGAGGCGAGCTCCCGTCCCAGCCGGCCGGCCATGGCACCGAAGGTCACGTTGAGATCATGGCCCGTCTCCGCTTTCGTGGCGGGGGAGAAGAGCGGCGGCTCCAGCCGATCGCTCTCCGTCAATCCAGGGGGCAAGCCCTCGCCGGCCAGCGTGCCCGCGCTGCGATACTCTAGCCAGGCGGAGCCCGACAGGTAGCCCCGCACGACGCACTCGAACGGCACCGGCTCCGTCCGGCGCACCAGCATCGCGCGGCCCGCGATTTCTTCCGCCCGGCCGCGGAGCGCCGGCAGCCGCTCCAGGATCTCGTCGTTGCGCGCCGTGAGGTAGTGCGAGGCCGCGACGCCCGCGAGCCGCTCGAACCAGAAGGCGCTCATCTGGGTGAGCACCGCGCCCTTTCGGGGAATCGGCTCGCGCATCACGACGTCGAACGCGCTGACCCGATCGCTCGCCACCAGCAGGAGATGCTCCGCGTCCGCCTCGTAGACCTCGCGGACCTTGCCGCGGCGGAGCAGCGGCAGCGGGAGCCGGCTCTCCACGATCGCGCGCGCCGTCATACCCGCACCTCCGCGCTTCCCGCCTCGGCGGCCAGCGGCCGCGCCCGCGCCAGGAGCGGGCCCAGGTACTCCTCCAGGAACTCGCCGACCTGGCGGGCCGCCCGGCCGGTGTAGCTGATCGGCTCCAGGTGTGCCTGGAGATCGGCGGCCGGCACGGCGGCAAAGGCCTCGTCGGTCGCGAGGCGGTCGAGCAGGTCGTTCGGCGCGCCGCGCGACACCGCTTCAGCCACCGCCAGGCTGTGCCGGCGGATGACCTCGTGCAGGGCCTGGCGATCGCCACCGGCCGCGACGCCAAGCATGAGCCAGCGCTCGGTGGCCATGAACGGCATCTGCTCCGCGACGTTCCGGCGAATCACGTCCTCCCGCACCTCCAGCCCGGCGGCGATGTTCGTGGCGAGCACCAGGATCGCGTCGGTGCCGAGGAACGCCTCGGGCAGACTGAGGCGCCGGTTGGCGCTGTCGTCGAGCGTGCGCTCGAGCCACTGGGACGCCGCGGTGTGCGCGCCGTTGGCCTGGAGCGAGATCACGAACCGCGCGAGACCGGAGATGCGCTCCGCCCGCATCGGGTTGCGCTTGTACGCCATCGCACTGGAGCCGATCTGCTCGGTCTCGAAGGGCTCGAGCAGCTCCCCCTCGTGCTGCAGCAGCCGGAGGTCGCCCGCCATCTTAGCGGCGGTCTGGGCGATGCCGCTCAGGGTGTCGAGGACGGCACTGTCGGCCTTGCGCGGGTACGTCTGCCCGGTCACCGCGTACTGCTCCCGGAAGCCCAGCTTGGCGGTGACCCGGCGCTCGAGCTCGCGCACCTTCGCATCGTCGCCCGCGAACAGCTCCAGGAACGACGCCTGCGTACCGGTGGTGCCCTGGCACCCGCGGAACCGCAGCGTGCCGAGCCGGTGACAGAGCTCTTCGACGTCGAGCCCGAAGTCCTGCATCCACAGCGTCGCCCGCTTGCCGACCGTGGTGAGCTGCGCCGGCTGGAAATGGGTGTACGCCAGACAGGGCAGGCCGGCCGTGCGACCGGCGAACCCCTCCAGCGCCGAGAGCACCGCGATGACCCGCCCCAGCAGCAGCCGCAGGCCCTCGCGCATGACGAGCAGGTCGGCGTTGTCGGTGACGAAGGCGCTGGTAGCGCCGAGATGGAGAAACGGGCGCGCGGAGGGCGCCTGGTCGGCGAAGGCGTGCACGTGCGCCATCACGTCGTGGCGGAACCGCCGCTCGTAGCGCGCGGCGGCGGCCAGATCGGCGTCGTCCAGATGGGCGCGCATCTCCGCCAGCGCCTCGTCAGTGATGGGCAGGCCGAGCTCCCGCTCCGCCTCGGCCAGCGCCAGCCAGAGCCGGCGCCACAGACTCACCCGGTGGGTAGGTCCCCACAGGAGCTGCATCGCGGGCGAGGCGTAGCGGGTACCGAGCGGCGAGACCCAGCGCTCGTCGGTCATCGGAACACCAGGTCGGTGAAGGTGACCTGCCCTTCCCGTTCGAGGTACACCCGGACGACGTCACCGGGTCGGACGTTCAACAGCTCACCGACCTGGGAGGCGGCGCGTACCGCCGTCCGGTTGATCGCGAGGATCACGTCACCGCCGCGAAGCCCGGTGGCGGCACCGATGGTGGGCGAGATCTTGAAGATGAGCACCCCGGACTCGCTCCGGATGGCGCGCTCGGCCCTGATGGCCGGCGTCACGTTGATCAGCTCGAGGTCTTCGAGCAGCGTGTACTTCTCCGCCGTGACGGTCGGGAGATCGCCGGTGACGACCCGGCGACGCACCGTCTGGGGTCCGCTCCGCACCGACAGCTCGACCGCATCGCCCACGTGGAGGTCGAGTTTCACCGCCTCCCAGTCGAGGTAGTTCCGGAGCGGACGGCCATTCGCCTCGGTGAGCACGTCGCCCGCGCGGAGCGAGGCCTTCGCCGCCGGCCCGCCCGGTGCGACGCTGGTCACGGTGACGCCGCCGGCCTTCTTCCAGTCCCGCATCGCCGAGGCGCCCTCGACGTCGAGCCCGATCCAGGCCCGCCGCACCGTGCCGTGCCGGATGATCTCGTCGGCCACCCGAAGCGCGCGCTCGATCGGGATCGCGAAGCCCAGCCCCACCGAGCCGCCGCTGCTGCTGAAGATGGAGGAGTTGACGCCGACCACTTCGCCCAGTGCGTTGGTGAGCGGGCCGCCTGAATTCCCGGGATTGATGGCGGCATCGGTCTGGATCATGTCGAAGTAGAGACCGGTCTGCTCCCCGGTCGGCAGGATGTTGCGGTTGGTGGCGCTCACCACGCCCACGGTGACGGTGGGCTCCGCGTTCCCCAGCAGGTACGCGTACGGATTGCCCATCGCGACGACCCACTCGCCGATCATGAGGTCGGTGCTTCGTCCCGTGCTCACCGTCGGCAGGGCCTGGCGCTTCACCTGCAGCACCGCGATGTCGGTGAGGGGGTCCTCTCCCAGCACGGTGGCGGGCGAATCGCTGCCGTCCGCGAGCGTCACTACTACGCGCTGCGCGTTGGCGACCACGTGCTGGTTGGTGACGATGATGCCGTTGGGCCGGATGACGAACCCGGTGCCATAGCCTTCGACGAGACGCGACCGCTCCGGCACGAAGAAGAAATCCCAGGGCGAGCGCGCTCTCGCTTCGCGCCGGGCTGTCGCGTTGATGGAGACCACCGCCCGCGAGGCCCGCTCGACGGCGGTCACGAGGGCGGTGCGACGAGACCCATCGATCGCGGCCTGTGGCGCGGCACGCTCGGCCGCTACCGCCTGGGCCCCTGCCGAGCTCACCCGGACCGCCGGTGCCCGCTCGCCGCACGCCACGGCGCCCGTGGCGAGCAGGAGCGCCGCGCTACAGCGGATGAACGCCCGCATGGGCCTCCTCCGCCTCGTCGGCATAGACGTCGTCGGGGTACGTCGCCGCGACGAAGTAGAGGCCCTGCGGAGGGGCCGGAGGGCTGATCTCGGCGTTGTCGCCCCGCTCGAGCAGCGCCTCGACGTCGGCGAGGGGCCGCCGCCCGAGCCCTGCGTCCACCATCGTGCCGACCAGCATCCGGACCATGTGGTGCAGAAACCGGTCGGCCTCCACGTGGAAGCTCACCCCGCGTCCGCCGGCGCGCGCTTCCCATTCGGCAAGCGTGAGGCGGCAGCGGTAGTGAGGCTTGGGTGCGCCCTTGGCGGCGAAGGCTCGGAAGTCGTGCTCGCCGAGCAGGAGCGTGGCCGCGGACCGCAGCGCGTCGCTCTCGAGGGGCCGGCCGAGCGCCCACTCGAATCGCCGGCGAAAGGGCGAGGACGCCGCCTCGTCCACGCCGATGTCATAGCGGTAGCGGCGCGTGACGGCGCTCTTCCGGGCGTGAAAGCCCGGCTGCATCGGATGCACCGATTCGACCCAGCAGTCCTTCGGGAGCAGCGCGTTGAGGGCACGGCGAAGCGAGGTGGCGTTCCAGGTCGAGGGTGCGGCGAAACTGACGGCGAGTCCCACGGCGTGCACCCCGGCGTCCGTGCGGCCGGCGGCGTGAGCCATTCCCGGTCGATCGAAGAGGCGCTCCAGCACCCGCTCGAACTCGATCTGGACGGAGCGCCCGGCCGGTTGGCGTTGCCACCCTACGAACCCGGTGCCGTCGAAGTGCAGCGTGGCGAGGAAGGTCCGGCTCATCGGGGCAAAATCTAGTGCCGCGCGGACCCCCGGGCAAGCCGCGCAAATCATTGTCCCATTTGACAAAAGGCCGGTTTCTCGGGTACGTTTTTCCCGCTCGCACGTCCCCCAAACCAGCCGCCCCGCCCGTGACCGACGACGCCCCATTGCGACAAGCCGTGCAGGAGCTGGCTCGAGGCGGCTCGCTCTCCAGCGAGGCCGCGGCGGCGGCGTTCTCGGTCCTCATGCGCGGTGACGCCTCGCCGGTCCGAACCTCCGCGCTCCTCATGGGCCTGAGGGCGAAAGGCGAGACCGCCGATGAGGTGGCCGGAGCGGCCAGGGCCCTCAGGCAGGCGATGGTCCGCGTCGTCGTCGAGCATCCGGAGCGGCTGGTGGATACCTGTGGGACCGGAGGCGGCCGGGTGGGCACGCTCAACCTGTCCACCGCGGCGGCATTCGTGGTGGCGGGCGCGGGCGTACCCGTGGCCAAACACGGGAATCGGAGTTTTACCTCTCGCTCCGGCTCGGCCGACGTACTGGAGGCGCTCGGCGTGGACATTCAGCTCACGGCCGAACGCGCGGCCGAGGTGCTGGACGCGGCGGGCCTGGTGTTTCTCTATGCTCCGACGTTCCACCCGGCGATGCGCCACGTCGGGCCGGTGCGCAAGGAGCTCGGTGTGCCCACCATCATGAACCTGCTCGGACCGCTGGTGAATCCGGCGGGAGTGCATCGCCAGGTGATCGGCGTCTCCGATGCGAGCCGAGCGCCACTGGTGGCTGCCGCGCTCGCGCTGCTGGGAACCACGCACGCCCTGGTACTGCACGCCGAAGTGGGGATGGACGAGGTGAGCCCTTGCGGGGCGACCCGAGTGTGGGAGGTGAGGCTGGGGGAGATGACCGAATGGGTGATCGAACCGCGCCGCTATGGTCTCGGGTGCGACGACCTGGACGGTCTTGCCGGTGGCGAGCCGGCGGAGAATGCCCAGCGCATCGCGGCGTTGCTCTCGGCAGGCACCGGCGAGGCGGCAGTCCGCTGCGCGGTGCTGCTCAATGCCGCGGCAGGACTTTATGTTTCGGGAAGAGGCTGGCCGTTCGAGGAGGCGGTGGCGCGCGCCACCGCGGCCCTGGAGAGCGGGGCTGGAAGGGCCGCGCTGGATCGGTTGCGGCGAGCGGCTCCCGGCGCGGGGTCGTCCTGAGGGACGCGACGCCCGGCCCGTGTCAGTATTTCCTGATCACTCCGACCACGACCCCCTGGATCAGCACGTCCCGTTCCTGAAAACGCATCGGCTGCATGGTGGCGTTGGCGGGCTGAAGCCGGATCCATCCGCCGGCCTCGCGATAGAACTTCTTGACGGTGGCCTCGCTGCCGTTCACCAGGGCGATGACCATCTCGCCGTTCTCGGCGCTCTGCTTGCCGTGAACCACGACCACGTCGCCGTCGAGGATGTGCTCGTCGATCATCGAGGCGCCCTGGACCCGGAGCGCGTAGTTGGGACCGCGCCGGGGCAGCATCTGATCGGGGACGGCGATGGTTTCCTGATGCATCAGCGACTCGATCGGCGTGCCGGCGGCCACCTTGCCGAGCAGGGGAATCTCGGTGGCCGCCGACGTGCCGCGGGGGGGCAGCACCTCGATGGAACGGCTCTCGTTATACGACCGTCGGATGTATCCCTTGCGCTCGAGGTTGGTGAGATGCTCGTGCACCGTGGCGAGCGACTGGAAGCCGAACTGCTCGGCGATCTCTTCGAAGCTGGGCGCGTAGCCCTGGTCCTGAATGTGACCTTGCAGGTAGCTGAGGATTTCACTTTGACGCTTGGTCAGCGGCATCGCGCCGTCTCCGGGAGTTAGGATTGCAGTTGCGACCGAACAGAGCCCGAATAACAATACCCGAAGACTCGCCGAAGGACAAGATGGCTGTCTCCCTCGACCAGATTCTCGAGGCCACTCGCCGTGGCATCCCTTCCTTGCGGGCGCGTCGGGCGGGCCTCGAGCGGGACGCGGCCGCCCGGCCGCGGCCCAGCTCCCTGCGCGCCGCACTGCGCGGGCAGCGGGTCGGCGTCATCGCAGAGGTGAAGCGGCGCTCGCCGTCGGCGGGCGTCATCCGCGACGACATCGATCCGGGCGAGCGCGCGGCGCTGTATGCACGGCATGGCGCCGCGGCCATCTCGGTCCTCACGGACACGCCGCACTTCGGAGGCTCCCTCGAAGACCTTCGCGCGGCCGCGGCACGAACGGACGTGCCGCTGCTCCGCAAGGACTTCATCCTGGACGAGGTCCAGGTGGTCGAGGCGCGGGCGGCCGGCGCCGCGGCGGTGTTGCTGATCGCGCGCGCGCTCGGGCCCGGCCGGCTCGAGACCTTGCTCGGGTGCGTCCGGGGGGCGGAGCTCGAGGCGCTGGTCGAGGTTCACACCGCCGCCGAACTCGAGCGGGCGCTCGCCGCGGACGCGGACATCGTGGGCGTCAACAGTCGCGATCTCGACACCTTCAGGATCGATCTCGACGGGGCGCTGGAGCTGATCACCCGGGTACCGGCCGACCGCATCGCCGTGGCGGAAAGCGGAATGCATCGGGCGGAAGACGTCCAGCGAGCGGCCGCCGCCGGTGCCGATGCAGTGCTGGTGGGAACCGCCCTCTCGGCCTCGCCGGACCCGGCCGGGCTGCTCCAGCGGCTGTCCGAGGTGTCGCGACGTGACCGTTAAGGTCAAGATCTGCGGCCTGACCCGGCCGGAGGACGCCGAGCGGGCGGTGGCGGCCGGGGCCTCCTATCTGGGCGTCGTTTTTGATGGTGGTCCCCGGCAAGTGAGCTTCGCGAGGGCGGCGGCCGTGGTGTCCGCGTCGCGCGGCGTTCCGGTGCTCGGGGTATTCGGCGAGCAGAGCGTCCAGGAGATCCTCTCCCTTTGCCGGAACGCCCGGCTCTCGGGTGCCCAGCTTCACGGACCCTATGATCGCGAGGCCGCGGCGCGGCTCCGGGCGGCGGGCCTGATCGTCTGGCGGGTCGTGCGAATTGCGAGCCCCGCCGACCTCGACCGCCTGGGCGAGGCAACCCTCGACGCCGATTCCGTTCTGGTCGAACCGCGGGTGCCCCACATTGATGGGGGCAGCGGAGTGCCGCTCGACCTCGCCACCGCGATCGAGGCGCGCAGCCGGCTCGCCGGGGTGCCGATGGCGCTCGCCGGCGGCCTGACCCCCGAGTCTGTCGCTGCCGCGGTCGCGCTCGTTCGTCCCGACGTCGCCGATGTAAGTTCAGGGGTGGAATCCCTCCCCGGCATCAAGGATCACGAGAAGATCGCGCGTTTTCTGGAGGCGGTGCTTGGACCCAGCCCTACTGTCGGCTGAGCATGGGATCGGCGGACGATTCGGTCCCTACGGCGGCCGATACGTCCCCGAGACGCTGGTCGCCGCTCTCGACGACCTCAGCGCGTTGTACCACGAGGCCCGGGCCGACGCCGCGTTCTGGGCGGAGCTCGACGCGCTGCTGGCGGAGTTCGTCGGCCGTCCGTCGCCCATCTCGGTCGCGCCCCGATTCTCCGAGGTGGTGGGCGCGCCGGTTCTTCTCAAGCGCGAGGACCTGAACCACACCGGCGCCCACAAGGTCAACAACACGGTGGGCCAGGTGCTGCTCGCGAGGCGCATGGGCAAGCGGCGCATCATCGCCGAGACCGGCGCGGGACAGCACGGCGTGGCGACGGCGACCGTTTGCGCCCGCTTCGGTCTGGACTGCGTGGTCTACATGGGGGCGGAGGACGTGACGCGGCAGGCGCTCAACGTCTACCGCATGCGGCTGCTCGGCGCGACGGTGGTGCCCGTCGAGTCGGGAACCCGCACGCTCAAGGACGCGACCAACGAGGCGCTCCGCGACTGGGTCACCAACGTTCCCACCACCCACTACATCATCGGCTCGGTGGTCGGCCCCGACCCCTACCCGCGCATGGTTCGCGACTTCCAGTCGGTCATCGGCCGCGAGGCCCGGGAGCAGATGCTCGAGCGGTTCGGCCGGCTGCCCCGGACGATCGTAGCCTGCGTGGGCGGAGGATCGAACGCGATCGGCATCTTCGCCGCGTTTCTCGACGACGACGTCGAGCTGGTGGGCGTAGAGGCGGCGGGACACGGGCTCGCCACGGGGCACCATAGCGCGACCCTCAGCGCCGGCTGCCCCGGCGTGCTGCACGGCAGTCTGAGCTATCTGCTGCAGGACCCCGACGGCCAGGTCGCGCCCGCCCACTCGGTATCGGCGGGACTCGACTACCCGGGTGTGGGCCCGGAGCACAGCTGGCTCCGCGACACCGGGCGGGTCCTCTACGAGTCGGCGACCGACGCCGAGGCGCTCGACGCCTTCCAGGCCCTCTGCCGGCTCGAGGGGATCATTCCCGCACTCGAGACGGCGCACGCGCTGGCCTGGGTGCGCCGCTCCACGGGTCGCTGGGCGGCGGATGAGCCGGTGCTGGTCTGCCTCAGCGGTCGTGGCGACAAGGACGTCGCCCACGTCGCCGCCCTGCTCGGGAGCCCCGTGTGACGGCCGGGCAGCACGCCGAGATTCTGCCGGTCTCGCAGGTCTCCGAGCTGATCACCGGGCTGGGGAAGGCCCTCCGCGCCTTCCACATGTATCTCCCGAACAATCCGATTCATCAGCGCGCCACCGAGAACCTCCGCGCCGCCTTCGCGCCGATCTGGGCGGTGCTCGACGAGCTGGTCCTGACCATCGCGGAGACCGATTTCGTCTGGGAGGAGCAGGTCGTCTACCACCAGCCGAGCAAGACCGAGAGCCTGGCCTGGGGACTGTTCAAGGACGGCATGCGCTCGCTGATCATCCGGCGGGGCGCGGAGGAGGAGGAGCTGCCGCGGCTGCTCCAGGCGATCAACCAGGCCCGCTATCTGACCGCCGACGCGGGCGACGATCTGCTGACCTTGCTCTGGGAACAGGAGTTCCAGTTCGTCCAGTACCAGTTCGTCGAGTTCTTCGGCGAGGGCGGTGGATCCATGCCGGAGCAGACCGGCACCTATCCCACCGGCGGCGACGACGCGGCCGCGGCGCGGCAGCGGCAGGCCCAGGTGGCGGAGGAGGCGCCGCCACGTCCGAAGGGTGTGGTGGACATCGAGGACTTCGATTCCACGCTGTACTTCCTGGACGAGTCGGAGATTCACGAGGTGGCGCGGCAGGTCGAAGAGGAATACCGGCGCGACGTCCGCGCGTCCGCCCTCAGCGTGCTCTTCGACCTCTTCGAGCTCGAGGGCGACCCCGCGATCCGCTCCGAAATCATCGACACGGTGGAGCACCTCTTCCCCAACCTCCTGAACGCGCGCGACTTCAGGACCGCCGCGAGTGTCCTGCGGGAGAGCAAGGTGGTCGCGGCGCGGGCGCAGGGGCTGCTGTCCGAGCACCGCGCCAGGCTCGACGTGTTCGTGGCCAAGCTGAGCGAACCGGCCATCGTAAGCCAGCTGCTTCAGTCGCTGGACGAGGCGCCGGCGCTCGCCGGCGAGGCGGAAGTCGCCGAGGTGCTGTGCGAGCTGCGCGCGTCGGCGCTGGAGCCGGTGTTGCGTTGGGTCCCGCAGCTGGCGTCGCCGGCGCTGCGCGCCGTGCTCGAGGGCGTGGCCGACCGGCTCGCCGCCGCGAACCCCGACGAGGTGCTCCGCATCCTCCGCTCGCGCGAATCCGAGGCCCTCGCCGCGGTGGTGACCCTCTGCGGCCGACTGGGACTGCACCAGGTCGTGCCCGGCCTCGCCGACACCGTGAATCACCCCGATCCGGTGGTGCGGCTCGCGTCGGTGCAGACGCTGTCTCAGCTCGGCACGCCGGCCGCACTCGCGTTGATCGACCGGGCGATCGAGGATCCGGACCGCGGCGTACGGCTCGCCGCCGTGCGCTTCGTGGGCAGCCGCGGCTACAAGGGCGCCCTCAAGCGGGTCGAGGCCGCGGTCCTGGGGAAGGGTCTGAAGGACATGGATCTGACGGAGAAGATGGCGTTCTTCGAGGCCTACGGGGCCATCGCGGGGGCGTCGGGACTGCGGGCGCTGGGCGGGATGCTGCTCCCGCGCGGCATGCTCAAAATGAAGGAGTCGCCTGAGATCAGGGCGTGCGCGGCCATGGCCATCGGCAAGATCCGGACACCGGAGGCGCGCGAGATTCTCACCCGCATGACGGACGAGAAGGATCTCGTGGTCCGGAACGCGGTCAACCGGGCGCTGCGGGGGAGCGGGCCGTGACCCAGCCGGCCGATGCCGCCCTGCGGCCTGCGGCCGAGGGCCGGCTGCGCCAGGGGGGGCGGGCGCTCCTGCTCGCGGTCTATACCGCGCTCCGAAGCCTCAAGCTCTACCCGGTAGAGAACGCCACGGTGCAGAAGGCGCTCGACGATCTCGACGCCGCCGCGCGCGCGCTGCTGGAGATCGAGAGCGACCTCGAGATCCGCGTGGCCGGCGACTTCATCTTCGTCAACGCCACCCGGCTCCGGCTCGAGCTCGACAACTACGCCTCGTTCAGCCACATCCTGGCGGTCCTCAGAACCTTCGAGATCGGCGGGGTCCGGATCCGCTCCAGCTCGCGCCGCGAGTGGCAGATCCTCCTGAGCCTCCTGCTCAGCCTGGCCGAGCGGGGCCAGCCCGACGAGCGGTTCGACGAGCTGACCGAGCGGCTCGGCGCGGGCGGTGTGACGGGGCTCGAGATCGAGCGGGCGAGCCACCACACGGCGGCCGAGTCGGAACAGGCCAAGGAGGCGGCCAAGCGGGTCTACTCCCAGGGCGTGGCCGTTACCAAGGACGTGATTGCCAGCGTCCGGATAGGGCGGGCGACCAGCGTCAAGCGGGTGAAGCGCGCGGTGCAGCTCATCGTCGACCAGGTGCTCAACAACGAGACATCCGTGTTGGGCCTCACCACCGTGCGCGATTATGACGAGTACACCTTCACCCACTCGGTGAACGTGTGCATCTTCTCGGTGGCGCTGGGCAAGAAGCTCGGGTTCTCGCGGCTCCAGCTCTACGACCTGGGGATGGCCGCGCTGCTCCACGACGTGGGAAAGGCCCGGGTCCCGGTCGAGATCCTCAACAAGACCACCGGACTGGACGAGCGCGAGTGGCGAATCATGCAGGCGCATCCGTGGCTGGGCGCCCTCACGCTCTTCACCATGCGGACGTACGACGAGACGCCGTACCGCGCGATCCTCACCGCCCACGAGCACCACATGAAGACCGACCTCACCGGCTACCCGCGCGCGCTGCGGCCCCGGGAGCTGGGCATCTTCTCCCGGATCGTATCGGTGGCCGACGGCTTCGACGCGGCCACGACCCGCCGAAGCTACCAGTCCACGCCGCTCGAGCCCGACCAGGTGCTGCAGGAGATGTGGCAGAATCCCAAGCGCGGATACGACGTCATCCTGGTCAAGGCGCTCATCAACCTGATCGGCATCTATCCAGTCGGCACCTGCGTGATCCTCGACACGTTCGAGGTGGCGATCGTCTCCGCCCCGGACCCCGAAGGGCAGCAGCTCAACCGCCCGCTGGTGCGGATCGCGGTGGACGCCGATGGCGGCACCGTGCCGCCGCCGGGCACCGTCGTGAGCCTCACCGAGCGGGACGAAGCCGGCAACTACCGGCGGTCCATCGTGAAGGTGACCAGCCCGTCGCGCTACGGGCTCACGGTCGGCGACTACTTTGTCTGAATCCAGCATCACGCGGGCATTCGAAGGCCTGCGGGAGCGCGGCCGCACCGCGCTCATTCCCTACCTGACGGCGGGCTTTCCCGATCTGCGCGCATGCGAGGGCGCGCTCCGCGCCGCCGACGAGGTCGGCGACATTCTCGAGGTGGGCGTGCCGTTCAGCGATCCGCTGGCGGACGGGCCCACCATCCAGCGATCGACGTTCCGGGCGCTGGAGCAGGGTATGACCCTTCCCGGCACGCTGGAGCTGATCGCCCGGTGCCGGCTCCGGCGGCCGGTAGTTGTCTTCAGCTACCTGAACCCGATCCTCCGATACGGGGTCGAGCGCTTCCTCCGCGACGCCGCCGCGCTCGGCGTCGCCGGTCTGCTGCTCACCGACCTGCCCGCCGGGAGCGACCCGGGCGTCGAGGATGCGGTGCGCGAGAGCCCGCTGGACCTCATCCGCCTGGTCGCGCCGACGACCCGCCCCGAGCGGCTGAGCGTCGCGCTGGACGGCGCGGAGGGCTTCGTCTATCTGGTCGCGCGACTCGGCGTGACCGGCGCCACGGGCGAGTTGGCGGCGGACCTGGCCGCCTCCGTCGGCCGGGTGCGGGCAGCCACCGGGCTGCCGATCGCGGTGGGCTTCGGCATCTCGAGCGCGGGGCAGGCGGCCGCCGTGGGTCGCCTCGCCGACGGTGTCGTGGTCGGCAGCGCACTGGTGGATGTGCTCGGTGGCGGGGGCGTGGCCGCGGCGCGCCGATTCCTGGAGGAACTCAGGGCGGGACTCGACCCGGCTCCGGTGCCGGCATGAGCGGCGACGTCGGCTCGCTGCTCGATCGCTACGCGCGACTGCTCGCCGTTGGTGGCGGACTGGTGACGGTAGCCGCCCTCGCCGTCGACACCCGCTGGATCGACCAACCCGTGGCCGTGCTGCTGCTGACCGGCCTGGTGCTCGCGCTTCGCGCGTCGCCCATCCGGCTCAGCAAGTACTCGTATTTGACCCAGACCGGCATTCCGGTGCTCATCGGGGCAGTGGCCGCGGGGCCGACCCCGGTGGTGCTCGCGCTCTACCTCGGCGTGCTCGGATCCGACGTCCTGTGGCTCCGGAAGCTCCCGCGTGCCGGCGTCATCAACGCCGGCCGCGAAGTCCTCGGCTTCACCGCGGCCTACGGGCCGTACGCCGCGGTGCACTACTACAGCGGCATGCCGCCGCTCTCGCTCGATTTCCTGCCGGCGGGCGCGATCCTGATCTGCCTCTACTTCTTCTCCACCAGGTCGCTCTTCTATTTCACGCTGCTGGTGCGGGACAAGCTGGAGTACGCCGAGAAGATTCTGATCCTGCGCTGGGAGATCATCGCCTACCTGCTGACGCTGATCGCCACGGTGATCGGCCTGGCCGCCGTCACGGCGCTCGCGCCGGTCGGATGGGTCGCCGTGGGGGTCGCGCTCGGCGTGCTGGGGCTCCTCACCCGCAGGATCATCGATGAGGCGATCGGGGCCGAGGACCTGAACAAGGTTCACCTGATGGAGACCGCCATCGCCAGCAACGCGACCCTCCAGGGTTCGTTCGACCAGATCGAGCGGCTGGCGCACCGGCTGCTCGACTGGAGCGACTTCCGGGTGTACCGGATCAACGGGACCGGGCTCGCCCTGGCGTACCGCGGGGTCCACGGCCGGCCCGGCCGGGGCGACATGCCGGAGGAGTTGCTCGAGCTGCGGCGGGAGGCGATCGCCAACGGCGCTCCGGTCATGGTCCGCGACGTGAGGCGCGACCCCCGGCTCTCGCGGGTCATGGAGGGCGTCGGCAGCACGGTGGTGCATCCCATCCGCTTCGGCGAGGAGCTGCTCGGCGTGATCGAGGTGGACCACCCGAAGCGCCATGCCTACGGCTCCAAGGATCTCGTCGCGCTCGCCACCCTTGCCAATCAGATGGCGACGGCGATCCACATCGCCGAGTTGCGCCGACCGCTGCTCAGCACGGTCGGTCAGATCGGCGAGCAGGTCAGCGCGCTCGCCCGGGTGACCGAGTCGTTGCGAGGCTCGGCCTCCGCGCTGGCGGAGGTGTCGCGCGGCATGCGCCAGGGCACCGCCGACCTGGAGCGCTTCGTCGCCGGCGGGCTTCGATCCACCGATGCGCTCTCTATCGCCTCGCGTACGATGGCCACGCAGGGCGCGCAGGCGGCCGAGGCGAGCGGAACCGCCGCGGCGGTGGCGAGCCGCAACCGCGTGGTGATCGGCCAGGCCATCGAGCGGTTGATCGGACTCAAGGGGTTCGTGTCGGGAAGTGTCGAGCAGGTCGCGGAGCTGGGCGCGCTCACCACGCGAATCAGCGGGTTCATCGGCACCATCCGGGAGATCGCGGACCTGACCAACCTCATCGCGCTCAACGCCGCGATCGAGGCGGCCCGGGCCGGCCGCGAGGGACGCGGCTTCGCCGTGGTGGCCGACGAGGTCCGGGACCTGGCGGCGCAGAGCCTGCACGCCGCCCGGGAGGCGCGCGGCCTGCTGGAGGAGATCGGGGCGCAGGTCGCGACGGTCTCCGATCAGATGGAGCTGGGACGCGAGGCGGTGTCCGGCGTCGAGGAGCTGAGCGCCAACGCCGCACAGGCGCTCGACGCGATCGTGGGCACGACGAGCGAGGCCGGCCGCCACGCCCAGGCCATCGCCATCACGGCCTCCGAGCAGCTCGGTGCCGTGACCGGGCTGAGCGAGCAGATCCAGCGGGTGGCCGCGGGGTCGGCCCGCACCCGGACCGAGACGGACGAGCTGGCGCAGCGCGCCGGGGACGCGGCGGCGGGCCAGGCCGAGCTGGAGGGCGCCATCCGACGGCTGGGGGAGGTCGCCGCCGAACTCCAGCGGATCGCGCGGCACTTCGCCGTCGAGACCTGAACCGCGGTGCGCGGACGCGAGCGGGCATATATCGCGCTCGGCAGCAACCTGGGCGATCGCGCGGAGCACCTCGCGGCCGCGCGCGCGGCGCTGGACGCGCTCCCCCGGACCCGCCTCGTCGCGCAGTCGGCCGTCGAGGAGACTGCCCCCCTCGGAAGCAGGGAGCAGCCGCCTTACCTCAATCAGATGGTGCTGCTCGAGACGGCGCTCGAGCCTCGCGCCCTGCTGGCGGCATGCCAGGCCATCGAACGCAGCCGGGGCCGGGTCCGCACCGAGCGATGGGGGCCGAGGACGCTGGATCTCGATATCGTGCGGTACGGCGATCGGCGGATCGACGAGCCCGACCTTATCATTCCCCATCCTCAGCTGTCCCACCGCGATTTCTGGATCCGAGAGCTGACCGAGCTGGGAGGCTCATGACCGCTGACGCTCGCCCCCGATCCGTGCTCGACCTTCCCGCGTGGAAGGAAGCCGGGCGCCGACTGGTGGTGCTCACCTGCTACGACGCCGCGTTCGCCCGCCTGCTGGACCGGGCGGAGGTGGACCTGCTGCTGGTCGGCGACTCGCTGAACCAGGTCATCGCCGGCCAGGAGACGACGCTCAGCGCCACGCTCGATCAGATGATCTACCACGCCGCCGCGGTGCGCCGGGGCGCGCCCGGCACGCTGATGTTCGTGGACCTGCCGTTCCTGACCTACCAGGTGTCGATCCCGGAGGCCATCAGGAACGCGGGCAAGGTGCTGCAGGAAACCGAAGCGAACGGTGTGAAGCTCGAGGGTGGGCGGCACATGGCCGAGACGGTCCGGGCGCTGGTCGAACGCGGGATACCCGTGATGGGGCACCTCGGGCTCACGCCGCAATCGGTGCACGCCCTCGGTGGGTACCGCGTGCAGGGACGCGAGGCGGCGGCGGCCGACCGACTGCTCGACGACGCGAGGGAACTGGAGGCGGCGGGAGCCTGTGCGGTGGTCCTGGAGCTGATCCCGGCCGGTTTGGCCCGGCGAATCTCCGCGGCATTGACCATTCCGACCATCGGCATCGGCGCGGGCCCCGGATGCGACGGGCAGGTGCTGGTGCTGCACGACATGCTGGGACTCAACGAGGGGTTCTCGCCCAAGTTCCTCAAGCGCTACGCCGAGCTCGGCTCCGCGGTGCGGGAGGCGGTCCGGGCCTATGCCGACGATGTCCGGGGAGGGAGCTATCCCGCGAAGGAGCACAGCTTCGAATGAGGGCGCCGCCGGCGCCCTCGGTGTCCCCATGATCGATCTCACGACCATTCCCGACCTCAGGGGCTGGGTGCGCACCCGGCGTCGCGAGGGCCGTCGCATCGCTCTGGTGCCGACCATGGGATACCTGCACGAGGGTCACCTGGCCCTGGTGAACGAGGCCCGGCGGCGCGCCGATGTCGTCGTGATGAGCCTCTTCGTGAACCCGCTGCAGTTCGGACCGACCGAGGACCTCGCCCGTTACCCCCGGGATCTGCCGCGCGACCGCCGCCTCGCCGAGGAGCGCGGCGTCGGCGCGCTCTTCGTGCCGAGCGCGGCGGTGATGTATCCGCCGGGATCGGAGACCAGGGTGGTGCCGGGCCGAGCCGGCGGGCGCTGGGAAGGCGTGGCGAGGCCGGGCCATTTCAGCGGCGTCCTCACCGTGGTCGCCAAGCTCTTTCATCTGGTGGAGCCGGACGTGGCCTGCTTCGGACGGAAGGACGTGCAGCAGGTCGTGCTCGTGCGGCAGATGGTGCGCGACCTCGACTGGCCGATCGAGCTCGCCGTGGTTCCGACGGTGCGGGAGCCCGACGGCGTCGCGCTGAGCAGCCGGAACGCCTACCTCGGTCCGGACCAGCGGCAGAGCGCCACGGCGTTGAGCGGCGCCCTGCAGGAGGCGCACGTGGCCTGGCGGGGCGGTGAGCGGAGCGCGCAAGCCATCGAGGCGCGCATGCGGCGCTTTCTCGAGGCATGTCCCGACGTGCAGGTGGAATACATCGCGGTGGCTGAGCCCGACGCGCTGGCGCCGGTGGCCGAGGCGGAGGCCACCACGATCGTGGCGCTCGCCGCGCGCGTCGGGCTGACCCGCCTGATCGACAACATCGTGCTGGGCGAAGGGGTGGTCTGATGGCCCGCGAAGGTTCGCCGGGACTCCGGCCTTCGCTGCCCGGCTGGGCGGTGGTGAGCCCTCCCCGCGAGGAGCACATCGGCCGGGTGGCCGAGCTCGCCGGCAGGTGGGCGCTGGAAATGGGCGTGCCCGACTGCGAGCGGCACCGCTGGCTGCGTGCGGTCTGGCTGCACGACGCGCTTCGGGACGCCTCCGAGGAGGAGCTGCTCGAGTGGGCGCCCTCCACACCGGGCCCGCCGGAGCTGCGGCACGGGCCCGCCAGCGCCGCCAGAGCCAAGGCCGAAGGCGAGACGGACCGGGGCGTGCTCGACGCCGTTCGCTACCACTCGTTCGGGCTCGCGGAGTGGGACATGGTGGGCCGGGTTCTCTACTGCGCCGATTACCTGGAGCCGGGCAGGGAGCACCAGCGCGAGTGGCGGGCCGACCTGGCGGAGCGGTTTTCCTCCCAGCCCGCGCTCGTGCTTCGGCAGGTTGCCCG
>JACDHV010000348.1 GCA_013820855.1 Gemmatimonadales bacterium | reverse complement strand
AGCATGACCACCACTCTGCCTTCGCGCGCCTTCACGGCCGCGAGCGTGCTGCGCATCTGTCCGGGACCCAGGGTCACCTTGCCGCCGCTGTACAGGTCGCCCAGCTGCGCGACCGGCTGCGCGGCCATGCCGAAGGCGATCCCACCGCTCTGGCGCATGGCCAGGGCGGGCGCCTCGATCTCCGCGATCGTCACCGCGTCCTGAAGCGCGCCCCCGGGATCGAGCGGCTCCGTGTGGTCGCACGCCGCAAGGGCGACGGCGAGGGCGGCGGCGGGAATCGATCGCAGGCGGCGCAGGCGGCGATATCCATGGAAAATGAAGTGGCACATGTGCGGAACTTCTCCTCTCTCCGAGGAGCCTTCGCCCGGCACGCGGAGCGGTGGCTCATCGTTGATGAGTCCTGACGCGGTGGGATCAGGCAGGAGCGCTGCCCGGTCCGTCTGATGTGTGGTGTTGTATGAGGTCCGCGGAGACTAGCGGAACGGTGGACCAGGACGCGAAGGAATGAACGCCGCGGTGGCGTCATCTCTTGGTCATGAGTGCTCGCGCGGCACGACGTTCGTAGCGAAGCCCGGATTTGTCAAGAGGCGAAATGGCCGGCACCTCGCTCCTGCTGGCGCACAGCCCTCCCCTGCACTTACTTAAGGTCCGACCCAACTCCTTACACCACAATCCCCGGAGCCCCGAGCATGGTCGATCCGCCGGACGCTCTGCGCGACGCCCTCTCACCCCGCTACCGTCTCGACCGCGAGCTCGGCCGCGGCGGCATGGCGACCGTCTACCTCGCGCAGGACCTCCGCCACGACCGCCCCGTCGCCCTCAAGGTGCTTCACCCCGAGCTCGCCGCCACGATGGGGCCCGACCGCTTCCAGCGCGAGATCCGCCTCGCCGCGCGGCTTCAGCATCCCCACATCCTGACGGTCCACGACTCCGGTGAGATCACCACCCCGGGCCGCCCGCCGGTGCTCTGGTTCACCATGCCCTACGTCGAAGGCGAGTCGCTCCGCGACCGGCTTCGGCGGGAGCGCCAGCTCCCCGTGGAGGACGCACTTCGGATCGGCCGCGAGGCGGCGCAGGCACTGCAGTACGCCCACGAGCACGGGGTGATCCACCGCGACATCAAGCCGGAGAACCTGCTGCTCACGAAGGACGGCAATACGCTCGTAGCGGACTTCGGGATCGCGCGGGCGCTCGGCGGCGAGGGCGACTCCCGGCTCACCGAGACCGGCCTGTCCGTCGGCACGCCGGCGTACATGAGCCCGGAGCAGGCCGCGGGCGACCGCGGACTCGATGCACGCACCGACGTCTACAGCCTGGGCGCGGTGCTCTACGAGCTGCTGGCGGGAGAGCCGCCCTACACCGGGGCCACCTCCCAGGCGCTGATCGTGAAGCGCCTCACCGAGCCCGCGCCCAGCGTACGGACGGTGCGGGGGAGCGTGCCCGAGGCGGTGGACGCGGCGATCCGGAAAGCGCTGGCGCCGGTGGCGGCGGATCGGTTCTCCACCGTGGCCCAGTTCTCCCAGTCGCTGCAGGCCGCCGCGCCGGTGGCGACGGGAGTCGCCGCCGCCGTCCCACCGGCGGGCGCGGCTCCCGCCACCGGGACGACCCGGGTTCCGCGACGGATCCCGCTCGCCGCGCTCACACTGGTCCTCGGCCTCCTGATCGGACTCGGGGTCCTCTTCGCCTGGCGTCGCTCCAGCGGCCACGGCGACGATGCCGCGGGCTCACGCTTCCTCGCTGTGCTCCCCTTCGAGAACGTCGGCGACGCCTCCGACGAGTATTTCGCCGACGGCATCAGCGACGCGGTCCGCGGCAAGTTGTCCGGAGTGCCGGGCCTCCAGGTGATCGCGGGCCGCAGCTCCGCCGAATACAAGAAGACCGACAAGAGCCTGGCCCAGATCGCCCGCGACCTTGGCGTGTCCTACCTCGTAGTCGCCAAGATCCGGTGGGCCAAGGGGACGGACGGCACCAGCCGGGTGCAGGTGAGCCCCGAGCTGGTGCACGTTCCGCCGAGCGGGGCCCCGACGGTCAAGTGGCAGCAGTCGTTCGATGCCGCGATGACCGACGTGTTCCGGGTACAGGCGGACGTGGCGGGGCGAGTGGTGCAGGAGCTGGGCATCGCGCTGGCCGACAGCGCCCGGCGGGAGCTGGCGGACCGGCCGACCCGGAACCTCGACGCGTACGACCTGTACCTCAGGGCAGAAGGCGCCGCGCTCGGGCAGGGGCGGAACGACCCCGCCTCGCTGCGGGAGGCGATCGCGCTCTACCAG
>JACDHV010000166.1 GCA_013820855.1 Gemmatimonadales bacterium | reverse complement strand
GGAACAGGGGTCGGTCGGGGGCGTGGTAGTGCACGAGCAGACGCTGCGTCCCCTCGCGGGTGCGCAGGTGATGGTGGAGGGCACAGGACGGGGCACGTTGACGGATGCGCAGGGACGGTTTCTGATTCCCGGCCTCACCGGGACGGCAGCCACGCTCCGGGTGCAGTTGATCGGCTTTCGCACCGTCACCCAGAGCGTGCGGGTCGGCGAAACCAGCGTGCGCATTGTGCTGGCGGAGAGCGCGATCGCTCTGGACGAGGTGGTGGTGACCGGGACGGCCGGCGCGCAGCGCGTTCGTTCGCTCGGAAACGCCGTGGGGAGGGTGCGCGCCGAACAGATCGTGCAGGTCGCGCCGCCGCCCAACGTGCATGGCCTGCTCAGCGCCGAAGTTCCAGGTCTGCAGATCCAGTTCTCGCGCGGCGAGATCGGCGCCGGCGCCAACATCCGCATCCGCGGGGGGAGCAGCATGGCGCTCGCCTCGGAGCCGCTGCTCTACATCGACGGTGTGCGGGTCAACAACAACTTCGCCGACCAGGGTGGCGGGATCACTTCGGTGGGGGTCGATGGCCGGACACCACCCTCACGTATCAACGACCTGAACCCTGAGGATATCGAGAGCATCGAGGTGATCAAGGGGCCGGCGGCCGCCACCCTCTACGGCACGGAGGCCTCCAATGGCGTCATCCAGATCATCACCAAGAAGGGGCGCTCCGGGAAGCCGGTCTTCAACCTGGTCGTCAAGCAGGGCGCGAACTGGCTCCCCCACCCCGAGGGGCTCTTCCAGGAGACCTACTACCGGGACAGCGCGGGGCAGATCCAGTCCTTCAACGTGCTGCGGAACGACCGCACAGTGGGCTTCCCCGTTCCTGCCGACGGGTCCTGCCCGGCGCCGTACGAGAAGGTCGGCGACCGCTGCAAGGGGGAGGTCTTCAGCACCGGCGCGCCGCGTGGCTACGCCGGGAGCCTGAGCGGCGGGGCGGAGACGGTGCGATACTACTTCTCGGCGGACTGGGACCGGGACGAGGGCCCGGTCGACTACAACTGGCAGAACAAGTTGACCGGACGGGGAAATCTGAGCTGGACCCCGAGCGACCAGCTGACCATCGACTTCGGCATGGGCAACGTGCGAAGCAAGCTCCGGAGCGCCTCGCCGCAGCAGCCGATCAGCACCGCGATCATCTGGTCGTGCCCTGCGCCTGGGTGCGAGGTGGGGAGCGGCAAGCCCAACGCGATCGATGGCCCGTTCCGCGGCTACATCGCCTACCTCCCCGAGCGCTACTACAGCGACATCCAGGGCTACCAGGACGTCGACCGCTCCACGTACAGCTTCACGGCGAACCACCGACCCTTCGCGTGGTTCACGCACCGGCTGGTGTTGGGCGGCGACTTCACCGACACGCGCAACTCCGAGCTCTATAAGCGCCTCGCGCCGGGCGAGGTGGGCTCGAACCTGCCGGCCGGACGCAAGGAGGTGCAGAGCAGCCGGACGGCGTACACGAGCGCCGACTACGGCGCCACCGCCACAGTGGGGCTGACGCGGGACCTTAAGGCCGCCACCTCGGCGGGCGTACAGTTCTACCGCCGGGCGACGGAGTGGGTCTGGGCGCGCGGCGACATCTTCCCGGTCAACCAGCTGGAGACGGTCACCGCCGGTGCGACCCGTACCGCGCAGGAGGACTTCCTCGAGAACAAGACGCTCGGTGCCTACGTCCAGGAGCAGCTCGTCTGGAACGACCGCATCTTCCTGACTGGTGCACTGCGCGGCGATGACAACAGCGCCTTCGGCAAGAACTTCGACTTCGTGGTCTACCCGAAGCTAAGCGCCTCCTGGGTAATCAGCGAAGAGCCGTTCCTGGCTGACGCCCCGCTGCTGAACACCCTCAAGCTGCGCGGCGCGTGGGGCAAGGCGGGGCAGCAGCCGGACGTGTTTGCGGCGCTCAGGACCTACCAGCCGCAGGTCGGCGTCGGGGGCGAGCCGGCGCTGACGCCGGAGAACCTGGGGAATCCGGACCTCAAGCCCGAAGTGGGGCAGGAGCTCGAGCTCGGCTTCGATGCCAGCCTCTTCGGCGAGCGCGTGGGGCTGGAGTTCACCTATTACGACAAGAAAACGACCGACGCTATTGTGCAGGTGCCGGCGCTGCCGTCGCTGGGGTTCCCGGGAAGCCAGTTCAAGAACATCGGCGAGGTCGGCAACAACGGGTTCGAGGTCGGGCTTCGTGGCTCGCCGCTCCGGAGGGAGAACGTCGCTCTGGACCTCAACCTGACCTTCTCCCGGAACGACAATGAGGTGGTCGACATCGGCGGCGGCACGCCGCTGGTCGTGAGTGCCACCATCGGCCAGTATCATGTGCCCGGCTACCCCCTGGCGAGCATCTTCGTCCGGCGCGTCGTCTCGGCGGACATCGTGCAGCAGGGTGACCGCAACGTCGCCGCCAATGTCATGTGCGAGAGTGGCCCCGTAGAGCCGAACTCCAACTTCTCGCGGGGCGGCGGCCCGCCGGTCCCTTGCGCCGAGGCGCCGCTGATCTACCGGGGCACGCCGCTGCCGACGTGGAACGGCGGCCTGAGCGCCACGCTCACGCTCTTCCGCGATCTCCGGCTCTACGGGCTGGTGGAAGCCGTCGGCGGCAACACCTGGCAGAACGGCGACATCAGCGGCGCCCACGCGTTCTTCAACAACACGCGCGCGGCGCTGGAGCGCGATGACCCCATCTTCCTGGGCTACCTCAGCATCGGCAATCCATTCGGCTCGCTGGGGGTCGTGAAGGGCGACTTCGCCAAGCTGCGCCGCGTCTCGGCGAGCTACACGCTCCCGCTGCGCTGGAGCCAGCAGTTCCGCGCCGAGCGGGCGACCCTGACCCTGTCGGCCGACAACCTGTGGACGATCTGGGTCGCGCAGAAGGAGGCTTTCGGGGTGCGGATCCTCGACCCCGAGGCGCGCAACAGCGCCCCCACGAGCACGCAGCCGGGCGGGCTGAACGCCTATAACCAGGAGGGCTGGCCGCAGCTGCGGCGGTTCATGGCCACCTTCCGCGTGACCTTCTGAGGCGCCGGACCGATGACCACCGAACGCGATCCCACGAGTGAACCGGAGCTTGAATTTATGTGTATCCCGACAAATACGCGGCAGGTCGGGCGCCGGGCCAGGCGGAGCCTCTCGCTGGCCCTCTCGGTGCTCTTCCTCACCACCGCCTGCGACACGCAGGAGCTGCTGGAGGTGAAGAGTCCGGGCAAGGTGCCCGAGGAGACACTCGACAACCCGCAGCTCGCCCAGACGCTGGTGAACAGCGTCATCACGGACGTCGAGTGCGCCTGGGACAGCTACGTCGGCGCTGCCGCCGTCCACTCGGACCAGTTCATCCAGGCCTCGGGGAACCTGACGATGCGGCTCTGGGGGATCCGGGGCATCACCGCCGACGACGCCAACTTCGCCCAGGGTGCCTGCCAGGACTGGGGCTACGGGCTCTTCACGCCGCTCCAGACGGCCCGCTACCAGGCGGAGACGGTCTTCGAGCGGCTGCAGCAGTTCTCCGACCAGAACGTCCCCAACAAGACCTCGCTCATGGCGACGGTGCGCGCCTGGGGCGCCTTCCCGCTGGTCGCCTTCGGCGAGGGTTTCTGTGAGTCCAGCATCCCGGCCAAGGAGGGTGAGCCCGGGCAGCTCATGACGCCGAAGCAGGTGCTGGAGCTGGCCGAGAAGCGCTTCACCGAAGCCATCGAGCTGGCGCAGCAGGCAAACGACCAGGACATCCTGAACATGGCGCTCAGCGGGCGGGCGCGGGTGCGGCTCGACCTGGGCAACCTGGCAGGGGCGGTCGAGGATGCCTCCCGGGTGCCGGCGGATTACGTCAAGCTGGCCACCCGCAGCGACACCGACCCGCGCCGCTACAACCACCACTACGAGTGGGTGAACGGCCCCGGGTGGCGGCACGCCTCGGTGGCGCCCAACATGCGCGAGCTGCAGTGGAAGGGCGCAGCGGATCCGCGCGTGAAGGTGACCTTCGGTGGCCGCAATGGCTTCGACTTCGTGACGCCCTGGTACTTCCACAACAAGGTCACCAGCCGCTCCACCCCCAACCGCCTCACCTCGCCGCAGGAGAGGCAGCTGATTATCGCCGAGGCGGCCGCGCGGCAGGGCGACCTGGCCACGGCCCACCGGATCCTCAACGACCTGCACGCGGCCGTGGGGCTTCCGGCGGTGGAGGCGAGTGATGCGCCCACGCAGGACGACATGATCCGGCTGATCCTCGAGGAGCGCAACCGCGAGCTGTTCGCCGAGGGCGGGCACCGGCTGAACGACATGCTGCGCTTCCGCGGCACCGAGTTCAACATCCCCTTCCTCGGCGAGCCCGGCTCGATCCACCCCAACGGGATCGACCAGAGCGGCAACTCGTACGGCGATACGACCTGTTTCCCGCTCCCGACCCTCGAGCGGCAGGGCAACCCGAACATCTCCAGCTGAGCCTTCGGGAGCACCCGCGCGGCCTCATGGTGAGGCCGCGCGGATATGCAGAGGGAGGTCGCGCCAGTTCGCGGCAGCTGCCGGAAACAGCCAGGAGAGCTGGGATCATCCCCATCCTGGCGCATGGGGAGGATTCATGGACGAACAGAGACACGGAATTACGAGAAGGCACCTTCTGAAGACCGCCTTCAGCGCCGGGGGAGCGCTGCTATTCGCGCCGATGATCAACCTCGGGCGCTATCAGCTCTTTGCTCACTCGAGCACGGAGTACTCGGCGCGGGCGATCCGGCTGGTCAGGGAATCGGTAGTGGTCGACATGCTCAACCCGTTCACACTCGACTTCCCGCAGATGGGCAGGTGGTCGATCGATCCGGAGAGCTTTACCGCGGCACACTTTCAGCGCTATCAGGAATCCGGCATCAATGTGTTCCACATCGCGGTGGGGACCGGCGGCCCGGAGGCGTATGAGAGCACGCTGAAGTTTCTCGCCGGCTGGAATGCCTTCGTTGCCGGGCAGGACGAGCGGCTGATGCGCATCGACAGCGCTGCGGACTTTGCTCGGGTAAAAAAGTCGGGGAAGGCGGGAATCCTGCTGGGGGTGCAGAACTCGGAGCACTTCCGCCGGTTGGACGATGTGGACTACTTCTACGGCCTCGGCCAGCGGGTCTCGCAGCTCACCTACAACTCCCGCAACCGGATCGGCAACGGCTCCACCGAGCGGCGGGACGAGGGGCTGAGCGACTTCGGGGTGGCTATCGTCGAGCGGATGAACCGGGTAGGTATGGCGGTGGACGTCTCGCACTGCGGCGACCGCACCACGCTGGATGCCTTCGAGGTCTCGAAGCAGCCGGTGCTGATCACGCACTCGAACTGCCGCGCGCTGGTGCCCGGCCACCCGCGCTGCAAGACCGACGAGGCGATCCAGGCCATGGCCAGGAGTGGCGGGGTGATGGGGATCACCGGCGTGCGGATGTTCGTGAAGGCGGACGAACCCACCACCATCGAGCACCTGCTGGACCACTACGATCATGTGGCGAAGCTGGTCGGCGTCGAGCATCTGGGGGTGGGGAGCGATACCGACCTAGACGGCTACGACGCCATGTCCCTCGAGGCCAACCAGAGGCTGCGCGCGGGCTACAAAGGGAGCTACGGCTTCCGTGAGAAGATCGACATCGAGGGGGCGGATCACCCGAAGCGCACGTTCGATCTTGCCGAGGGCCTGATCCGCCGCCGCTACCGCGATGCCGACATCCGCCTCATCCTGGGAAGAAACTTCCAGCGCGTGCTGTCGGAGATCTGGCGTCAACCCCAGCCCCCGGAGACGCCGAGCGAGCGATGAATCACACTTGTTTCCGAGCTTCCCTCTTACGCGGGATACTGCTGCTCGGTTGCGCGGTGCTCGCGCCCCTCCCTGTAGGGGCGCAGAGCACCTCGACCACCTCGGCCGCACCTCCGAAACGCCCGGAGCACGCCGCGCTCGCCGCCGCCATCGACTCGATCGCCGAGGCGGCGCTCCGCGAGGGTCCGATCCCGGCCATCTCGATCGCCGTGGTGCGTGGATCGGATACCATCGCTCTGCGTGGCTACGGCTACGCCGAGCTGGAGAACGAGGTGCCCGCCAGCGCAGAGACGGTCTACCGCATCGGCTCGATCACCAAGCAGTTCACCGCCGCAGCCATCCTGCGCCTGGTCGAGCAGGGCAGGATCAGCCTCGAGGATCCGGTGAGTAAGCATCTTGCCGGCCTGCCCGAATGGTCGCAGCGCGTGACCGTGCATCAGCTATTGAACCACACCTCCGGGATCCGCAGCTATACCGGCCTGGGGCCGAAGTGGACGGAGAGGATGCGGCTGGACCTGACGCATGACGAGCTGGTTGCCCTCTTCCGGGACGAGCCCGCCGACTTCGCGCCAGGCGAGCGGTGGCTCTACAACAACTCCGCCTACTATCTGGCGGGGATGATCATCGAGAAGGTGACGGGGCAGAGCTACGGCGAGTATCTGCAGCAGACCTTCTTCGAGCCGCTCGGTCTCGACTCGACCATATACTGCGATCAGCGGCCGATCATCAAGCACCGTGCGGCCGGGTACAGCGTCGCGGAGGGGAAGTTCACGAACGCGGCGCCGCTCAGTATGCATCAGCCGTTCAGCGCCGGCGCGCTCTGCTCGACCGTGCGCGATCTGGTGAAGTGGAGGGAAGCGCTGACGAGCGGGCGGGTCATCACCCCGGCCTCCTACGCCCGCATGACCACCGCCACGCCCCTGTCCGGCGGCAAGGAGCACCCGTACGGTTACGGGCTGAGTCTAGGTGAGCTGCAGGGCCATCGCTTCGTCGCCCACGGGGGCGGGATCAACGGCTTTATCACCTATCTGTCCTACTACCTGGAGCAGGACCTTACTATCGCGGTGCTGACCAACAGCGGCAACTCGAACCCGAGCCGGATCGAGCGGCAGATCGCGCGCCGGGTGCTTGGTCTTCCGGAGCCGGCGGTCAGGGACCTGCCGCTTAACGCTTCCGAGCGCGCCCGCTACGTCGGGAGCTACGACGCGCGGCTGGGCAAGCTCCAGGTGCTCGAGGAGGACGGCAAGCTGAAGCTGGAGGGGCCGCTGAGCTCCGTCCTCCTGTACCAGGGGGAGCATACCTTCATCGCCGCAGCGGACTCTGACGTCCGTGTGGTCTTCCAGATGGTGGGTGGGCGGGCGAGCGGCCTCACGTTCACGGCGAGCGGGAGTAGCCTCGAGGCGGAGCGGGTACCGTAAAAGATGGCGGCAGCCTTCCGGTCACCCGGAGGAGTTCATATGTCGAACCTGGGAGAGATCGTATGAGGAATCATCAGCCAGTACTGCGAGGGTGGATCGTTCTGCTCCTGGTGCTGCTCCTCGCACCGCAGGTGGCTTTCGCCCAGAGAGGAGCGCTGCGGGGGCTCGATAGCTATATTGAGAAGGGAATGCGGGAGTGGGACATTCCGGGGCTGGCGATCGCCGTGGTCAAGGACGACTCGGTGGTCTACGCACGAGGGTTCGGCGTGCGCGAGGTCGGCAAGAG
>JACDHV010000017.1 GCA_013820855.1 Gemmatimonadales bacterium | reverse complement strand
GCAGGCGTAGCGCCCGCTGGCCGCGGCGGCGGCCGCCGCCGCCGCCAGCTCGAACGCCCCGGGCAGCCGGACCACGTCCACCTCCTCCCGGGGCACGCCGGCCTCGGCACAGCAGGCGAGCGCCCCGTCCAGAAGCTTCGTGGTGACCAGCTCGTTGTATTGGCTCACCAGGATCGCCACGCGCCCGCTGCGACGGGGGCGGGAGGAGATGTCGGACACGTCAGTGGGAGAGGAGATGACCGAGCTTGTCGCGCTTGACCTGCAGGTAGTCGCGGTTCTCGCGGTTCGGGTCGGACAGGAGCGGCACCCGCTCCACGATCTGGAGCCCGTAGCCCTCGAGGCCGACCAGCTTGCGTGGATTGTTGGTCATCACCCGAATGGACGAGAGGCCCAGGTCGCGGAGGATCTGGGCCCCGATGCCATAGTTCCGGAGATCGGGCGCGAAGCCCAGCCGCTCGTTGGCCTGTACCGTGTCGGCGCCCGAGTCCTGGAGCGCGTAGGCCCGCAGCTTGTTCAGGAGTCCGATGCCCCGCCCCTCCTGATCGAGATAGACGACGGCGCCCCGCCCGTCGCGGGCGATCAGCTCCATGGCCCGGTGGAGCTGGAAGCCGCAGTCGCAGCGCCGCGAGCCGAACACGTCGCCGGTAAGGCACTTGGAGTGCATCCGCACCAGCACGTTCGGCTGGCCCGCGATGTCCCCGTACACCAGCGCCACGTGCTCGGCCCCGTCCACGTCGTTCTGGTAGCCGACCATCCGGAACTCGCCGTACTCGGTGGGAATCCGCGCTTCGGCCACACGGTGCACCAGCTGCTCGGTGCGGAGCCGGTAGGCGACCAGCTGCGCCACGGTGATGAACGTGAGTCCGTGCTGCGCCGCCATGTCGTGGAGCTCGGGACGCCGCGCCATGGATCCGTCGGGATTCAGGATCTCGCAGATGACGCCGGCCGGAATCAGCCCCGCGAGCCGCGCGAGGTCCACGCTCGCCTCGGTCTGGCCCACCCGCTGCAGCACCCCGCCGGGCCGGGCCCGGAGCGGAAAGATGTGCCCGGGGCGCCGGAGGTCGGAAGGCACCGTGGCGGGATTGATCGCGACGTGAATCGTGGTGGCGCGGTCCCGGGCCGAAATTCCGGTCGTGACCCCGAACCTGCGCTCGGCATCGATGCTCACCGTGAACGCGGTGGCCAGCGCTTCGCTGTTCCGTTCGGTCATCTGCGGCAGCCCGAGCTGGTCGCAGCGCTCGCCGGTGAGCGCGAGACAGATGAGCCCCCGGCCGTGGAGCGTCATGAAGTTGATCGTCTCGGGCGTGACCAGTTCGGCCGCGCAGACGAGGTCTCCCTCGTTCTCGCGGTCTTCGTCGTCGGCCACGATGATGCACTTGCCGTGGCGCAGATCCTCGATGGCCTGCTCGATGGTGCCGAAGGTCGTCATGACCGGTCGCCCTTCACGTTTTCACGCTCCAGCATCGCGCGCACGTACTTGCCGATGGTATCCGCCTCCAGATGCACCCGGTCGCCCGGCAGGCGCTCGGCCAGGGTCGTGTGCTCTAAAGTAAACGGAATCAGCGAGATCTGGATCGCTCCGGGAGTGGGCACGGCGTTGACCGTCAGGCTCACGCCGTCCACGGTGATGGAGCCCAGCGGAACCGCGACCCGGGCGACCTCTGCCGGGACTTCGACGTCCACCAGCCTGGCGTCTTCCTTCGATGCGACGCGGCGGACGGTGCCGATGCCGTCCACATGACCCTGGACCAGGTGGCCCCCAAGACGGTCGCCGACGCGCAAGGCGCGCTCGAGGTTGACCCGGTCACGGGGCCGGAGGTCACCGAAGCGGGTCCGATCCAGCGAGGTGCGGACGACGTGGGCGGTGAATCCTCCATCCAGCACGGCGGCGACCGTGAGGCAGGCCCCATTCACCGCCACGCTCTCGCCCGCGGCCAGATCCGGATAGGCGCACTCGATGGTGAGGTCGAGGCCGCCTTCCGAGGGCCGTGCGTCGCGCACGGTGCCGATTTCCGTCACGAGCCCGGTGAACATCAGCGGCGGTCCGCCACCAGAAGGGTGTCCTCGCCGAGCGCGCGGCGCTCGACGACGGCCCACCGCTCGGCTCGGGCGATGGGGTCGCTCGGGAGGCCGGCGGTCGCCGGGACGCCGCGATCACCCAGCCAGAGCGGACTCTGCACCCAGTAGTAGCGGTCTACCAGGCCGAGGCCGAGAAGGGCGCCGGCGAGGCGTCCTCCTCCCTCCACCAGCAGCGAGTCGATGCCTTCGCCCCGGAGCATCCGAAGCCCCTCCTCGAGAGTGCCCGCCCGAACGACGCTCACGCCGGCCGACAAGAGCCGCTCCACCCGGTCGCTCGGTGCGTCGCTGGCCGTGACGACGGTGGTGGCCGCCTCGCCGGCGGTGCGCACCAGCGTCAGTCGCGAGTCGATATCGGCGCCGGCGTCGAAGATCACACGGCGCGGCGTCACCCGAGGGGTGACCGGCCCGCGCACCGTGAGCCGCGGGTCGTCGAGCCGGGCCGTCCGGCCGCCGACGCCGATGGCGGCGAAGCCGGCCCTCAGCCAATGCACGTAGTCGCGGGCCGGCTCGCCCGAGATCCAGCGCGAGTGCCCCGAGGAATCGGCGATCCGCCCGTCGAGGCTGGTGGCCAGCTTGAGCGCGACGAAAGGACGCGACTGGTTCCGAAAGCCGTGCAGGAACCTCGCGTTCTGCGTCGCGACCGCTTCGCGGGCGACGCCGAGCTCGACCTGGAGGCCAAGACTGCCGAGGCGGGCGGCGCCGCCCGACGCGGCGGGATTGGGGTCGGCCAGTCCCGCCACCACGCGGCGAACGCCCGCTCGCAGAATCGCCTCGGTGCAGGGCGGCTGCTTGCCCTGATGGTCACACGGCTCCAGCGTCACGACGAGCGTCGCCCCGCGCGCGCGCTCCCCCGCGCGCTCGAGCGCTCCCGGCTCCGCGTGTCGGCCCCCGAATTCGGCGTGCCAGCCTTCGCCGACGACCAGCCCGTCGGCCAGGACGACGGCGCCCACGAGGGGGTTCGGGTGCACTCTGCCCCAGCCGCGCCACGCGAGGCTCAACGCGTGGGCCATCGCCTCGCGCTCGTCCACGCGACTAGAAGCTCAGCCGCAGGCCGAGGCCCGCGAATGGGAGCGAGCTGCGCCGGGTACGCACGCGATATTCCTCACGGGCGGGCAAACCGCACCGTCTGCTCTCCGGGCCGGATCTCACCCATGGTCCAGGTCTCCACCCCAGCCGCAGCGGCCGCCGCCTGGGCGGCGGGCAGGGCCTCGGGCGGCAACACGGCGATGAGGCCCACCCCGAGGTTGAACACGTCGCGCATCTCGTCGGAGGAGATCCCGCCGGCCCGCTGCAGGATGGTGAACAGCGGCGGCGGCTCCCAGCTCGCCGGGTCCACGAGCGCCTCGCATCCGGCGGGGAGGATCCGCACGAGATTTCCCGGGATGCCGCCGCCGGTGATGTGGGCCAGCCCGTGAAGCTGGGAGATGACAGGCATCACGCTGCGAAAGTAGCTGCGGTGCACATCCAGAAGCACCTCGGCAACCGTGCGATCCAGCCCGCCCAGCCGGTCGCTGATCCCGAGTCCCATGCGCTCGAATACGATACGCCGCGCCAGGGTGTAGCCGTTGGTGTGCAGCCCGGTGGACGCGTAGCCGAGCAGGAGATCACCCGAGCGGATCGCGTCGCCATGGATGGCGGCGTCCTCCTCGACCACGCCGACGATCGTTCCCGCGAGATCGTAGGTGCCGGCCCGGTAGAGGCCGGGCATCTGCGCGGTCTCGCCGCCGGCGAGCACCATCTGGTGGGCTCGGCAGCCCCGGGCGATGCCCTCGACCAGCCCGGCGATCTCCTGTACCCCGAGACCGGAGCCGGCGATGTAATCCATGAAGGCGATCGGAGTGGCGCCGTGCACCAGAATGTCGTTCACGCTGTGGTTGACGAGATCCTCGCCGACCGTGTCGAACCGGCCCGCCTCGAGCGCCACCAGCACCTTGGTGCCGACGCCATCGGTGCTGAGCACCAGCGTCGGCCGCCGCATCCCCTCGGGAATGCGTACCATGCCGCCGAACGCGCCGACCCGCCCGACGCTGAGTGGCGTCCGAGTGGTGGCGACCGCCCGACCGATTCGCGCCTTGGCCGCCTCCGCCCCTTCCAGATCGACACCGGCCTCGGCGTACTGCCGTGTCATGGCACCGCCTCGGCGAGCTGGACGTGGGTCAGGTCCTGGAAGGCGCGAACTCTCGCCTCCACGTCGGCCAGCGAAATTCGATCGAATGCCCGGATGCCGAATTGCTCCACTGCATAGGATCCCATCGCCGCGCCGTAGACCATCGCCCGGCGGATGTTGTCCTCGGCCAGCGAGCCGGTCCGTGCCAGATAGGCCATGAACCCGCCGGCGAAGGCATCGCCCGCGCCGGTCGGATCGTACACGATCTCCAGAGGAAACGCCGGCACGTAGAACGTGCGCGCGCGCTCGATGAGCAGCGCGCCGTACTCCCCCTGCTTGATCACCACCCGGCTCGGCCCGCGGTCCAGAATCCAGCGGCCGGCCCGATGGATGTTCCAGTCGCCGCTCAGCTCCCGGGCCTCGCTGTCGTTGACCATCAGGACGTCCACCCGCGCGAGGAGCTCGAGCAGCGCCGCCTTCTTGCCCTGGATCCAGTAGTTCATGGTGTCGCAGACGACGAGCCGGGGTCGCTGCACCTGGCCGAGCACGCCGAGCTGGAGCTCAGGGTCGATGTTGCCGAGAAAGACGTACTCCGCCGCGCGGAAGGCGGCGGGAATCTTGGGCTGGAAGTGGGCGAAGACCCCGAGCCGGGTTTCCAGCGTCTCACGGCTCTGGAGGTCGTAGCTGTACTTGCCCTTCCAGCGGAAGCTCTCGCCCCGGGCCCGCTCGACGCCCGACCAGTCGATCCCGCGGTCGGTCAGCGCGTCCAGCTCGTGCACCGGGTAGTCGTCGCCGACCACGCCGACGACCTGGACGGGGTGGAGCAGCGAGCCCGCCACGCTGAAGTAGACCGCAGAGCCACCGAGCGCGTCGGCCGTCTCGCCGAACGGAGTGAAGATCGAGTCCAGCGCGACGCTGCCGACGACGAGAAGGCTCATCAGATCACATCCGATCGGGCGTGGTAATGCCCAGCAGGGTGAGGCCGTTGGCCAGCACGGTGCGCGCGGCGCGCGCCAGCAGCAGTCGGGCACGCTCGGTGTCGGGCCCCTCGGGCGCGCCGACGGCGCGGGTGTGATGGTACCAGCCGTGAACCACGGTGGCGAGCTCGTGCAGGAAGACGGTGATGCGGTGCGGCTCCCGCTCGCGCGCGGCCCTGGCCACGGCCTCCGGGAAGGTGACGAGCGTCTTGAGCAGCTCGCTGTCCTGCGGCGCCGGCAGGGCGGCCAGGTCGAGCTCCCCCTCGACCGCGTCGGGGTCCCGCTCCGCGGTGCGGAAGATCCCGCTCAGCCGCGCGTGAGCCATCTGCACGTAGAAGACCGGGTTCTCGTCGGTCTGCTTCTTGGCGAGCTCGACGTCGAAGTCGAGGGGGCTGGCGCCCTTCCGGGCGAGGAAAAAGTAGCGGGCGGCGTCCACGCCGACCTCGTTCACCAGGTTATGCAGGGTGACGAACTCGCCCGAGCGCTTCGACATCTTCACCTCCTCGCCCTCGCGCAGCACCTTGACGAGCTGCACCAGCTCCACGCCGAAGAAGTCGGGCGCATAGCCGAGTGCGACGAGCACCGCGCGCATCCGCGGGATGTATCCGTGATGGTCGGCGCCCCAGACGTCGATGGCGCGGTCGAAGCCCCGATCGTGCTTGTCGATGTGGTATGCGATGTCGGGCACGAGGTAGGTGAGCGATCCGTCGCTCTTGCGCAGCACGCGGTCCTTGTCGTCGCCGAACTGGGTGGTCCGGAGCCAGAGGGCGCCTTCGGCCTCGTAGGTCAGGCCCCGCTCGCCGAGCAGCGCGATGGCGTGCTCCACGCGGCCGGCATCGTAGATCGCCTGCTCCGAGCTCATCACGTCGAAGCGCACCCCGAAATCGGCGAGGTCGCGGTCCTGCTCCTCGCGCTGCATCCGGATGCCGAGGGCGCGGGAACGTCTGAGTCCTTCGTCGTCGGGAAGCCGGGCAAAGCCGGAGCCTTCGCTGGCGAGCACCTGGCGGGCGTTCTCGCGGAGATACTCGCCGTGGTACCCCCCCTCGGGGATGTCGGCCTGGAGGCCGGCTTCCTGCTTGATGCGAGCCCAGAGACTGGCGGCCAGTCGGTCGACCTGGACGCCGGCATCGTTGATGTAGAACTCCCGGGTGACCGTGTGGCCGGTCCACTCGTAGAGCGAGGCGATGGCATCGCCCAGCGCGGCGCCCCGGCCGTGCCCGACGTGCAGCGGCCCCGTCGGGTTGGCGGAGACGAACTCGAGGTTGACCTTGAGCGACCCGGCCGCCGCGGTGCGGCCGTACGACTTGCCCCGCTCAAGGATCTCCGCGATGGCGCCGGTGAGCTGGTTCTCGGCGAGCCAGATGTTGATGAAGCCGGGGCCGGCGACCTCGGTGCGGGAGACCACGGTCGGCGAAAACCGGAGCTCGCCGATCACCCGCGCGGCCATCTCGCGGGGATTGGTCCGGTCGCGTCGAGCGAGCAGCATGGCGAGGTTGGTCGCGAGGTCGCCGTGCCCGGCGTCGCGGGGACGCTCGAGGACGAACTCGAGCCCGTCGGCGCCGAACCCGGCGGCCACGCGCTCGAGCTCGGTGCGGATCGCGTCGGTCACTCCTTCGCGGCCTTCCCCCCGCCCTTGGCCGGTGCTTCCTTCGACGGGGTCGACTCGGGTGCCGACTTCGCCTCCTTGGCACCGCCCTCGCTCTTGCTGTCGGACGACTTCTCCCCGGCGGGCTTCTCGGTCTCGGCCTTCCGGGGCCCCTTTCCGTCCTTGCCGTAGTCGGTGATGTAGAAGCCGCTGCCGCGGAACACCAACCCCGCCCCGCCGGAGATCTTGCGGGTGGCGGCCTTGCCACAGACCGGGCACTTGGCCCGGGGCTTGTCGGTCATTTTCTGGAACTTCTCGAAGGTGTGGCCTTCGGGGCATTCGTACTCGTAGGTCGGCATCGGCGCTCGCTGGGGGTTAAACGAAATCAGCTTGGGAACTTAGCCGGATCCGCTCGGTGGTTCAAGCAGGAGCTTTCCCACGCTACGCGGGTCGGTACACGCCCCAGGTGGTTCGAAGCGTGTCGCTGATCTCGCCGAGCGTTGCACGGGCGCGCACGGCCTCGAGGATGGGAGGCATGAGCGATCGGGTGCCCTCCGCGGCGGCGCGGATCTCGGTCAGCGCGACCGCCACCGCCGCACCATCCCTCCGCTCTCTCGCTTGCGCCAGCCGCCTACGCTGGTCGTTCTCCAGCGAGGAGAAGTCCGGCGCCTCGATCTTCAGCGGTGCCGAGACGTCGGTGAAGCGGTTGACCCCGACGACCACGGTCTCGCCACTCTCCTGGCGCTTCTGGAGCTCGTACGCGCTCCGGGCGATCGCCTCCTGGAAGAACCCCCGCTCGATGGCCTTCGCCGCGCCTCCGAGCGCGTCGACCTCCCCGATCAGAGCCCGTGCTCCGGCCTCGATCTCGTCGGTGAGCGACTCGACGTAGTAGCTGCCTGCCAGCGGGTCGATCACGTCCGACACCCCGCTCTCGTACGCGAGGACCTGCTGGGTCCGGAGCGCGAGGGTGGCCGACTGCTCGGTCGGAAGGGCCAGCGCCTCGTCATAGCCGTTGGTGTGGAGCGACTGGGTCCCGCCCAGCACCGACGCCAGGGCCTGCAACGCCACCCGCACCACATTGTTGAGCGGCTGTTGCGCCTGGAGCGTGACGCCGCCGGTCTGGGTATGGAACCGCAGCCGGGCGGTCACGTCGCCCGCCCCGAACCGCTCTCGCACCAGGCGCGCCCACAGCCGGCGCGCCGCGCGAAACTTCGCCGCCTCCTCGAAGAGGTCGTTGTGGCTCGCGAAAAAGAAGGAGAGCCGGGGACCGAAGGTGTCCACGGCGAGCCCCGACTCCACCGCGATCCGCACGTACTCCAGCGCGTTCGCGAGGGTGAAGCCCACCTCCTGCACCGCCGTCGCCCCCGCCTCCCGCATGTGGTAACCGCTGATGGAGATCGGGTTGAAGCTCATCCCCTCGTCGGAGACGAAGCGGAAGATGTCCGCCACCAGCCGCAGCGAAGGCGCCGCGGGATAGATGTACGTGCCGCGTGCGACGTACTCCTTGAGCACGTCGTTCTGCACCGTGCCGGTGAGCCTGGTGCGCGGCACCCCCTGCTCCTCCCCGACCACCACGTACATGGCGAGCAGGATCGCCGCGGTGGCGTTGATCGTCATAGAGGTGGAGACGCGGTCGAGCGGGAGGTCGCGGAAGAGATCGGCGAGATCGTCCACCGTGTCGATCGCCACGCCCACCCGCCCCACTTCGCCGTGCGCCATCGGGTGATCGGAGTCGTAGCCCATCTGGGTGGGGAGGTCGAACGCGGTAGAGAGGCCGCTTTGCCCGGCCGCCAGCAACTGGCGAAACCGCTGGTTGGTCTCGCGGGCGGTGCCGAAGCCGGCGTACTGCCGCATCGTCCACAGCCGCCCCGTGTACATCTCGGGATAGACGCCCCGGGTGAAGGGAAACTCACCGGGCCGGCCCAGGTCGGTGCCCGGATCACCGGCCCAGTCGCCCGGGCCGTACAGCCTCTTCACAGCGCCGGCTGAACGACCGGGCCGCTGGCGCGCGCGGACGCCGTCCGCCGGAGGGTGTCGGCGACGAAGCCGACGTCCTCGCGCGATCCGATCACCAGAGGCGTGCGTTGGTGCAGGTTACGGGGAACGATGTCGAGGATGCGATTGGTGCCGTCGGTCGCCGAGCCCTCGGCCTGTTCCGCGATGAAGGCCATCGGGCTGGCCTCGTACAGCAGCCGCAGCTTGCCCCCGGGGTTCCTGGTGTCGGCGGGATAGAGAAAGATTCCGCCGGCGATGAGATTGCGGTGGAAGTCGGCCACCAGGGATCCGACGTAGCGGCTGTTCTTGGGCTTCATCATGTCGGGGACGTCGCCCTTGAGGCCGCGCACCGCGACCTGCATGGGCCGCTCCCAGCGGCCGAAATTGCTCTCGTTCACGCTGTAGTACATCCCGACCCGGGGTGTCACGATCCTCGGGTGGGACAGCAGAAACTCCCCGATGGTGGGGTCGAGGGTGAACCCGTGCACGCCCTGCCCGGTAGTGTAGACCAGCATGGTGCTCGACCCGTACATCACGTAACCGGACGCCACCTGCTTGCATCCGGGCTGGAGCACGTCGCCCACGTTGCCGCGGCCCTCCATGCTCACCCGGCGGTAGATGCTGAAGATCGTCCCGACCGCGGCATTCACGTCGATGTTGGAGGAGCCGTCGAGCGGATCGAAGAGCACCGCGTACTTGCCGACGGGATACTCCGGCGGCACCGGTACGATGTTCTCGTCCTCTTCCGACGCCATCACGCACACCCGGCCGGTGTGATTGAGGCAGTTCTTCATCGTCTCGTTGGCGATGATGTCGAGCTTCTGCTGCTCCTCGCCCTGCACATTCCGGGCGCCCGCCGTGCCCAGGATGTTCACCAGGCCGGCCCGGCGGATCGCGGCCGCGATGATCTTGGCGGCGAGGGCGATATCGTAGAGCAGATTCGACAGCTCGCCGGTCGCCTCGGGGTAGCGGTGCTCCTGATCGAAGATGAACCGCTCGATGGTGGTGACGGACGTCTGCACTGGACCCCCGGGTGGTGATTCGAAAGGGTGTGAGGCGCTCAGTCCTCGCGCTTCACCAGGTAATGCGATTCGCCCCGCGTGGTCGAGACCGTCATGCTGGTGCCGTCCGTCGTGACGCTCACCGTGCCGTCGCGGTCGGTGCGGAGGACCCGCACCCCCCGCGAATCCAGCCGAGTCAGGGTTTCGGGCGCCGGATGGCCATAGTCGTTCCGGCCCACGGAGATGACGGCGGCGACCGGGCGCAGCGAGTCGAGCAGCTCCTCGCCCGTGCTGCCCCGGCTCCCATGATGCCCCACCTTCAGTAGGTCCACCCTCCGGAGCTTGCCACGCAGCGCGGCCTCCGCGGGGAATCCGGCGTCGCCCGTGAACAGCGCCTCGAAGTCGCCGTATCGCACGAGCAGCACGACCGAATCCTCGTTGATGTCTTCCCCCCACCGCGCCCAGTCGGCGCCGGGATGCAGGACCGTGAACTCGACGCCGTCAAGGGTAAAGCGCTCACCCGCACGCGCGGGGTGCCACGGAATGCGCCGCCGGTCGAGTGCCGTGAGAAGCGCGGCATAGGAGGGGTCCGAGACCACCCCGCCCGGCTCGATGACCACGCCCACCGGAAAGCGGGCGAGCAGCGCGGGCACGCCCCCCACATGGTCGGCGTGCGCGTGCGAGACGACGATCGCGGTGAGCGTCCGCGCCCCACGGCGCGCGAGAAAGGGGGCCACGACACGGCGGCCGGCGTCGTCCCGCCGTCCCGCGGGCCCGGCGTCCAGAATGATCCACCGGCCGCCCGGCGTGCGGAGCACGGCGCCGTCGCCCTGCCCGACATCCAGAAAATGTAACGTGAGGCCCTGGCCGCCGTCAGGCGAGCCGAGCCCGGCGGCCGGGGACAGCCCGACCCAGAGAGCAGCGACCCCGACCCACGCAAGGCGGCGCCCCGCCTCTCGAGCGGTGTTCCGCTCACCCATGACCCACAGGGACAGCGACAGCACGCCGATCCAGGGCAGCACGCCGGCGGGCGTTCCCGGCTCCATCATGAGGTGCCCGGCTGGGATCGTCGCGCCGGCCACCGCGCAGAGCTCCAACAGATGAAGCCCCAGGCCGGCACCGGCTGCCAGCGATTCCGCCGCACCCGGCCACAGGGGAAGAAGGATCAGGCTGGCGAGTACCCCGGGCACCGCCAGGGCAGCCAGCGGAATCGCCGGGAAGTTGAGCAGCAGCCCCGCGAGCGCCACCGTGCCGAGAAAAGCCGCGGTGATGGGGGCGGTGGCGAGTGTGGCTCCCAGCGATGATGCGGCGGTACGGATCCAGAAACTGGTGCCCAGCGCGCGGTCCGACCACCGGGTGAAGGTGGACGCTCCCCAGAGCGCCGCCGCGGACAGCCAGCCTCCGAGATCGAGCGCGGCCCACGGGTCCACCAGCAGGACCGCGAGGCAGGTCGCGGCCAGTAGCGCGTTGGCCTGCACGTGACGCTGGCGCGCCTGGCACCGGGCGACAAGAACCGCGAGGGCGGCCGCCCGCGCCGCGGGGGCCGGCCAGCCGAGGAACGCGACGTAGGCGGCGCTCAGGGCCGCGGCGGTGGCGAGTGCCGCCGAGCGGGTCATGCGCGAGGCGCGGCAGATCAGGAACACCCATGCCGTGATGAGACCGACGTGAAAGCCCGAGATCGAGAGCAGGTGAACCAGGCCCGAGCGCGCGAAGCGATCCTGGAGCTCCGGATCGATGCCTCCACGCCGGCCCAGCACGAGCGCATCCACCATGCCGGCCCGGGCACCGTAGAGCCGGTGACTGGCCGTAAAGAGGTAGTTGTGCAGCCGATCGGCCGGCCGGGGGCGGGTCTCCAGCATGGTCGCTTCGGTGACGACCAGCATGCCTGCCGGCCGGCCGCCAAGAGCGGGGCGTGGAATCCACTGCCCGCTGATGTCCGCCAGCGTCCCGGCCTCGACCGGCCGCCGCCGCGGCCATCGTGCCGAGACTTTCCCCCGGCAACCGGTGTCAGGCTCTACCGCGATCCGGCCGCCGGCCGAATCGGCCGGCTCGAGCACCCGGACCCGGATTCGGAGCGCCGCCGCCGGCAGCCGGGCCGCGCACTGCGACGAATCGAGCGCTACCGCCAGCTCCCCGCTCAGCCGGCCGGCGAGCACACCGCCCCCGGCAAGCACCGCGATCGGGCGCCCCGTGAGCGCCAGTCCGACCGACAGCGCGGTGACGCCGAGCGGGTTCCCAAAACGCAGAAGGCCGGTCGCGAGACCGGCCCAGTACATGGCGATGAAGAGGATGGCGGGCCGCGGTCTCACCGCGGCTCGGAAGTCAGGGCTGCTGGGCCGCCGTGCTTCGGCGTCCGCAGCGCGGGGCCATCGAGATCTTGCGCAGACTGTCCATCATGGCGACCTCGATCGCGGCCCGACTCTGTTCCTTCTCCAAGTTGACCTCGGTGACCACGGAGCCGGTGGTGCTCGCCACGTATCGGGCGGGAAGCCGGTTCAGCGTGTAGACCAGCGCGTCCTCCCGGCAGACCGCGCACCCGCAGAAATCGGGAAAGTGCGGCCGCATGGCATCGTAGGCCGCCACCACGTGCTCCTCGACCAGATTGTGAATCACAGTACCGCCAGGGCCGGTGTGACCACCGTGCCGGTGAAGGTGGAACCGGTCGTGCCGGTGAGCCTGACTCGATGATACTCGCCCACGGACGCCGCGGGGAGATCGACCAGCACGAGATGATTGGTTCGGGTGCGGGCCAGCATGAGCTCGCCGCGCTTGGCCCGACGCTCGACCAGCACCTCGTGGGTTTCGCCGACCCTCGCGAGGCTTTTCCGCCGCGCGTTGCTCCGCGCCACCTCGATGAGCCGGGCCAGGCGCTCGGAGCCGACCTCGTCGGAGACCTGGTCGTGGAGCCGCACGGCGGGCGTGCCGTCCCGCGCCGAGTACTTGAAGGTGTAAGCATCGTCGAAGTCGGCCTCGGTGACGAGGCTGAGCGTCTCCTGGAACTGGGCCTCCGTCTCTCCGGGAAAGCCGACGATGATGTCGGTGGAGAACGTGATGCCGCGGATGGCGCTTCTGAGCGCCGCGACCACATCGAGGTAACGCTCGCGGGTGTAGCGGCGGAGCATCCGCTTCAGCACGGCGTTCGAGCCGCTTTGCACGGGCAGGTGCACGTGCTCGCATACCGCGCCCGTGGTGGCCATCGCCTCCACGACCCTCGGCGTGAAGCCGGTGGGATACGGACTGGTGAACCGGACCCGCCGGATGCCGCCCACCGCGCCCACCGCCCGCAGGAGATCGGCGAAATCGTGCTCGCCATCGTGGTACGAGTTGACCGTCTGCCCGAGGAGCGTGACCTCGCTCGTGCCCCGCTCGGCCACCTGCCCGACCTCGCGGACCACGTCGGAGAGCCGGCGGCTCCGCTCGGGGCCGCGGGTGTACGGCACGATGCAGAAAGTGCACCGGTAGTCGCAGCCCCGCTGTACCGTGATGAAGGCGGTCGGACCCTTATCGCGCTCCGGCGGGACGTCCTCGTAGTGCTCCCAGGAGCGAAGCTCGGTATCGGTCACGCGCTCGCCCGAGCCGGCGAGACCGATCAGCTCGGCCAGGTTCCGGTACCCGTCCGGCCCGACGACCAGATCCACCCGTGGCACCTGCGCGAGCAGCGCGGGACCGAGCCGCTGCGCCATACACCCCACCACGCCGAGGACGCCTCCGTCTCGCTTGTGGCGCTGGAGCTCGCCCACCCGGCCGATCACCCGCTGCTCCGCGTTGTCGCGAACCGCGCAGGTGTTGACCAGCATGACGTCCGCCTCCGAGGGCTGCTCGGTGCGGACGTAGCCTTCGCGGCCGAGCAGTCCGAACATCAGCTCGGAGTCGGCCACGTTCATCTGGCAGCCGTAGGTCTCGATGTAGACGCGCTTGACCATGGGGGCAAGATAGTGGGCGGAGCGCGATGCCGGCGAGCCCGGCCTCAGGGGCGGACGCCCACGCCCACGAAGACCACGAACGCCCGCTCCTCGAAGTCGCCGGCGGATCGCCAGAGGTGCTCGACGGAGAGATCGATGCCCGCGCGGTCCTGGGCGAAGCGGACGCCGCTCCCGATCGATACCGCGAACTCGGTGGGCTGCACCCCCGGCTGGAGCGGAAAGGGCAGCGTGGCGTAGCGGGCGCCGAACCGGATGGGGCGCCGGTACGGCCGCCGGGGATCGCCGATGTATTCTCCCCCGATGGCGGCCTCGAAGGTGTTGTCGGCACCGGTTCCACCCGAGGCGAGCAGGTCGCTGTTGGCGCCCGACCAGGTGCGGAAGATGCCATGGGTGGCGAGGTCGAGCCTCGAGCCCACCCTGTAGCGGACGCCGAGACCCAGGGTGTAGGGCAGGTCCACCTGCGACACACGGGCCGAATCGCGATCGACGATGGCCTTGCCGTCGCTCCGTGCAATGGCGGCCACCCAGAGTCCCTCCCCCACCTGCTGCACCGCCCCCAGCGCCACGCCCACCCCCGCGTACGACAGTTCGGCCGACTGCTGGACCGGCAGGTATTGGTCGTCGGAGAAGGTGCGCCGCGACTCGAGCCGGTTGGAGCCCGTGATCACGTGGAAGGCGCCTCCCACCGCGGTGCGGCTCCGCAGCTTGTAGGCGGCGGCCAGCCGCAGGTCGCTGAGGCCGCCCCGGCTCGACAGCGTATCGGACACGGGTACCAGCACGTCCCGGAGCTCCAGGGTGTCGCTGCTCGCGATCGTGAAGTCCCGGTTGGCGTAGGTGGAGTAGCTGAGCCCGACCACGAGAGGCGTGCCCGGCACCGGCCCACCGAAGGCGACGTGGGGAAATCGCGAATCGCGCAGCGACTCGGAGCCCGCCGGGTTCTCCGCGGTGCGGAACGATTGCGTGCCGTTGAAATTCGCCGTCATCACGACGAGGGCGCTCAGCGCCGCGGGGTTGAGCCCCGACTCGGCATCGAACATCCCGAAGGCGCCCGACGAGCCGGCCGCGCGCGTGGAAAGCGACCGTCCGGGCACGCCCAGGCCCCTCACGCCGAACTGCGAGGCCTGCGCGGCGGCCATCGCGGGCCACAGCGCGAGCAATCCAACGAACAGAAGGCGTCGCACTTATGGGTTCTCGAAGGGGAAGGGCTTGAGGTACGTGATGCGGAGACGGGGGCCGCCGACCGTGCCCGAGCGAGTCGAGCCGAAGACCGGCCGGGTGAAGCTCGCCGCCTCGGGAAGCAGCGAGAGGAACATCGCCTCGGGCCGCTCGCTCGCGGCCTGCCACAGGCGGACGATGGACGTCACGTCGAGCCTGACCGTGTCGGCGCTGCCGACGGCGAGCGTGTCGGAGGCGATGAAGCGCACGTCGGTGGTCACCGGGGACTTGGCGCCCAGATCGGCGAGCAGCGCCTTGGCCTGCAGCAGCGGGGGATCGGATGGAAGGCCGAGCATCGGCGACCGGGGCACCAGCTCGAGGGTAGCCCGAACGATCGTGGCGGAGTCTTCGATGTCTTCCGGGAGGTCGAACCGAAGCAGGGCCCGCGCGGACGGCTCGCCGCCTACGGTCAGGAATAAGTCGTCCGGCACCGGTGGGGAGCTGGTCACGAAGGTGTTGAAGGCCGGCGCGCGAGTCACGCTCTGCCGCCTGACCGAGCCCGTGTCGGGCACGTCCACCGTCACGTAGCTCACGAAAGTCGCCCCGGTGCCCGCCGCGGAGGCGCCGAGCCGGACGCCGGTCGGCTGGTCGGCGGCCATGGCGATCCCGATGGCGAGTACCCCGCCGGACCCGGAGGGCAGCGCGATCTTCTGGACGTCCTCCCCTCGGAGCACCTTTTGGACGAGGCCGGCGCCGAGGCTGTCGGGCACCGCGATGCTGTCGATGAGGGCCGCGGGAACGAGCTGCTGGTCGATGGCCGGAAAGGTGGCATTGGCGTCCACCACCGGGTCGATGCGGTAGAGATACAGCTTCAGATTGTTCACCAGCGTGTCGCGCGCGACCACGTTCAGGGCGAGCAGCGCTGAGTCCACGGTATAGCCGCGGAGCGTATCCCGCACCGAGATCGAGTCGGCCCGGGCGGTGAAGCGATACACCGCCCTGTCCTCCGACGCCGGCAGACCGTTCGAGACGAGGAGAGCACCGGCCGCGTTCCGTGCCACGTACCCGACGTAGCTGGAATCGGTGTTGGCCAGCGGCGTGATGACGATGTCGAACACCCGCGACTGGCCGCCGGGACAGAGCTCGGGGCACTCGGCGGGAGCGGTCAGCTGCTCCTGGCACCCGGCCAACGCCGCGAAGAGGGCCAGGGCGGCGAGCCGACTCGAGCCGCGCGTCACGACAGCTGTTCCCGGCCGAACGCCGCGGGGAGCAGCTCCGCCATCGTCCATGTCGCCGTACCGCGCGGGCCCACGGCGTCGACCCGGAAGTCTCGGCCGAACTCCGACAACACCTGCCGGCAGGCGCCGCACGGCGCGGCCGGCGGATCGGCATCACTCACCACGACCGCCCGGCGGAAGCGCTGCGCCCCCGCGGCCACCGCGGCGCACACCGCCGCGCGCTCGGCGCAGATGGTCAGTCCGTAGGAGGCGTTCTCCACGTTGCAGCCGACGTAGACCTCGCCGCTCTCGCTTTCCAGCGCGGCGCCGACGCGAAAGCGGGAGTATGGCGCATAGGCGCGCGCCTGAGCCGCGCGTGCCGCCTTCACCAGAGGATCAGTCAATCCAGACCTCGGACAGAAATGAAGTACCCGTCGGGAGCGGGGTGACACCTAGAAATTCGGCAACCGTCTGGCCGATGTCGGCCATCGTCGGACGCCGTCCCAGCCCGACCGCTCGCACGCGAGGCCCCAGGACGAGCAGCGGGACCACCTCGCGAGAGTGGTCGGTGGAGGGCGTCGTCGGGTCGTTGCCGTGATCGGCGGTAAAGATAACGAGGTCGTCCCGCCGTACCGGAGCGAGCATGCGGGGCAGCTCGCGGTCGAGCTCCCGCAGGCCCCGGACGAACCCCGGCACGTCGTTCCGATGACCCCAGGTCTGGTCGAACTCGATCACGTTGGCGAGCAGCAGCCCCCGATCCATGGCGAGCAGCGCTCCCTCGATCGAGACGTACGCCTCGCCGTTGGTGGTGGTGTGGATGCTGGTGATGCCCCGCCCCGCGAAGAGATCGTCCACCTTCCCCACCCCGACTCTCGGGATGTGGCGTTCCGCCAGCCGGTCCAGCAGCGTGGGGCCCGGTGGAGGAAGGCTGTAGTCCTTGCGCCTCGGCGTGCGGATCCAGGCGCCCGGCTCCCCGTCGAAAGGTCTGGCGATCACCCGGGAGACGCCGTGCTCTCCCTGAAGCAGACGCCGCGCGGTCGCGCATGCCGCGTAGAGCTCCTCCAGCGGCACCGTTGCCTCGTGCGCCGCGATCTGGAAGACGCTGTCCGCGGACGTGTAGACGAGCCACCGGCCGGTGCGCCGGTGCTCCTCGCCGTGCTCGTCGAGGATTCCGGTGCCCGAGGCGGGAGTGTTGCCCAGCACGCCCCGCCCGGTCAGCCGCGAGAACTCCGCGATCACCGCCTCCGGAAATCCGTCCGGATAGGTGGGAAAGGGTCGCGCCAGTGTCAGTCCGCAGATCTCCCAATGACCCGTCGTGCTGTCTTTCCCCGGGCTCACCGGCTCGCAGCTCCCGTGCGCCGCCGACGGCGACGGAACGGCCGGCACCCCGGCCAGCGGCGCGCAGTGACCGAGGCCCAGCTCGGCCAGCCGCGGCAGATCGAGACCGCCGGTCTGCCGCAACACGTTGCCCAGGGTGTCGCTGCCCGTGTCCCCGTAGGCATCGGTGTCGTGCGCCGGACCGATGCCCAGCCCGTCGAGCACCACGATGGCCGCGCGGCGCGTCATAGATACCGTCTCGGCAGCCGGAGCCCGAGGGAGGTGAGAAGCTCGTACGAGATGGTTCCGGATTCGGCGGCCTGCTCGTCGAGCGAAATGATCCCGCCGAAGATCGTGGCGACGTCTCCGACCGATACCTCGCCATCGTCCACCGCGACCATGCACATGTCCATCGTCACCCGGCCCACGATCGGCACGGCGCGCCCACGGAGCTCGACCCGCCGCCCGGCTCCGGCCTTCAGTGCCGCGGCGCGCGGCAGCCCGTCGGCGTAGCCGAGGCCGAGGGTGGCGATGGTGGTGCGTTTCGACGCCCGCCACGTCGCGCCATAGCTGACGCTCTCTCCCGCCGCGACATGGCGCACCGCGACCACGCGGGCCCGAAGGGCCGCCACCCGTCTGGGCTCGGGAGCGGCGGCCCCGGCCCTGCCTCCATACAGAAAGATGCCTGGGCGCGCGAGATCGCCGGCGTACGTGCGCCCGCCGAGGGCAGCCGCGCTGTTGGAGGCGTGGACCAGCTTCGGCCGCCGCGGGAGCAGGGAGAGCACCGCCTGAAAGCGGTGCCACTGGGTAGCCGCCGAGGCCGGGTCGCTGTCAGCCGAATGGAAATGCGTGAAGATCCCCTCCCACCCCGGTGCGGATTCGAGCGCGCGGGCCGCGGCCCGCAGGGCCGCCGGGTCGTCCCACGGAATGCCCGCTCTTCCCATCCCGGTGTCGATCTCCAGATGGAAAGGCAGGTCGGAGCGGGCGGCCCAGACCGGCAGCACCGCGGGATCGCCGATGGTGGGGCGGAACCCGCTCCTCAGCGTGGGCTCGAGCGACTCCGGGGTGAGAGGACTGACGACGAGGATAGGCCGGCGCACGCCCGAGGCGCGAAGGGCGGCCCCTTCCTCGACCGTGGCCACCCCGAACCCCCAGGGATCCAGCGTGTCGAGCGCGGCGGCGACCCGGGACGCCCCCAAACCGTAGCCGTTAGCTTTGACCATCGGCAGCAGGCGAGTGCCGCACGCCTCCGCCAGCGTGCGGGCGTTGGCCACCAACGCACCGAGGTCGATGTCGACCCAGGCACGGGCCGTGTCGGAGGGAACAGTCATCGTGGAATCGGCGCGTATCTTACGGGCCACGGGGGATAAATGCAACACAGTTCAGCGCTTGGACGCGCCCTTGAGATGGTGCGAGACCTCCGCCGGCGCTGTCCCTGGGATCGAGCCCAGACCCGGGAAACGCTGCGGCCATACCTGGTCGAGGAGGCACTCGAGCTGGACCAGGCCCTCGGCGAAGGCGACCCCGCGGCCATTCGCGGCGAGGTGAGCGACCTGCTGCTGCATCTCGCCTTTCAACTGGTGATCGCGGAGGAGCGCAAGGAGTTCACCGCCGACCAGGTCGCGGACCACCTCGAGCGGAAGATGCGCCGCCGTCACCCCCACCTGTTCGACCTGGGCGAAGCGGAGCCCTGGGAGCGGATCAAGCGGCGTGAGCGGCGGGGACGGACGTTGTCGGGTCTGGTCCCCACCCTGCCGCCGCTGCTCATGGCCTACCGGCTCCAGGAGCGCGCGGCCGCCGTGGGGTTCGATTGGCCGGACGTGAAAGGGCCCCTGGACAAGGTTCGGGAGGAGCTGGGAGAGGTCGAGCGGGAGCTGGCGGCCGCCCCGCGGGGAGCCGCCCCCGGCGCCGCTCCGGCGCGGGAGACCGACGACCCCAACACTCCTCCTCCCGCGCCGGCCGAACGGCTCGCCGACGAGATCGGAGACCTTCTGTTCGCCGTCGTCAACCTCGCGCGGAAGGCCGGCGTGCCGCCCGGGCCCGCGCTCGACCGGGCCAACCGCAAGTTTCGCGAGCGATTTCAGGCAGTCGAGACGATTTGCGGTGAGCGAGGGATCGACCTGGAAACGGCTGGACTGGAGGTGCTGGACCGCCTGTGGGACGAGGTGAAGGCGACGGAATAGGGCGCTGCCGATAGTGGGCCACCGCCGGGTTACGGGTACAGCCGATGCACCTGCCGCGGGAAGGCGATGGCCTCCCGGATGTGCGGGATTCCGCAAATCCACGCCACGGTCCGCTCGATGCCCATGCCGAAGCCGGAGTGCACGAAGGTGCCGTATCTGCGCAGGTCCAGGTACCACCGATAGGCCTCCTCGTCGAGGCCCTGACCGCGGATGCGGGCGAGCAGCTTCTCGTGGTCGTCCTCCCGCTGTGACCCGCCGATGATCTCGCCATACCCCTCGGGAGCCAGACAGTCGTTGTTCAGTACCGTCCGCGGGTCCTCGGGGTTTTCCTTCATGTAGAACGCCTTGACCTGCTTGGGATAGTTGTAGACGAACACCGGCCGGTCGTACTCCCTGGCCAGGAGCGTTTCGTCGTCGCCGCCGAGATCCGAGCCCCACCTGATGTCGGAGCCGAGCTGGTTGAGCCGGGTGACGGCGTCGCTGTAGGAGATCCGCGGGAACGGTGCCGTCACCCGCTCCAGCGGCGCGGTATCGCGCTCCAGCTCCTTCAGCTCCTCCTTGCGGCGCTCCAGCGCCCTGACGACGATGTAGCTGACGAACGACTCCTGGAGCCGCATGTTGGCGTCGGAGTCGTTGAACGCCACCTCGGGCTCCACCATCCAGAACTCGGTCAGGTGCCGGCGGGTCTTGGACTTTTCGGCGCGGAACGTGGGCCCGAAGCAGTAGACCTTTCCCAGCGCCGCGGCGGCGGCCTCCACGTAGAGCTGGCCGGTCTGCGCGAGGTAGGCCCTGCCGAGGTCGAAGTAGTCGGTCGCGAAGAGATTGCCCGCCTCCTCGCCAATCGCTCCGGTCAGGATCGGCGTATCCACCAGGGTGAACCCCTCCTGGTAGAAGTAGTCGCGGATGGCCTGCTCGACCTCGTGGCGCACCCGGGCGACGGCCGCCTGGCGGCGGCTCCGGAGCCACAGGTGTCTATGCTCGAAGAGGAAAGTCGTCCCATGTTCTTTGGGAGTGATCGGATACTCGTGGCTCGGGCCGAGCACCTCGAGACCGGTCACCGTCAGCTCGTACCCGCCCGGAGAGCGTGGCTCCTCCCTCACCGTGCCGGTCAGCGCGACGCTCGTCTCCTGCGTCAGTGTGGCGAACGTCGTCCAGGCCGATTCCGGAACTTCCTTCTTGGACAGGACTCCTTGCACCATTCCCGAGCCGTCCCGCAGCACGACGAACGCGATTTTGCCGCTCGACCGGGTCGTCACGACCCAGCCGCGCAGAGTGACCGTCTTTCCGGCATGCGCGCGCAGCTCGCGGATCTGGACCGCCGACATGCCTCGTCCGTGTGCGGGGGAATGTGATGCGAGGAGCGTTGAGTCTAGTGGTGCTTCTGGGGAGCGTCAACGCGGCGTGCGGCGGATATCGGCCCCCGCCGGCCCTCCCGCTCCAGGGAGAGGCCGTGTCCGGCGCGGCCCCCACTCAGGTCTGGGCCGCCCGCGCCGGGCGGCGCCTGACCGGCCGGGTGGTCGTGCGCGACGGGATCATTTACGGAGCCGGTGTGGATCGGAAGGTCTACGCGCTGGATCTCGCGACCGGCACCACGCTCTGGTCGAGCCGCCTCTCGGGCCTGGTCACCGGTGGCGTGCTGGTCTCGGGCGACACGGTGTACGCGGCCAGCTCGCGTCCCGAGGGGAGGGTCTACGCCCTGAACAGCCGGAGCGGCAAGCGCTACTGGCGCAGCAAGACCGGGCCGATCGGCGCGCCGCTCGCCCTCGTGGCCGGAACGCTCGTCGCATCCACCCAGCGCGGCCAGCTGCTGGGGCTGGACCCGGGGCATGGCTCGATCCGCTGGCGCCAGCGGATGGGCATGGCCCGGGTCGCGCCGCTCGAGACAGGGGAGGGATCGCTCGTCGTGGCGACCGTGGACTCGATCTACCGGGTGCGCGCGGCCGACGGTGTGGTGTCCCACCGCGTACGATCGCCGGGAACCATCGTATCGCCCTGGATCACCCATCGCGGCGGCCTCGTGGCCGGAACCACCGATTCGCAGGTCGTCGCAATCGACCCGGCCAATCTGCGTCCGCGGTGGAGCGTGCGGGTGGACGCGCCGGTGCTCGGCTCGCCCGCGGCCGTCGGCGACACCATCTACGCGGTGAGCCGCCGAGGCACGCTCTACCGCATCCCGCCGGGAAACCCGCCGAAGCGGGAGCAGGTGGTGGAGCTGGAGTGGCCGGTCACCGCTCCGCTGAGCGTCGTGGACGACGAGCTCCTGCTCGGCGGGGCGGATGGCGAGCTCCGCGCGCTTCGGCCGGATGGCACCGAGGTGTGGCGCCTGCGGCTCTGGCGGCCGATCGAGCTGGGCGCCGTGGCGCTGGACGACGGGCTCCTCGCGATCGGCGGCAACGGCGACCTTCACCGGTACCGCCAGTGAGCCGCGCATGCGCGGTTCTCCTGGCCATAACCGTCGTCCTGACGACGCCCCTGGCCGCGCAGGACACGGGGCCGCTCGTCCGATACGGCAAATGGGCCCTGGCCGCCGGCGCGATCGGGATGAACCTGCTGGCGGCCCAGGCGCACAACCGGGCGGACGACGCCTTCGATCAGATCGAGGAGGCCTGCTTTCTCGACTCGGCCCAATGCCTTCTCGGCCCCGACGGCAGCTACGCCGATCGCCGGATCGAGGGTCTCTACCAGAGCTCCCTGCACTACGATAGGAGCGCGCGCCGGTGGCTGATCGCCGGCGAAACGGCCCTCCTGGGAGCCGCCGCGATGTTCGTGTGGGAGTTGACCCGGAAAACCCACAGGCCCGATAACATTCCGTTCGAGCCGGAGGTGCGGAGCCTGCGACACGCCACGGGAGTGGGCCTGCGCCTTAGCTTCTAGGCGCAAGTCACCCCACCCGGAACAACTCCACCGCCCGTGGATATCGCGATATGGCCCGCTCCCGGAGCGGCTGATGCTCGCTCCGCTGGAGGGCCGGGTCGGCGGCGATGAGGCGAGTGGCCAGCTCCCGCGCCCGCGCCAGCAAGTCGTCATCGACCGGCAGCCTGGCATGGCGAAGCTCGAAGCCTCCCGACTGCCGCGCCCCGATGAGATCGCCCATTCCCCGCTCCGCCAGGTCCAGCTCTGCGATCCGGAACCCGTCCTGTGTTGCCGCGAAGGCGCGGAGCCGGTCCATGCCCGGCCCGTCCGCCAACAATATGCAGTAGCTCTCCTCCGCACCTCGTCCGATCCTGCCCCGAAGCTGGTGCAGCTGCGCCAGGCCGAAGCGCTCGGGATGCTCGACCAGCATCACGCTGGCATTGGCGACGTCGATGCCCACCTCGATCACGGTGGTCGCCACCAGAACCTGAATTTCGCCGGTGCGAAACCGCCGCATCGTCGCATCGCGCTCGTCGGGCTTGAGGCGGCCGTGCACCAGACCCACCGCCAGCTCGGGCCATCGCGCGGCCAGCGCCTGCGCCATCGTGGTGGCCGCGCGCAGGTCCGCGCGCTCGGACTCCTCGATGACCGGCAGCACGACGTACGCCTGGCGGCCGCGGCCGCACTCATGCCGCACGAATTTCAGGACCTTCTCGCGCTGGCTCGCCGCCCGGACGCCCGTGCGTACGGAGCCCCTGCCCGGAGGCCGCTCCCTCAGCGTGGATACGTCGAGGTCGCCGTAGTGGGTGAGCGCCAGCGACCGCGGGATGGGTGTCGCGGTGAGGAGCAAGACGTCCGGCGCGGCACCCTTGCCGATGAGGGCGGCGCGCTGCTCCACCCCGAAGCGGTGCTGTTCGTCGATCACCACCAGCCCGAGCCGGTGGAACGACACGCTCTCCTGCATGAGCGCATGGGTGCCCACCACGACCCGCGCCTGTCCGGTGGCGAGGCGCCCTCGCACCGCGTTCTTCTCCGCCGCGGTCTGCCGGCCGAGCAGCAGCTCGGGGCGGATGGCGAGCGGCTCGAGCAGGCGGCCGAGGGTGACGGCATGCTGTTCCGCCAGCAGCTCCGTGGGAGCCATCAGCGCCGCCTGGAAGTCGTTCTCCACCGCGAGCAGCATGGCGAACAGGGCGACGACGGTCTTGCCGGTTCCCACGTCGCCCATCAGCAGGCGGTGCATGCGCTCGCCCGCCGTCATGTCGCCGGTGATCTCGCGAAGGGCGCGCTGCTGGTCGGGGGTGAGCTCCCAGGGCAGGCTCCGCTTCAGCCGGGTGGTGAGGTCGCGCTTCACCTCGAAGGCGACACCGAGGCGCTGCCGCTTGGCGATGGTGCGGGCCCGGATCAGCATCAGCTGGAGGTCGAGCAGCTCGTCGAAGGCGAGACGGCGACGGCCCTGCTCCGCCTCCCGGATGGAAGCGGGCCGGTGCACGGCGCGGAGCGCATCGGGGAGCAGCGGCAGCCCCGCCTCCCGCCGGAGCGGCGCGGGCAGCGGGTCGTCGGAGAGCGCGACGAGCGCCTCGAGGTGCCGCTCCACCAGTGAGCGGATGATGCGGTGGCTCAACCCTTCGGTGGCCGGATAGACCGGCAGCACCTTGCCCGACCCGAGTGGATCGGCCTCCCCCTCCGCGTCGGCCAGCACCACGTACTCGCGAGGTGCGAGCTGGCGTCCGTGGTAGAAGCGCACCGGGCCGGAGACGAGCAGCGTCTGGCCGACGGCGATGGTACGGTCGAGGAAGGCCTGCCCCGGCCACACGCACTCCAGCACCCCGCTGTCATCGCGCAGCACGGCGTGGAAGATCCGGAGCCCGCGCCTGGTCGGCAGCACTCCCTTGGCGACCACGCGGCCCACGCACGCGACCTCCTGCCCCACCTCAGCGCGGACCAGCGGGGTGACCGAGGACGCGTCCACGTAGCGATGGGGCAGGTGCCAGAGGAGGTCGCGCGCGGTGCGAATGCCGAGCCGCTCCAGCTGCTCCGCGCGCCGCTCGCCGATGCCCTTGAGAAACTTGACGGGCATGTCGAGCCGCGGCGCGCCGGGCGCGCGATTGGTGGATCGTGGCGCGGGGGCGTTGGGCATGGTCGGGTGGGTGGCACTCCTACGGCTTTTCGCCACAGAGCACGGGCCCGCGGGAAAACAGCGCGCTGCTCGGCTAAATCGACCCTGCCAGCAGATGCTCCGCGAACCGCCGCGAGTCGAAGGCCTCGAGGTCGTCGAGCGTCTCGCCGGTACCGATGAATCGGATCGGCAGCCCCAATTCGCGGCGAAGCGCGGTGACGGCGCCGCCGCGGGCGCTGCCGTCGAGCTTGGTGACGACGATTCCGGTGGGTGCTACCGCCTGGGTGAAGAGGCGGCCCTGCTGGATGGCGTTCTGGCCCACGGTTCCGTCGAGCACGAGGAGCGTCTCGTGGGGCGCGCCGGGCAGCCGCCGGCCGACGACGCGCACCACCTTGCGCAACTCCTCCATGAGCCCCTCCTGGGTGTGCAGCCGGCCGGCGGTATCCACGATGACCGTGTCGATTCCGCGGGACGCGGCGGCGTCGATGGCATCGAAAGCGACCGCAGCCGGATCACCCCCGGGCGCTCCGGCGACACAGGGAACGCCGAGGCGCTCGGACCAGACCTGCAGCTGGCTGATGGCCCCGGCACGGTAGGTATCGGCCGCCGCGAGCAGCACCTTGCGACCCTCGCGCTGGAGGCGACGGGCGAGCTTGGCCGCCGTGGTGGTCTTGCCGGTGCCGTTGACGCCGATGAGCAGGATGACGGTCGGCCCGCTTTCGCTCCGCGCCACCGCGCCGGGATTGTCCATGCCGTCGAGCAGCGCGGCCAGGCGACCTTCGAGAGCCCGCCGGAGGTCGTCTTCCGTCTTGAGCTTTCCGGTGCGCACTTCGTCTTCCAGGGCCTGGGTCAGCTCCACGGTGGCGGGCACGCCGAAATCGGCCTCGATGAGCACCCGCTCCATCCTCTCGAGGTCTTCGGCGTTGAGCCCCCGCATGAGCGCACCGACATCGGTGAGAGCGAAGCGCTTGATGCGGGCCCAGAGGCCCTCGTTCCGGTCCTTCATTCTTCCGTCGGCCATGCTGAATCCTAACACCTCCTCAGCGCAGCCCGAGCCGCCGGCGCGCGAGCCACTCGACCGAGAGCGCGGCCACGCAGATCCCGAAGAGCCAGAGCCAGTCCCGCGCGGCGGTTCGCCCCTGGGGACGAGGCACGCGGGCGGTCCGGCTGGTCAGCGTGACCGGAGACGGGATCAGCTCGTCGGAGTACTCCTCCACCGCCACGAGGCCGCCGCCGCCGCCCTCGAACCGGTAGCGATACTCGCCGGGCGGCAGTCGGACGCTGGCCCTTCCCGCCCCGTCGAACCGCAGCGTGTCGGACCGTGGGCCGCCGGGGCCGGTCCAGACCACCGGAGAGCTCACCGCGGAACCTCGACCCGTCCACTCGAAGATCAGCGGCCGACCCTGCTGTACCACGGGCCGGATCGGGGACGCGAGTCCTCGTGCGGAATCGGCGCCGCCCAGCAGCCAGCTCGCCGTGGACGCGACCCAGGTTCGGTAGCTCTGCTCGCTGGAACCTCCCCGGAACGCCCACCGCCAGAGGCCGTCAGCGGCAACCGTCACCGATCGGACCCCGCCCTCCTGCCGGCCGGTGACCGCCGGCCGGGCGGCGCCACGTCGTCCGAGCCGCGCCGTCAGGGCGGTCCAGTCCCCCGGCCTCGGCTCCACGGGCATCAGCTGTGTCGCCGGTGGGAAAGAGTCCACCGGCTGCCCCAGAAACGCACCGGTGATCGGGGAGACCTCGACCGAAGAGAGATACCAGTCTCCCGGAATGGGCGATGCTCCCGCCTCGCCGCTGGGCCAGCGCCAGATGCCACGCGCGTTCGACCCCTGCGCCGTCGGCCCGGGATCGCCCTTCAGGATCAACAGGTCGGCACCGCGTGCCGCCTGTCGCACCCGCTCCGCGCCGACCGCCGAGAGATCGCTCATCGAGCGCCAGCGGTCTCCGTCGATTCGGGCGTATCCCCGGACGGGGAGCTGGGCCACATCGCGAAGCGTGCGGTACAGAAACCGGCTGTCCCAGTCGGCCGGAGCCGCGAGGAGCACGACGCCGGGTGTCGGCGCGACCGTGACCAGATGGAGCCTCGTGTCGGTGCGCGGCTCGTCGTCACCGGCGCCTGCCAGGCTGACCCGGAGCACGTGGTCTCCCGCGCCCACGGCCCCCGAGGAGACGGCCAGACGGGCCTTCGCCCCAGCGCCCGCGCTCAGGTCCAGTCGCCGGCTGGCCACAGTCTTTCCGCCGGAGCGCACTTCCACCGAGAGACTCTCCGGCGCGGCGCCGGCGATCGCCCGTGCCTCGATGTCGAGCACGATCGAATCGCCCGCGGTGACCCGCGACGGCCCCCCGAGGCCCACCAGCGCGATGTCGGGACGCGGCTGCCGGGCGAGCACCTCCACGCTCGCGCGGCCGAGCAGCTCGGCCGGGATGTCGGGCGCATCCGCGATCTCCCCGTCCGTGACCACGACGACCGGACGATCGGAGGCCGCGGCCGCGGCGAGCGCCGGTCGGAGGAGCGAGCGCCCGAGCGTCGGCATGGTGTCGTTGGAGCCGCGCTCGTCGCCGAAGGTTCGCACGTCGCCGGCGCGCCTGGCGGAATCCCGGGCCTCGGCCCACCGTCCGCCAGGGGCGCCCATGCTGAGCGAGCCGTCGAGCAGCACGAGGGGCCGCTCGGGGCTTCCCGGAACCGGGCAGCTGATGTTGAGGATGAGAAGCCCGATGGCCGACCACGCGATCGCCCGGGCGACCAGCGGCATCCACGCCCGTGGCCCCAGACGCTCGAGGACGAGATAGGTGAAAGCGGCCAGGCCGGCCGCGAGCAGCACGACGAGTCCGGCGGCGAGCATCAGATGGACTTGAGTCGGGAGCCGACGGCCTCGAGCGCCTCGCGCAGGTCGAACCGGCCTTCGTAGAGCGCGCGACCGACGATCGCGCCGGCGAGTCCGGCATCCGCGATCTGTCGCAGGTCGGCGAGCGAGGAGACTCCCCCGCTCGCGATG
>JACDHV010000165.1 GCA_013820855.1 Gemmatimonadales bacterium | reverse complement strand
AAGAGAGCTGAAGTCCTCGACCCGCGCTCTCTTCAGGTAGCCGCCCGCCTTGCCCGAAGCTACCTCTGGCTGCGGCGGCACGACGAGGCGCTGGCCGCTGCCGACCGGGGCATCGCGCTGGCGCCCACCAGTATCTCCATCCATCAGACGAAGGCCATGGCGCTGCTCGGCAAGGGCGATCTTCCCGGCGCCCAGGCCGTGCTCCGAGCGATTCCCGCCGACGTGGACCCGACCGAGCTGGCCGCCCAGATCGCCAACTACTGGGACATGGCCTGGGTGCTGGACGACGAGCAGCAGAGGCTCGTCCTCCGGCTGGCGCCGTCGGCCTTCGCCGGGGACCGTTTCGCATGGGCGATCGCGAAAGCCCAGACCTACGGCTACCGCGGCGACGCGCGCCGCGCGCGAGCCTACGCCGACTCCGCGGTCCGCGCCTCCGGTGACGTCCTGGCGAACACCCCGGACGATGCCCAGCGCCGGGTGCTGCTCGGCCTGGCGCTGGCCTATGCGGGGCGGAAAGCCGAGGCGATCCGGGAAGGCGAGCGGGGCGTGTCGCTGCTGCCGATCTCGAAGGACGCCTACACCGGTCCCTACTACCAGCATCAGCTCGTGAGGATCTACATGCTCACCGGCGAGCCCCAGAAGGCGATGGACCGGCTGGAGCCGCTGCTCGAGATCCCGTACTATCTGTCGTCGGGGTGGCTGCGGGTGGATCCGACCTTTGCGCCGCTCGGCAAGCTGCCGCGGTTTCAGGCGCTGGTCGAGAGATCGGAGTAGGCATGCTCTTCCGGTTCGGCTCCACGCATCGCGCCCTGGGCTGGCTGCTCACCGTACTCGGCATCGTGGCGACGGCCGTGGGTGGCCGGGGCTATGTGACGGGAGAGCCCGTCCGGCCCGGCTGGGTGCTCGGCGGCCTAGCGGCCATCGTGCTGGGCACGGCGCTGGTGCGCTGGGCACGACGCGCTCGTCCCGAGTAGGGCCGTGCGAGCGCACCGACCGCTGTGGCTGCTGGCGCTCGTCGCGTCGGCCTGCGGCTCGCAGCGCGGCCCCGACGTCATCTACCTGGCGTCCGCCGCGGACGTGGTGGCGCGGATGCTCGCGGCGGCCGGGGTGCGCACCGGCGACGTGGTGTACGATCTCGGCTGCGGCGACGGGCGCATCGTGATCGCGGCCGTCAGGGAGCGAGGCGCCCGAGGAGTCTGCGTGGACATCGACACCTCGCGCATCGCGGCCAGCCAGCGGAACGCCGAGGCGGCGGGCGTTCGCGAGCGCATCGAGTTCCGCCACGCGGACATGTTCGAGACGGACCTCGCCACGGCGACCGTGGTGGCCCTCTACCTCTCCCCCGCTCTCAACGAGCGCCTCCGGCCGAAGCTCCTTCGCGAGGTCCGGCCCGGCGCCCGGATCGTCTCCCACAACTTCGGCATGGGCGACTGGCGCGCCGACACCGTGATCACGGTGGCATGGCCGACCGGAACGACGTCGGTGGTCAATGCATGGGTGCTGCCGGCGGATGTAGCGGGGACGTGGGAGCTCGTCGCCCCGGGCGATCGCCGCTTCCGGGTGCGGTTCACCCAGCACTACCAGGAGGTGGGGGGCACGGCCTCGTCTCGCGGGCGGACGGTCATGCTGAGTGGGGCGCGGCTGGTGGGCGACAGCATCGAGTTCCGGCTCGTGGAGCGGCGTGGCGGCCGGCCCGCGGTGCTCCGGTTCGCGGGGCGAGTCTCCGGCGCGGCGATGGCCGGCATGGTGCGGCCGGATGCGGACTCGACCGCCGGCCGGTGGCAGGCGGCGCGACCCTAGCGCCGCCGACCACATCGCCTGGAAGCTGCGCCACGCCCTGAACCTGGACAACGTGCCGGCCGGCGTCGCTGATGAGAGCACGACCGACAACATCGTCTTCGACACCGACGAGACCCTCGAAGGGTTCGAGCACCCCACCTGCTTCGATACCCCGGGCCGCCGAGACCACGTCGAGATCGGACAGAATCTCGCCGAGACTCACCCCGTGGGACCCCAGCCCCGACGTCGAAGCTCTCCTCGACGGAGGCACGCGCGGCGTGCCTCCGTCGCTGCGCGGCCCACAGCTTGCACCCCCCGAGAAATCATCGGCCGTCTTCGCCACTCCCTGCGGCTCTCCCGCCCGGGACCGCTCTTGGATGCCGGCCCCAAGTATCATTCCCCGAACTATTTAGCTCGGCGATCGCCCTCGACGTTCGTCCGCTGTCTTCCCGGGAGGTGAACTGGTGAGGTCGGGTCGAGAAAGAAGTGTTGCCGACATGCCGCAGCAACCCGGTGTGCTGGTGGTGGACGACGAGCCGAGCGTTCGACTGTTCACCTGCCGGGCGTTACAGCGGGAAGGCTATCGAGTCCGGGAAGCGAGCGACGGGGCCGCGGCGCTTCGGATTCTGCAGCAGCACCCCCGCGAGTTCGGGCTCCTGATCGCGGACCTGGTGATGCCGGTGATGGACGGCGGCGAGCTGGCGAGGCGCGTGCTCCGGTCGTCGATGCCGCTGCCCGTGCTGCTCGTGTCGGGGTACCCGCAGGACATGCTCAAGGCGCTCGGTGTGCAGTACCCGGGCCTGCCCTTCCTTCAGAAGCCGTTCACGGTCGAGCAGCTGATCGCCACGGTGGGCGCCCTGGTGAGAGGCCACCGATCCCGAACCGCCAACGACGCCGTCGCGGCCGATCAACTCCACCGCGCCTAGTCGTCGTCGTCGGAAGCGTCATCGTCGCCGGAACCGCGGCCGCCCTTACTGCCCTTCTTTCCGCGGTCCTTGCCTCCGTCTTCGTCCTTGGGCGCGACGGCGACGGCAAGGAAGCGCGCGCGCAGATCCGAGTTCTCGGTATTCGCGACTTGAGCGACGATCACCTGATCGCCGACGACCTCCCCCAGTCGAACGATTGCCGCCGCGCGTCCTTCTTCGTCCGTTCGCACGGTCGTGGGACTCAGCCCCGCCCCCGGGAGGTCGCCGACGAAGCTGAACTGCACGGGCGCGTCGCGCACCGGCCGGGAGTCGGCATCGACGAGCCGAACCGTCAACGGGTCTTCGAGCAGCGTTCCGGCTTCCGCCCGCTGGCCGTCGCCGGAGACGACCACGAGCGCGGCCGGCTCACCGTCGCTCGGAAGGGTGAGGTCGCCACCGGAGCAGCCGAGCGCGAGCACGAGGGCGGCTGCCCAGGCACTGCGTATGCCGCTGGTCGACATGGATCGCTCCGAGTGAAGATGATGGAGGACGTTACCGCCAGGGCCGAACGCCGGCTGTGCCGTGCCTCACGAGAGTGAAGCGAGCTAAGCGCGCGCCGTGCAAGGAGTTGCAGTCACCGGAAGCCCGAGCGAGCGGCAGGACTGTCGTAACCCGGTACCAGAGCAGAGATTGACGGGGGTATCCGTCTCGCCTCTCCCTCCGGCCTAAGTCAGCCATGCTCACTACAAAATCCGGCGCACTGCCGGTGCTCGCGGCATCCGTTTTCCTCGGTGCCTGAGCCGATTCGCCTGAACCCCTGGGACCCGCCGACCCTATTCAGGAGGCCGCGGCCGCCGGACAGGATTCGCTCCCCGGCTGGTTCGCCAGGTCCTCACCCGCGATCCTCGCCCTCCCGGGCACCGTCTTCGCCGATCACGACGAGGCGAACAACCGGCTGGTGTTCGGCGTGGAGCACGCGGCGGCGATTCCGGGCCTGCGCCACGCGCTGTCGCGGCTGAAGATTCCCGACCTGTCCTATGCCGTCGTGCTGGTGCCGCCGATCCACCAGGTCGCCACCCTCCGCGGCAGGTGGCGCCCGACGAGGGGCGGCATTCAGATCAACTTCAGCCAGTTCCTCTGCACGCTCGGGTTCAACGCCAGCGACGGCGCCCAGCGGTCCTTCATCACCAACTCCCATTGCACCGCGACGCAGGGTGGGTGGAAGGCACCCAGTACCACCAGCCGACCAGCTCGGTGGATCCGGCCGTTGTCGCGGTCGAGGTGGAGGACCCGCCGTGTTTCCAAGGCGGCGCATGCCCGGGCGGCCGCCGGTGCCGGTACAGCGACGCCCCGCGCGCGCTACCGTTCGGGCGTGAGCTCCACCCGGGGCGCGATCGCCCGGACAGCGCGCCCGAACAACGTGCTCGGACGGCCGGCGTGCGCGTTACGGCAATCGCGGCGTGCGCCGCGCTCGCGATGGTGGCATCGGCCTCCGGCTCCGGGTCCACCATCTTGACCCCCGCCCCCGATTCCCTGGAACTCGAGCTGGTGCTTCCGGGCCGCCTGCAAACGGGCCAGCCGGTGTCGATCATGTTGCAGGTGCGGAAATCGGACCACCCGCGCCCTCGATCTGTACCTCCGCGGACGCGTTCCCACGTTCGACGTCGTAATCGCGCGGCGCGGCGGCGATGTGGTGTGGCGGCGGCTCGAGGACGAGATCGTCCCCGCCATCCTCCAGCTCCGGACGCTAGGGCCTTCCGAGCGCCTCGAGCTGGAGACGGTGTGGGATCAGCGGACCACTCTCGGGAAGCCGGCCGAGCCGGGCGAGTATACGGCACGCGGTCTTCTGCTCGTCGAGGGTGATCCGCTGGAAACACCCGGGGTACCGTTCCGCATCGTGGATCGTTAGGTCCCGCAGACCTGAACGCCACGAGCGCGCCCGGGAACTCTCGCGTCCCGGCGCCCGCGGCACTATCATTGCCAACCCCTTCCCCCGGGGCTCCCGGCTCGGCCGGCTGGTGGCTACGATCCCGTCCCGTTTGCACTTACGAACACACTTCGGCGCTGCACGAAGATGCAGAATGCCTTGCTTCTAGCGCATGGCGCCGAGTCGCCCCGGAGAACTCGTCATTTCAGCTGACGCGCCACGCCGGCGCATACCGGCGCTGACCGCGACCTTCGTGACCGCCCTGTACGCCGTGGCCTACCTGGTGTGGGAGCGGAACGACTGGGGCACGCCGGAGATCCGGGACCTGGTGAGCAACGTCGCGTTCATGCCGCTCAACCTCGCGGTGGTGACGCTGACCCTGCTGGGCTCCCGGTCGCCGGTGCTCGACCCGGGCGTGCGCCGGGCCCTCAGGCTCCTCAGCCTCGGCTCGGTGATGGTCTTCATCGGAAACGGCATCTCGACCTGGTACCTGACCGTGCTCCAGCAGAACCCGCCGATCTCCTGGGCCGACGTGTTCTACCTCTCCGACTCGCTGCTCATTCTGGCCGCCCTGCTCTCGTTCCCACTGGCCCGCCGCACCCGGCTCGAGCGCTGGAAGTTCGGGATCGACGCCGCCATGGTGCTGGTCGGCGGCGCGGTGGTCATCTGGTACTACTCGGTCCGCCGCACGGCCGAGCTGGAGGACGGCGGCGGCGCGGTCCTCACGCTGCTCGCCTTCGCCTACCCGCTGGTGAGCATGCTGGTGCTGCTCGGCATCACCACGGTGCTCCTGCGCCGCCCCACCGATGGAAACCGGGTCGCCTTCGGGTTGCTGGTCGGCGCGGTGACGATCAGCGTCGTCGCCGACCTCACCTTCAACCTGGTGTCGCTGGAGACCGGTGGGCGGAGCGCGAGCATCGTCGACGGCGCGTATCTGCTCTGCTACCTGATGCTGATCGCCGGGGCGGAGCTGTACTACCGCCGGCCCGTGCCCCACTCCACCGCCGGCGCTACACCTCGGCCGCGGACTCAGCCCGTCAGCCCGCTGCCCTACCTGGCGGTGGCGAGCACCTACGCGCTGCTGGTGCACGCCGTGATGGATCCCTGGACCGACCCGGTGAGCGGCCTCGCCGTCGGGGCGCTGCTGGTGACGCTCCTGGTGGTGGTGCGGCAGCTCCTCGCCGTGCGGGAGAACGTGCGGCTGCTCGCGGAGACCGCGGTGCGGCAGAACGAGGCCAGGTTCCGCTCGCTGGTGCAGCACTCGTCGGACGTCATCATCGTGACCCGGCCCGACGGCAAGATGCGGTTCGTGAGCCCCTCGGCCAACCGGGTCTTCGGCTACGATCCCTCCGAGATGGTCGGCCGCCCAATCGCCACGCTGCTCCATCCCGACGATCGCGACCGCGCTACGACGCTCTTCGAGCACGCGGCCCGGAGCCCCGGGGTGACCGGGCCGGTCGAGTGGCGCTTCCGCCAGCCGGACGGCACGTGGCTCAGCACCGAGATCCTGGCCACGAACCTCACCGCCGACCCCACGGTGCGCGGGATCGTGCTCAACACCCGCGACGTAAGCGAGCGGAAGCGGCTCGAGGAACAGCTCACCCACCAGGCGTTCCACGACCCGCTCACCGGGCTCGCCAACCGCGCGCTGTTCCGCGACCGGGTGAGCCACGCGCTGGCGCTGGCGCAGCGCTCCGCCCAGCCGATCACGGTACTCTTCCTCGACCTCGACGACTTCAAGCGGGTGAACGACAGCCTCGGTCACGCCGAGGGCGACCGGCTCCTCGTGGCGGCCGCCGAGCGGTTCCTCTCCTGCGCCCGCGCCGCCGACACCGTCTCGCGGCTGGGCGGCGACGAGTTCGCCATCCTGATCGAGCACGCCGCCGGCCCCGACGGCCGCGGCGAGCTGCTGGAGCGGCTCGCGACCGCGATGGGGCATCCCTTCACGCTGAGCGGCAACCAGGTGCAGGTGACCGCGAGCATCGGCGTCGCCACCGCGACCCCCGGCGACACCGCCGACGACCTGCTCCGCAACGCCGACGTCGCGATGTACGCCGCCAAGCGCCGGGGCAAGGGCCGGTCGGAGACCTACGAGTCCCGGATGTACGCCGACGTCCGCAACCGGCTGGAGATGGAGGCCGCGCTCCGGGCGGCGATCGACGGCGGCGAGCTCACGCTGCACTACCAGCCGATCGTCCATCTCGGCAGCGGCGCCATCTACGGCGTCGAGGCGCTGGTCCGCTGGGAGCACCAGACCTACGGGCACCTCCTCCCGCAGCACTTCATTCCGCTGGCGGAGGAGACCGGGCTGATCGTGAAGCTGGGGTGCTGGGTGCTGGACGAGGCGTGCCGGCAAGTGCAGGCGTGGCGCCTGGCCCACCCGCACGTTCCGCTCTCGGTGTCGGTGAACATCTCGGGGCGCCAACTCCAGGGCCCCGGCATCGGCGACGCGCTGGGCGACGCGCTCGCCAGCTCGGGCGTGGACCCGTCGGCGGTGATCCTCGAGATCACCGAGAGCGTGCTGATGCAGCAGACCGACGCCGTGCTCGAGCGGCTCCAGGCGCTCAAGAAGCTCGGCGTGCGCCTGGCGATCGACGACTTCGGCACCGGCTACTCGTCGCTCAGCTACCTCCAGCGCTTCCCGATCGACATCCTCAAGATCGCCAAGCCGTTCGTGGAGGAGGTGGCGCTCGGCGCCGAGCGCGCGGCGCTGGCCCGCGCGATCATCGGCCTCGGCGATACGCTCCGGCTCCAGACCGTCGCCGAGGGCATCGAGATGGCCGAGCAGCGGGCGGCGCTGATCGAGTTGGGCTGCCCGCTCGGACAGGGACACCACTTCGCCCGGGCGCTGCCGGCCGAGGCGATCGAGCGGCTGCTCGCGGGCCGGCGCTCGCTGATCCCCCAGCACCTGCACCTCGGCGCGGCGGCGAAGGCCGCCGTGCCGCGCG
>JACDHV010000347.1 GCA_013820855.1 Gemmatimonadales bacterium | reverse complement strand
GGGCTGGGTCCCGCCCAGATCGACCATCTCGACCGGGAGAAGGTGGTGATCATTCAGGCCAACGTGTCGGGGCGCCCGCTGACCCAGGTGACCCGGGACATCACGGCGAAGCTCGCTCAGTTCAACCTGCCTCCCGGGTACGCGATTACCTACGGCGGCGAATCCCAGGATCAGGCCGAGGTCTTCACCAGGATCTTCACGGCGCTCGGCGTGGCCGTGCTGCTGATGTACCTCATCCTGGTGGTCCAGTTCGGGTCGTTCCTGGATCCACTGGCGATCCTGGTCTCACTCCCGCTCTCGCTGATCGGCGTGGTGCTGGCGCTCTGGATAACCGGCGACACGCTCAACATCATGAGCCTGATCGGGGTCATCCTGTTGATGGGCATCGTGGCCAAGAACGCGATTCTCCTCATCGATTTCGCGAAATGGGGGCGGGAGCGGGGCATGGACCTGCGCGAGGCGCTGATCCAGGCCGGCCGGATCCGGCTCCGCCCCATCGTCATGACCACCTTCGCGCTGATCGCCGGGATGGTGCCGGTCGCGATCGGCCACGGGGAGGGGGCCGACTTCCGCGCGCCGCTGGGCCGCGCGGTCATCGGCGGTGTGATCACGTCCACCCTCCTCACGCTGCTGGTGATTCCGACCGTGTACGAGATCCTCGACGATTTCCGTTCATGGGCGGCCTCGAAGTTCCGCCGCACGCCACATGGGGCGGGGCACCCGGTGCCGGCGCCGGCCCGGGCCGAATGATCGTGCCTGCCGGACTCGGGCCACCGCTCTCCCGGGATCGTCCGCGCGTCCGATCGGCGGTCGTTCCGTCGCGACCCGACAGCGGCCGCGGCGGTTGCCGCTGAGCCGCCGGACCGTATAGCTTCCCGTCCGATTCACGTCGGTTTTCTCCACGCCATCTCCCTTCGACGCGCCGAGCCCTATGCCGTTCGAGACCGCCGTCGTCCGGGCCGCGCCCGCCGGCCATCAGACGCCCATGCTGGCCATTCCGGTGTGGCGGGGTGGCCTGCCGGCGTCGCTGGCGGAGCTCGACCACGCGGCAGGCGGCGCCCTCCAGCGGCTCGCCGGCGCCGGCGATTTCACCGGCAAGCGCGACGAGACGGCCGTCATCTACCCGACTGGACCCACGAGCCGGATCATGCTGGTCGGATTGGGCAAGCGCGAGGAAGTCGATCGCGCGGCGATCCGGCGAGCGGCGGCGGTTGCGGCAAAGCGAATGCGGACGCTGGGCGTGCCACACGCGGCCTTCCACCTGCCGGTGGAGTCCCGTGGTGAGGTGAGCGCCGCCGACGCGGGCCAGGCCATCGCGGAAGGCCTCGCGCAGGGCGCGTGGCAGTTCCTGGACATGAAGCGCCCCGCCGAGGACAGGAAGGCCCCCCTCGAGCGGGTGGACCTTCTCGCCACCGACGATCACGATGCGCTCGAGGCGGGGCATCGCATCGGCGCCGCGCTGGGCGCCGGCCAGACGCTCGCCCGCGGGATTCAGGTGCTTCCCGGCAACATCTGCACACCGACGTATCTCGGGCGCGCCGCGGAGGAGCTGGCGGCGCGGCACGGCTTCGAGGTCACGGTGCTCGACAAGGAGGCGATCACCCGCGAGCAGCTGGGGGCGCTGCTGGCCGTGGCGCAGGGAAGTGTGGAGGAGCCCCGGTTCATCGTGCTGGAGTACAAGGGCGCCGCCGGCGCGCCGGTCGTGCTGGTGGGGAAGGGAGTCACCTTCGACACCGGCGGCATCTCGATCAAGCCGGCGCAGAACATGGAGGAGATGAAGTACGACATGTCCGGCGCCGCCGCCGTGCTGGGCACCTTCGAGGCGCTCGGCAGGCTGAAGCCGGCGGTCCACGTGGTCGGGATCATCCCCAGCACGGAAAACATGCCGTCCGGAACCGCCGTCAAACCCGGCGACGTCATCACCAGCCACCTCGGCAAGACGATCGAGGTCATCAACACGGACGCCGAGGGACGCTTGATCCTGTGCGACGCTCTCTCATGGGCTCGACGGTACCGTCCCGCATGCGTGATCGACATCGCCACGCTGACCGGCGCCGTGGTCGTGGCCCTGGGGCACTCGGCCTCCGGCGTGATGGGCAGCGACGACGCGCTCGTGGCGGAGGTGCAGCAGGCCGGCGAGCGGGCCGGCGAGCGGGTCTGGCCGCTCCCGCTCTGGGACGAGTACCGCGACCTCATGAAGTCCGACATCGCGGACGTGAAGAACGCCGGCGGGCGACCCGCCGGCAGCATCTCGGCGGGCTGGTTCCTGCGCGAGTTCGTGGACGGCTTCCCGTGGGCCCACCTCTACGT
>JACDHV010000016.1 GCA_013820855.1 Gemmatimonadales bacterium | reverse complement strand
TGGTTCGCGAGAGCCGGTCCACGGCCGTGCCGGTGCGGACCGGCAGCGCGAAGCGGGCGGCATAGCTCTCGAGGTAGTCGGCCATCTCGTTCTTGGTGGGAAATGAGTGCGGCGGCGCCGGGCAGGACATCCCGGCCAAGCCGTCGTAGCGAGCCGGCGCAAAACAGGCGCAGCGAGTCCCATCGCTGGCGCCACGAGTCGCCGATCCGGGAGTGGGCCTCCAGGATGACGAACGGCAGCCCCCGCCGCGCGAGATGATATCCGGTGGACAAGCCCGCCTGCCCGCCGCCGATGACCACCGTGTGGACGTGCTCCGGCTCACCCATCAGCATGGCCCTTCCGTTGTCACTCTCCGATCCGGTCCCGAGAGATCGCGACCGCTCTTGCGTCCCCACTCCGAGCTGGCGATCCTGCCCCTCATGCCATCGTACCCCGAGTACCTGAAGGTAGACGACCTGCTCGCGTTGCAGCGGCCGCTGTCCGAGGGACCCGAGCACGACGAGATGCTGTTCATCGTGATCCACCAGGTCTACGAGCTCTGGTTCAAACAGGTGTTGCACGAGCTCGACTACCTCGAGGGGTTGCTGGCGCGAAACGACGGTCCCCGCGCCGGGCACACGCTGAAGCGCGTCCTGACGATCCTGAAGGTTATGGTGGCGCAGCTCGATATTCTCGAGACGATGACACCGCTCGAGTTCCTCTCGTTCCGCGATCGGCTGGAGGCCGGAAGCGGCTTTCAGTCTCACCAGTTCCGCGAGCTCGAGTTCGCCCTCGGATTGAAGGACGCCAGAGTGTTGACGCGCTACCCCGCCGAGAGTGCCGCCCGCCGGAACCTGGAGCGGCGCCTGGCGGCCGGTACCCTCTGGGATGCCTTCCTGCGATTTCTCGCCGCCAACGGCATCGACGTGCCGAAGGCCGATCTCGAGCGCGACGTGACCCGACGGGTGGAATCGTCCGCGGAGCTCAGACCGGCGCTCGTCGAGGTCTACCGCCATCATCCGTCCCTCGCCGATCTGTGCGAGCGCCTGGTGGATCTCGACGAGGGCCTCATGGAATGGCGCTACCGGCACGTGAAAATGGTGCAGCGCACCATCGGCACGCGTCGCGGCACCGGCGGCAGCACGGGTGCGGAGTACCTGATGTCAACCCTCGACCAGCCGGTGTTCCCCGACCTCTGGGCCATCCGCACCGAGCTGTAGGATGGATCCCGCCTCACTTTACGCCTCCCCCAACGCACTCGCCCCCCACTACTCGCAATTCCGGGTCTCCCAGCGGCTGCTGCTCACCGGACATTCCCACCAGGCGTGGCCCGACCGGTGCTTCGAGGCACACGCCGCCGCCTGGCTCGACGCGGCGCGCTACGTGGACGACAAGTGGGAGCAGGCGTTCGCGAAGGCCGAGCGGGTACGCGCCGGTTTCGCGCGGCTGCTCGGCGACGGGGGCGGCGGCATCGCGCTGGCGGCGAACACCCACGAGCTGCTGGTGCGGCTGCTGTCCGCCCTGCCGCTCCGAGCCCGACCGCGCCTCGTCACCACCGATGGCGAATTCCACACGATACGCCGCCAGCTCGATCGCCTGGCCGAGGAGGGCCTGGAGGTGGTCCGGGTTCCGGAGGATCCGATCGAGTCCCTGGCGCCGCGAATCGGCCGCGCGGTGGACGAGCGTACCGCCCTGGTGCTCGTCTCCTCGGTCTTCTTCGACACCGGCCGCATCGCCCGCGGGCTCGGCGAGGTGGCCGAGAGCTGCCGGCGGCAGGGGGCCGCGCTGCTGCTCGATGCCTATCACGCGCTCAACGTGGTACCGGTTTCTCTTGTAGAGGAGGGGCTCGACGATGCGTTCGTCGTGGGTGGCGGGTACAAATACTGTCAGCTCGGCGAAGGGAACTGTTTTCTCCGCATTCCCCGCGACACGGACCTTCGGCCGGTCGTGACCGGCTGGTTCAGCGAGTTCACGGCGCTCGCCGACCGGCAGCGCCCCCACCGCGTGACGTACGGGGCCGGAGGCGACCGGTTCGCGGGCGCGACGTACGATCCCACGAGCCATTACCGTGCCGCCGCGGTGTTCGACTTCTTCCGCGAGCAGGCTCTCGAACCGGCCCTCCTCCGCGAGGTGAGCCAGCATCAGATCGGCGTGCTCGCGGCGGCGTTCGACGCGCTCGATCTCGACCCGGCGGTGCTCAGCCGTGACCGCGGCACACCGCTTCGCGAGGTCGCCGGCTTTCTGGCGCTCCGCTCCACCGCCGCCACGTCCCTCGCCCGGAGACTGCACGATCGAGGCGTCTTCACCGATGCTCGCGGTGAGATCCTGCGGCTCGGCCCGGCGCCTTACTTGTCGGACCGCCAGCTTCTCGACGCGGTCGGGATCCTGGGTGAGGTGGTGCGGGAGGGCGCGATCTGAGCGGCGTGGCGCTGATCGGCTTCGGCTATGCCGGCCGCGTATTTCATGCGCCGCTGATCTCGGCGACGCCGGGCCTCACGCTGACGGTCATCGCCTCACGCCGTGACCGCGGAGCGGGGTCGATCTACCCCGGCGCCGTGCTCGTCTCCGACGCCATCTCCGCCATCCGCCATCCCGGTGTGGATCTGGTCGTGATCGCGACGCCCAACGACACGCACGCTGCACTCGCCGAGGCGGCCCTGGAGGCCGGCAAGCACGTCGTGGTGGACAAGCCCTTCACGATCACGGCGGCGGAGGCCCGGGCGCTCACAGCTGCCGCAGCAGCGGCCGGGCGCGTCCTGTCCGTGTTTCAGAATCGCCGCTGGGACAGCGACTTCCTGGGCATCAGGAGGGAGATCGCCGGGGGCCGGATCGGTGAGGTCGTCGAGGTCAGATCCGAGATGAGCCGGCATCGTCCCACGATACGGGACCGATGGCGCGAGCGCGCGGGGCCCGGATCGGGCGTGTGGTACGATCTCGGCCCGCACCTGATCGATCAGGCACTGCTGCTGCTCGGACCCCCGGACAGCCTCTACGCGGATCTGCAGGTACAGCGCACCGGCGGTGAGGCCGTGGACTGGTTCCACGCGGTGCTCGGCTACGGGTCGGCGCGGGTGATCCTTTCCTCCAGCATGCTCGCGGCGGAGTCACCCGCGCGGTTTCTCGTGCGGGGCACCAAGGGCAGCCTGATCAAGCGCCATGGTGACGTGCAGGAGGAGCAGCTCGCCCGCGGCCTGGAGCCCGGCTCGCCCGGCTGGGGCCGGGATCCGGATCCCTTGATCTTCGTCGCGGGTGAGGAGGAATCGCCCGCGGAACTCCCGGCTCCAGCCGGCGACTATCTGGAGTACTACGCCGCGATTCGTGACGCGGTCCGTGGAGACGGGGAGCCGCCAGTGACGCCGGCGCAGGCTGTCGGGGTGATGGATCTGATCGAAGCGGGGATACGCTCTTCAGCCGAAGGCCGCATGGTCGGATTGGGTCCGGCTGCCAGGCACGTCGGGGACTGACTGAGTGGCTGACCGCGCGCTGGCGGCCAGCCCGAGCTCAGCCGTCGAACCCTCTACCGCTGAAGGGTGTCCCTGCTGACCGACTCGTCGCCTCCACCGGAGACGGTGTCCACATCGACGGTGGTGTCGGTGGTGACGAATGCCGTATCGGTCTCGACCCTCCGCTCCTGGGTGATGATCGTATCCGCCGCATCTACGCCCGCGCCCCGGGCGCCGGTTTCGTCCGCGCCGGGTCGGGTATCGCATGCGGCGACGGCGAACAGGCTTAGAATTGCTAGGCTGGCTATTTTCATCTTTACTCCTGTCAACAAGTTAGGGGTCCAGCATACCACCCATTCTTTCACTCCGGCGGCCTCTCTGCGGTGAGGGGGCTCACGTCTCGCCCTGAACGGCCCCGCTTAGCCGGAGGCGCCGCCTCGCCAAGGAGCGCCGTAGCCGTTGCCAGGACAGAGGATATCTTGTGGACAGGCGAGGATTCGAGAGCAAGAATCGGAGCGCCGCGAGGGCCTCGAAGCGGTACACTTCCCTTGTGAAGGAAAGTGCACCGACGCAGTGGAAGGAGTGGAGTGACCATGTCGAAGAAGATGAGGGACCCCGCCGTCCAGACCGAAAGCGACCCCCGATGGGAGTCGGTCGTAGCCCGTTCCGCCGAGGCGGACGGCACCTTCTGGTACTCGGTCCGGACCACCGGCGTGTACTGCCGTCCGTCGTGCCCGGCCCGGTTGGCGCGGCCGGAGAACGTGAGGTTCCACACCACTCGCGAGGAGGCGGAGCGTGACGGGTTCCGCCCCTGCAAGCGCTGCGGGCCGGATCGTCCGTCGCTGCTCGAGCGGCACACGGCCAGCGTCACGGAGGCGTGCCGGTTCATCGAGAGCGCACCGAGGGCGCCGAGTCTCGAGCAGCTCGCCACGCGCGCCGGGTTGAGCGCGTTCCACTTTCATCGTGTGTTCAAGGCCGTCACGGGACTCACGCCGCGGGCCTACGCGGCGGCCCATCGCGGCGAGCGGATTCGCCGCGAGCTGGGCCGGACCCGCACCGTCACCGCCGCGATCTACGACTCGGGCTACAGCTCCAACGGGCGATTCTACGGAGAGTCGGAACGGGTCCTGGGCATGACGCCTTCGACCTACCGTGCCGGTGGAGCCGATGCGGAGATCCGATTCGCCGTCGGTGAATGCTCCCTGGGAGCCATCCTGGTCGCCAGCAGCGAGCAGGGCGTCTGTGCCATCCTGCTGGGCGACGACCCCGACGCGCTGTCCCGCGATCTCCAGGACCGGTTCCCCCGTGCCGTTCTCGTGGGAGGCGACGCGGAGTTCGAGCAACTGGTGGCGAGGGTCGTGGGCTTCGTCGAGGCTCCTGGCATCGGGCTGGACCTGCCGCTCGACGTTCGGGGGACGGCGTTCCAGCAGCGGGTCTGGCAGGCCCTCAGGGAGATACCTCCCGGGGCGACGGTGAGCTACACCATGCTGGCCGCGCGCCTCGGAGCCCCCACGGCCGTGAGAGCGGTGGCGCGTGCCTGCGCCGCCAACCTGCTCGCCGTGGCGATTCCCTGCCACCGGGTCGTTCGCAACGACGGGGGCCTCTCGGGGTATCGCTGGGGCGTGGAGCGGAAGCGCGCGCTCCTTCGGCGGGAGGGCGGCGCGAGCCTGCACGTAGACGGAGACGACCCGCTTCGCTAGCGGTAGCGCGCCAGATACTTCGCCGTCCGACTGCCGGCCGTTCGAGCTACCTCCTCGGGAGTTCCCGCCGCGACGATCCGTCCCCCCTCCTCACCCGCCCCGGGCCCGATGTCGATCACCCAGTCACTGCCCGCGACGACGCGCATTTCGTGCTCCACCACGATCACCGTGTTCCCCGAGTCCACCAGCCCGTGCAGCTGCGCCATGAGCTTGTCCACGTCGGCGGCGTGCAGTCCGGTGGTGGGCTCGTCGAGAACGTAGAGCGTGTCGCCGCGATGCGTGCGCTGGAGCTCGGTCGCCAGCTTGATTCGCTGCGCTTCGCCGCCGGAAAGCTCGGTGGCGGGTTGGCCGAGCCTGAGGTATCCGACGCCGACCTGGCGGAGGGCCTCCAGCGCCCGGCGCACGTGCGGCTCCCCGGCGAAGAACTCCCATGCCCCATCCACGGTCATCGACAGAACATCCGCGATGGACTTTCCCTGGTATTCGACCTCGAGTGTCTTCGCGTTGTAGCGGGAGCCGTGACAGATCGGACAGGGAGCGTACACCGTCGGCAGAAAGAGCAGCTCGACCTCCACGAACCCTTCGCCTTCGCAGTTGTCGCAGCGGCCTCCCGACACGTTGAAGGAGAAGCGTCCGGGCCCGTACTTGCGCGCACGCGCCAGCTTCGTCGCCGCGAAGAGCTTGCGGACGTGGTCGAACAGTCCGGTGTAGGTGGCAAGATTGGAACGGGGCGTGCGACCGATGGGCTTCTGATCGACCCGTACGAGTCGCCCGACCAGTTCCGCGCCTTCCACGATCCGACCGCCGAGCGTCTCCGGAGCCGATGGGTTCAGCTCTCCGCCCTCCTGGTCCTCCTCCGGCGGCACCTCGTGGCCCAGGTGCGCCGCGACCAGCTCGACCAGCGCCTGGCTCACCAGGCTCGACTTCCCCGAGCCGGACACCCCGGTCACCGTCGTGAACACGCCCAGCGGGAACGTGACGTCCAGTCCGTGAAGGTTGTTTCGTCTGACGCCTTCCAGTCGGAGCCAGCCTGCCGGCACACGCGGCGCACGGTCAGGACCCGCAATGTCTCCGAAGAGGTATCGTCGCGTCTCCGATCGCTTCACCAGCCGGAGCCCCTCGGGCGGGCCGCTGTAGAGCACGCGACCTCCCTCCTCACCGGCCGCGGGACCCACATCCACGATCCAGTCCGCGTGCCGGATGACGTCGAGGTCGTGCTCGACGACGAAGAGCGAGTTGCCCGCGGCCTTGAGCCCGTCGAGCGCGGCGAGGAGAGCCTCGGTGTCCGCCGGATGAAGCCCCGCCGAAGGCTCGTCGAGCACGTATACCACGCCGAACAGGTTGGATCGCACCTGGGTCGCGAGCCGCAGCCGCTGGAGCTCGCCCGGCGACAGCGTCGGCGTGCTCCGCTCCAGCGTGAGATAGCCGAGGCCGAGCTCGAGCAGCACGGCGAGACGGGCGACGAGATCCTGGGCGATCCGCTGGGCCGCGACCTCCTTCTCGGGGTGCCGCTCATCCACCTTCGCCAGGTGCGGCGCGGTGCCCCCACCGGTCCCGCCGAAGAGGGCGGCCAGCCGGCTCAGCGGCAGGCGTGACATATCGGCGATGTCGAGGCCCGCGAATGTCACCGCGAGTGACTCCGGGCGGAGGCGCTTGCCGTGGCAGACCGCGCACTCGGCGCCCTGCATGTAGCGCGACACCCGCCGCCGGATCAACGCGCTCTGAGTATTGGCGAAGGTCCCCAGCACGTACCGCCGGGCGCTGGTGAACGTGCCCTGGTAATCCTCGGGCTCACCGCGCTTGATGGCCCGGCGCACCTCGTTCCGGTCGTACCCGGCGTAGACCGGGACGGTCGGCTGCTCTTCCGTGAAGAGCAGCCACTGACGGTCCTTCTTCGAGAGCTCACGCCAGGGCCGATCGATGTCGTATCCCAGTGTGGTGATGATGTCGCGCAGGTTCTGCCCGTGCCACGCGGTGGGCCAGGCGGCGATGGCACGCTCGCGGATGGTCAGGGAGTCGTCCGGCACCATCGACCGCTCGGTGACCTCGTAGACCCGGCCCAGCCCGTGACATCGTGGGCATGCGCCCTCCGGTGTGTTGGGCGAGAACGCCTCCGCGAGCAGCACCGGCCTGCGCGAGGGATACTCACCGGCCCGCGAGTACAGCATGCGGAGGAGGTTGGAGAGGGTGGTGACGCTTCCGACCGACGAGCGAGTAGTGGGCGATCCGCGCTGTTGCTGGAGTGCCACGGCCGGCGGCAAGCCCTCGATCGAATCCACGTCGGGCACGCCCATCTGGTCGAACAGACGCCTGGCGTAGGGGGAGACCGACTCGAGGTACCGCCGCTGCGCCTCCGCGTACAGCGTGCCGAACGCGAGGGATGATTTGCCGGAACCCGAGACCCCGGTAAAGGCGACCAGCGCGTCGCGGGGGACCTCGAGGTCCACGTTCTTGAGGTTGTGCTCGCGCGCTCCGCGCACGCGCACGAAGCCGGTGGCGCCGTCGGCGGTCGGCACGCTAGCGCTCGCTGGTGTCCGGCGGAGCCGCCGGCAGTGCGATCCAGGAGACGTGCCTCGTGGAGTGGTGGATCCGGATATCGCCCGCCCTCGTGCCATCGCTCTCGAATTCCTGCTCGCCCGTCTGCGGATTGACCGAGAACAGCGGCGAGAAGGCTCCCGAAAACACCAGGCGCAGCCGGTGCCCTCGCAGGAACCGGTTGGCCGTGACGGGGCCGTCGTAGCGGAGGCGGACCACGCCGCCCTCCGGCACCGGGTGGCGGTCGGGGCCGCCGTGGCGGTAGCTCGCCCGCAGCAGCGCGGTGCCGGGACTCGCCAGATTCCACGCCGTGCCATTCGGCGCGACATCGTACAGCTGCATCCAGAGATCGAAGTCGGGCACCGACGCGCTCGCCGACAGCTCCGCCGTCACCTGCCCGATAAGCTCGTACGGCGCGGCGAACGGCGGAGTCTCGAACACGACCAGTCCGGGCCGGCCGGGTAGTTCGCGATAGTCGTGGGCGCCGTAGGCCCCTCCGAAGGGGTCGGCGAGCGGGTCGGCCGGGTCGGAGTGGATGATGCTCGTCGCCTCGGTGGGCGGGAGACGCAGCGGGAGCAGCCGCCCGGGCCCGGCGGAGTCGGCAGGTCCTCCCAGGTACAGCGTGTCGCGAGCGGTTCCCGGTATCGGCCATGCATCGAACGTGCGCCATCGGTTGGCGCCCATGACGAACACCCGAACGGCTGCCTCCTCCGCCCCGCCCGCCGCACCCTTGAGGTGGCGGTCCATCCAGCGCAGCACGGTCTCGGTGTAGTCGATCGTGGCCGCCTGGCCGAAGTCCCGCTCTCCGGCCTTCCTCTGCCCGAGCGCGTCCACGCCATGAGTCCAGGCGCCGAGTATAAGCCGCGCTCTCGAGGAGTCGGCAGGCCGGGCGCGCACCAGCTCCGTATAGTTGGTCACCGCGCCAGCCGGCCCATAGGGCTCGTCGAACCAGCCGGACAGATTGAGTACGGCCGCCTCGACCCGGTGGTGGCGCCCCTCCAGCGTCGCCCAGCTCCACCAGGGATCGCCGGGCGGATGTCGCATCCACTCGTAGTACCATGGCGCGACACCCTGAAAGTCCGGAAGCGTCAGCAGCGGACGATGCCGCCGCGCCCGTTCGCCGGCGCGCTCCCACGCGGCGGCGACCTCGCTGTCGGTCCGGGGCCCCGGGCGGCCGAGCCGGCGCCGGAGGTCGGGCGCGATGTTCCACCAGGTCCAGTCGAGCCACGAGCCGTCCCAGACGCCCCCGGAGTACCAGAAGGTCTCGGGAGAGGCATAGGTCATCGCCGGCACCATGGCCTTCAGCGAGGGCGGCCGCTCCACCGCGGCGAGCCACTGCACCGCGCCGGGATAGGAGAGCCCGAAGGTGCCCACGACGCCGTTCGACCATGGCTGCCGTGCCGCCCACTCGATCGTGTCGTAACCGTCCTTGCCTTCGTGGCGGTACGGCTCGTACTCGCCGCCCGACCCGTAGCGCCCGCGCACGTCCTGCACCAACACGGCGTATCCCCGCATGATCGCCACGCGGACGAAGCCTGGCCCGGCGGCATCCTCACTACGGCCGTAGGGCGTGCGGTTGACCAGTACCGGCACCCGCTCTCCGCCGGCGGGACGCCAGACGTCCGTTCTCAGCACCACGCCGTCGCGCATGGCAACCGACAAGCCGGTATCCACCACGATGGCGGTCCGGGTTGCCGGTTGCTGGACACAGCCCACCAGGCCGGCGGAGAACAGAACGTGAAGCTGCCAGGGCACCGCGGAACCTCCGTATCGTTGCGCCAAGTCTAACGGCCCCGGCCGGCTGGGCCGAAACAGTCCGGTGAAGGGCACTCCGGCTTTCGACGGCGAGCCCGCATCCTGACCCATGCCGCGGCGCGGCGGACCGCGGCTACTTTTCGCCCGTGAGCCCCGTCTTCCTCCAACTGCCATGAGCGCCGATCCGGAGCTCGACGGCATTCTGGCGTTCCTGCGGACCGCGGAGCGCCTGAAGAGCACGCCGCGCAGCGGATGGACCACATCCGGCGAGCGCGAGAGCGTCGCGGCCCATACCTGGCGCGTCTCGCTCATGGCCGCCGTGCTGTCCGACCGTTTCCCGGGGATCGACCTCGCCCGCCTGCTCAAGATCTGCCTGATCCACGATCTCGGCGAGGCGCTTCACGGAGACGTACCCGCCCCGCAGCAGGCTCCGGGGTCGGGCAAGGCGGCGCTCGAGCGGGAGGATCTGGAGTCGGTGCTGTCTCCGCTGCCGGCGCGGCTGCGGGAGGAGCTCAGGGCTCTGTGGGATGAGTACGAGTCCGCGGAGACGCCCGAGGCCCGGCTCGCCAAGGGGCTCGACAAGCTCGAAACGATCCTGCAGCACACCCAGGGACTCAACCCGGCCGGCTTCGACTACCGATTCAACCTCGGCTACGGGCAGGCCTACACGGCCGCCCACCCGATCCTCGCGGCGCTCCGATCACGGCTCGACGAGGCGACGGAAGCAAGGGCGCGGGAGGCCGCTCCCGCTCCGGCCCGCGGCGCCGAGCGGTTGGCGCTCGAGTTCCTGAGCCGAGTGTGGGGACCCGAGCACGACCTGGGCGCCATCGACGAGCTGATGACGGAAGACTACGTGATCACCACCGGCGGCATGGTGGTGCAAGGCCGCGAAGCGTTCAAGAATTGGGTGAGGGAATTCCAGCACCGCCTTCGCGACGCGCGGACCACGAGCGTGGAAGCCTTCGCGAGCGCCGCCGGAGACCGTGTCGTCTCCCGGTGGATCTGCAGCGGCACCAACAACGGCATCCTCGGTCTGCCCGCGGACGGGCGTCCAGTGTCGTTCACCGGCATCGCCATCTGGAGCGTCAGGGAAGGGAGGCTGGCCGAGTGCTGGGTCGAGCGCGCCTCCTGGGAGCTGTACCAGGGGCTCTCGCAGGGAGCGTGACGGTGGGACCGAAGGTCCGCGCCGTCGCCCTGCATCTCTACACCGCCTCAGGGGCGGCTCTCGCCTTCCTCGCCACCATGGAGATCTGCGCCCCCGCTCCGGATCCGCGGCGCGTGTTCCTGCTGCTCGCGGTGGCGGTGCTGGTGGACGCGACCGACGGGCCGCTGGCGCGGCGGTGGGAGGTGAAGCGGTGGCTGCCGGCGATCGACGGACGGAAGATCGACGACATCGTGGACTACCTCACCTACACCTTCGTGCCTCTGCTCTTGATCTGGCGAATGGGCTGGGTTCCGGAGCCGGGCCTCCTCTGGGTGGCGCCGGCACTGCTCGCGTCGCTCTTCGGGTTCGCGAACGCCGGGATCAAGGACGAGGCCGGCGGATTCTTCCTCGGCTTTCCGTCCTACTGGAACGTGGTGGCGTTCTATGCCGGCTTCGTGCACCGGCTTTACGGACCGGGAGTGAACGCCGGGGCGCTCGTGCTCCTGGCGGTGGCGACGGTGCTGCCGATCAGGTTCCTCTATCCCAACCTGACGCCGCGGCCCTGGCGGACGCCCGTGATCGTCGGGGCCGTCCTCTGGCTGGGCGTGATGCTGTGCCTGCTGCCCGACTATCCGCGGGCGCCAGGCTGGGTGGCGTGGCTCTCACTCGCCTATCCCGCGTTTTACATCTGGCTGTCGTTCCGGCTGAGCCGCCTGCCTCGGTCACGTCCGGCCTGACGGCGGTCAGTCACCGATCGCGTTCATCACCCCGAGGAAAAGCACCGCCCCCGAGAGCCGCTCCCGGATGGCGAACACGAACGGGCGGTCCACTCTCATCTCCACCACTTGCGGTGCGGAAGTGACGCCGACCCCGACGGCCGTGGCCGCCGCCGCTTCGGTACCTTCCTCGTTCACTTCGACGAACGTCTTCTGATCCACTCGCGTGAGGTACAGCCGGTTCGGCCGCACGTCGGCGATCCTGGAGAAAGCCGCCTCGCTCGAGAAGGCGATCCCCATTCCCATCGCGATGAGATCGTCCTTGAGCTTGCGTCCGTACTCCAGACGGAAGCGAGGGAGGGTGAGCGCGACTTCCGCCTCGGTGAATCGCTCCGCCAGCGCCCCCAGCTCGCGGGGTCGAGGCCGGCCAGGAGCTCGGCTGGCGTGCGGCCTGGCCTCGGCAGGAGCACCGTCATCGCGAACGCCCCGTGGCCATAGAGCAGATCCACGGCCTGATGGTCGTCGGCGCCCTGATACCTCAGGCCTCCGCGCCGAAACATGAGCCGTGCGGCCCGGTTCCGGCCGTCCCCGTGAAAGCGGCCGTCGCGCGTGTCCTTCGGGTCGAAGGCGTTCCGCCACCTTCCCTTGAAATAGATGGCGTTGATCAGGAAGAGGACCTCGTCCGCCGAGATCTGGTCGAGCAGCCTGGGGATCCGGCCCTTGGTCTTCCCGTTCACCCAGCCATTGATCGCCGTGAGCGCTTCCGGGCTCCCGAAGTCCAGGGTGCCGACCTCCGCGTCGAAGAAGGCGCGTCCCGCCTCCGTGAACGCCGGCGCGATGGGCAGCTTCGAGTGGCCCCAGATCGAATTGGCGATCCGCAGCTCCGTGCGGGAATCCAGGCCGCCGAGGAGCCCGAGGAGGTCGCGATAGCCCTGGTTGATCGCCGCCTCCGCCATGCCCTCGAGCCGCACCGCGGCTTGCCTGTCACTGTACGTTCGACCATGGGCGCCGTTCAGCGTCATCCCCAGCGCCATCGGGTTGCCACCGATCAAGGACTCCCCGCCGACAGCCTATGTGACCGATGCCCCGGTGGGCCGGAGCCTGGCGCCGATCAGGGCCGGACCCGGAGGGTCGCGGTGCTGCTCCGCACCCCGTCCGACATCACCAGCTCGACCACGCTCACCACTGCAGGCAGGAGGACACTTCCGCCGCGCGCCAACGAGAGCACCTCGCCCGAGCGCGCGTCGCGGACCATGGCCATCGGCTGCGCCGCGGCATCCCATTCGATCGTGACGCCGCCGGCCGACAGCGTTGCGCTGGCGGGCTTCGCCGGACCGGCTCGAAGCGAGGCCGGAGCCGCGGAAACCGCAGCCATCCCCACGCCAGGTCCCGTCAGCCGGATCGTTTGCAGTCGAGCGGTGCTCCTCTCGTCGAGGGGCACCGCGAAGGCGAAGTGCCGGCCGTCGCGCGGGTCGTCCGCCACCTCGGTCGGGTCGAACGTCAGGCCGAACACCCTGGAGCCATCGCTCGCGCTCCCTTCGATCGCGTACGCTCCCGGCCGCTCGGGCAGCACGGGGCGCGTCACGACCCGGAAGGCGGGCTCGAGCACCACTCGGCCGCTCGCGATCCGGCCCCATACCAGCAGCGTGGACTGGGCCACCGAGGACCAGCCTGGACCGGGCGCGGTGCCGCGGAAGTCCATCACGCCCTGGTAGGTGTAGTCGCTGATCCAGGGATCGCCGCAGTACCCCATGACGTCCGGCGTGGTCCGTTGCTTGAGGATGCCGTCCGTGAGGTCGTAGCCGATTCGACCGATGGTGCCGTTGGGGTGAGGAAAGCTGGGGTCGGGGTTGTCGGCGCCTCCGCAGTTCGCGTGTCTGCGCCCCCAGGTGTGGCCCAGCTCGTGGGCGACGATCCGGCCGCGATCGCCCGGATCGTCGTACCCGATGGCGACCGGGAGGCCGATGAAGCCCATGCCGGCGAGTCCCGACCCGTAGCCGACGCGTACCACGCCGTAGTAGTGGCGCTCGCTGTCCTCCGCCAGCCGGAGCGCGGCCATCTCGCTCAGCACCGTGTTCCATGCCCCGTTGGCGTTGTCCGACTGGAGCGGTTCGGGGGTGGCCGTCGTATACACCGCGTGCACGTCCGCCTGGTAGCCCGGGATCGGGTAGATGCGTTGGGTGAAGTCGAGATACCGATCCCGGTTGGCGGTCGTGACGTCTCCCTGGAGCTGGTTGGCGCTCTGCCGCACCGGAACCAGGACGACGGAGAGCGGCGGAGCCGTCCGCACGGACTGGGCCTGCGGCCCTCCCGAGGGATACATGTTGTCGGTCTCGTCGGCCTCGGGCGTTGCATTCGAGGGGTCCACGTCGGCGAGGAGCCTCAGCCCGCGCCGGATGCGCGAGCCGGGTATCAGGGCGTTCCAGGTGGTGCCGAGAACGCCATCCATGCGGCCGGTCGGCACCGTGTCGGCCGGCGCGGGAATCGCGAGCGTCTCCACCAGGGTGCCGCCGTCGTACAGCCGCACCCGGACCTGAGGGGTCGCGGTGTTGCTCTCGTTCGCCAGCACGACCACTCGCAGCAGCGCATCCCGCCCCGAAAGCAGCGGTACCTCGTTGCCGAAGCTCTGAACGCTCTGGGTGAGGTTGAAACCCGCGATGCTCAAATTCAGCGAGGGCGCGGACGCCGCCGCATAGGCGACAGCCACTTCGGCGGCGGCGCCCGCGGAGACGGCCACCGTGCGGCTCGCCGGGCTCGGCGCATACGTGGTGCCACCGCTGCTGACGCTCGCCGCGTTCATGGTGTACTGCCCTGGAACGAGGTCGGCGAGGGTCTCGGTGGAGGTCAGCTCCGCGCGATAGCCCCCGGGCCCCGTCACCGTCACGGCGGCGCGCACACCCTCGGGCAGGCCGGCGACCCTGATCGCCAGCGTTCCCGTGGTCGCCGAGCACGCTACGGTAAAGGCTACCGCGGTCGTCTGTGACGCCGTGATGCTCACGTTGCGCGGATTCTGGCCCTGGACGGCGCAGTTGTCGGCGATGTCGCCGAGCTCGACGGTATGCGGTCCCGGGGCCAGGCCGTCGATGGTGCGGGTGGCGTTGGCGCCGATGGAGAGCGTCGGCTCCCGATCGACCCTCACGGTGTACCCCGACGGATCCGCGGGCGAGCCGGTGGATGTCGTCGTGATTGCGAGCCTGCCGGTGTCCGCCTCGCACGTGACGGTGAACTCGACCCCGGCCGTGCCGCCCGCCGGCACCGTCACCGGGCGCGGGTTCTGCCCGCCGACGGAGCAGTTCGCCGCAACCCCCGAGAGCTCGACCGCGGTGGTGCCGGCCTCCACGTTCGCCACCGTCACCGTGGCGCCCGCGCCGATCGGCTGCTCCGGCCCGCCGCCGACGGTGAAGACGTACCCGTCGGGGTCGGGGCTGGGTCCGCTGGTGGCCGTGGTGACCGTCAGCGTGCCCCTGGCGGGCGGAGGGGCGCCGCACTCGAGGCTGAACTCGATGGCTACGACCCCGCCCGCCACGACCGTGACGGCTCGAGGGTTGTCGCCCGCCACCGTGCAGTTGGCGGCGATGCCGCCGAGCCCGACCTGATGGTCGCCCGCGCTCAGGTCCGTAATGGCGACACTCCCGGTCACGTCGATGGCCCGGCCCCCATCGCCGTCCACCGTGACGCTGTAGCCATCCGGATCGGGTGAGGGCCCGCTGGTGGAGGTGGTGACGGTGAGGTCGCCGGTGGCGGGTGGCGCCTCGGCGCAGACGACGGCGATCGCCTCGGCAGCCGTCTCCCCGGCGACGATGGTCAGCGTACGAGGGTTGGCGCCCTGAACGGTGCAGTTGGGTGAGACGCCGGCGAGACCGACCCGGTGAGGGCCGGGAGCGAGATCGGACAACGTCGCCGCCGCGGCGACACCGATCGGCTGCACCTCCACGTCGTCGAAGGTGAGCAGGTACCCGTCGGGGTCCGGGGACGGCCCGGTCGTGCTCGTCGTGACCTCGAGCGCACCGGTGGTCGGCGCGGTGAGCTCGCCGCCGCCGCCGCAGGCAAGCCAGAGTGCGGCGGTGCTGGCCAGGAAGAGTCCGCGCCCGGCACGGGGGGAGCCTCGGCGATGTCGCATCGGTGAATTCTCACGACGCGCAGCGAGCTGCGTCGTGGCGTCTGAGGGGAGACGTCGCGGGGGAAGCGACGACCCGTGACATGTCTGGGTGAAGGTAGGGCAGAGTACCCAGGCGGTGCGGGACCCGTCAAGAGCGCGAGCGCCCTACGGGACCTCGACCGCTTCGTTGCCGGCGTCGCGCTCGCTGAGCGCCTCGGGTGAGATGACGATCACCTGCTTGCCGCGGCCGTGCAGACCGGCCACGGCATCGTGCGCGGCGCCGATCTCGTCCAGGGGGTACATCGCGGTCACCGGCATGCGCAGAAGGCCGCCTTCGACCAGCCGCCCGAGCTCCTCCAGGTCCGCGCGGCGCGGCTTCACCGCCACGTATCCGAGTCGCGGGCCGCCGAGCACGGGAGCCAGCAGTCGAGAGATTGGGGTGAGAGCATACACCACCGGCTCGGGAGCGATCGTCACCCATCGCCCACCACGTGCGAAGAGCCGACGGTACACGCGGTAAGGGCTCCGGCCGACACAGTCGAGGAAGACGTCGAACCGATCCTCCAGGAATTCCGGAGCCGTCCGGCGATAGTCCACCACCCGATCTGCACCGAGACCGCGGCAATGGTCGATGCCCGGTCCGCTCGCCAGGGCGGTGACCTGTGCCCCCAGCGCCTTCGCGATCTGAATGGCCGCGCTGCCGACGCCTCCGCTGGCGCCCTTGATGAGCACCCGCTCACCCGCCCCGAGCCGCGCCCCGTCTCGAAGTCCCTGCAGTGCCGTAGCGCCGACGAGCGGCAGGGCCGCCGCCTCGACCCACCGGAGCCGCGGGGGCATCCGCGACATCCACCCGCGGGGCACGACGGCGTACTCCGCCGCCGCTCCTCCCAGGAAGCCGTCCAGAAAGCCCCAAACCCGGTCGCCGTGCGTGAGATCGGAGACACCCGCACCGTACGCGACGACTTCGCCCGAGAAGTCGTAGCCGGTCCCGCGTGGGAAGGCGCGTCCCGTGAGCAGGCGCAGTCCTCCCCGTCGAACGATGGCATCCTTGGGATTGAGCCCCGAGGCGTGCACCCGGACCAGGACGTCGTTGCGCCCGGGTCCGGGCACCGGGATGGTGCGGACCTTCAGGACCTCCGAACTGCCGTAGCGGTCGAACCGCACGGCGCGCATCGCGAAGGGAACCGGGTGAGCCATGGCTGAAGAGTAGCGGCTGCCCCCCGGACCGTCTCACCCCTCGCGGATCAGCTTGCCGTCCCGCAACTCGTACACCCGCATCCGGACCACCACGCCGGGGCGGCGCTCGTCCACGACCCGCACGTGGACGACCCTCCTGTCCCTGCCCGGCCGCTCGACGATCCAGCTTCCCGCGGGCGCCGACCGCTCGATGTTGGAGCAGCTTCTGGCCTTGGCCTGGTGGCCGGGCGGCTTGCCCGGGACCCAGACCCGGCACATGCCGGGCGAGGGGAGGTGCCCGGGAGGTATTCCCAAGGTGGCCGCGGTACTCGGCGCCCGCCGAGCCGCCGGCTCCGGCCGCGGCTGGGGGTCGGACATTACCGGCCTGCAAGCCGCTGCAGCGAAAACTGCGAACGCGGCACCCATCAGTCTGGCCGAACGCATGGATTCCTCCGGGGAAAAGTGCGTACCCCGGAGGTATTGGCAGGGTGCATGCCCGGGGGCGCCGGCCCGTGCGAAACCGGCTGGACGCTATCTTTAGGGCTGGAGGCTCGGTCCCAGACCGGAGGTTCGGTACCAAACTTGATGTTCGGCAACGCATTTCGGCGGATCCAGTGAACCCTGATTTGATCATGGAGACTCGATGACCCGACGCGACGACCAGCGGATCGCGGCCCTCGCGAAGAAGAACGCCGCCAAGGTGAAGCCGCCGCGGCAGGAGCAGGCGGCCGATTTCGATCCCACGCTTCGTCAGCGCTCCCCCGAGCAGGACGCGGACACCAAGCGGCTGTTCAAGGAGATGAAGCGCCGGGAGTTCTGAGCCGCCGCGACGGCGCCAAACGGCGCGGGGCACCTACCCGTCCGCCGGACAAGCCGACATACTACGCTGACCCCGGCCCGCGAGCCACGCAGCGTGATTCTCGGCTCATGATGTCGCAGCAACTCCGCCCGCCGACCTTGGAAGTCTCGCGCACGGCTGCGACGTACCCGGCCCCGGATCGGGACACCCGGGTCCGATGATGGCGGAGAACCGCAACGTCAGCGCCGGGCTGCTGCTCTATCGCCGTACCCCGGCCGGCCTCGAGCTGTTCCTCGCCCACCCCGGCGGCCCATTCTGGCGCGGCAGGGAGCTCGGTGCCTGGACCATTCCCAAGGGACTGGTCGCACCGGGAGAGGAGCTGCTCGACGCGGCGCGGCGCGAATTCCACGAGGAGACCGGGATCCTGCCGCGCGAGCCGTTTCTTCCCCTGGGCAGCGTGCGACAGAAGGCCGGTAAGGTGATTCATGCCTGGGCCTGGGAGGGCGACGCCGACCCGGCCGCGATCGTCAGCAACACCACCAGCTGCGAGTGGCCCCGGGGCTCGGGCCGCTCGCTCACCTTTCCCGAAGTGGACCGCTGCGCCTGGTTCCAGCCGGACGCGGCGCGCACGAGGCTGAACCCGGCGCAGGCCGAGCTGATCGACCGGCTCGAGGCCGCCCTCGTCTCCCCCTCCTGAGTCCTCCCAAACCGTTGGCGTGATCGCCCGAGCGGGATATCCTGCGAAGGAGGCCGCACGGGCCGGCCCGAACGCGAGGAGGTCACGATGTCAACCGGTGCGAACGTCATGCGCGCGCTGGGAGGGGGAACGATCGGCGCCATCGCCCTCCAGTGAGTCGGCCCTAAATTCCCACGGAGATGATCCATTACGGGATGACCAGAGACGGCGCAGCTCGCGGTGGCACGCGGGGTCGCCGAGTCGCGGGGAACCGACGCGATTCGCCACGCCGGACGAAGTTGCGGCGATGACAGCATACGCGTGCAGCGCGAAGGCATCCGCCACGACCGGAGCGGCGCTCCGGGTGGACGGCGGAGTGGTGCGCGATTCCGTGAACCAAACAGCGAAGAGAGAACGATCGTGCGAGTGACGGTCAAGGAGTACGTGGACACGCTTCAGAGCGCCCGCGGCGGTGAGGTGGTGCCGGCGGTGCGATGACTTCGTTCTATCTCGTGGACGTCTTCACCAGTGAGCCCTATGCCGGGAATCCACTCGCGGTCGTGGCGGACGCGGACGGCCTCGACACCGAGCGGATGCGGCGGATCGCGGGCGAGTTCAACCAGACGGAGACCACGTTCGTCCTCGCCCCGACTCTCCCCGAGGCCCAGTGGCGGCTCCGGTCGTTCACCGCCGCGGGGACCGAGGTGTTCGGCGTCGGCCACAACGCGTTGGGTGCGTGGTGGTGGTTGGCGAGCTCCGGCCGGCTGTCCCTGGACGCCCCGACGCGGACCTTCACCCAGGAGATCGACGGCCGCGCCCTGACGGTCGAGATCCGCTCCGTCGAAGGACGCGTGGTCTCGGTGAGCATGGCGCACCCGGAGCCGGTCTTCGGTGTCGTGGTGGGCGGCATCTCACCCCTCGCGTCGACCCTGGATCTGGGAGACGCCGAGCTCTCGATGGGCCGGCTTCAGGCACAGGTGGTGTCGACCGGCGTTCCACATCTGCTGGTGCCGGTGCGGGATCCGGGTGCGCTGGGCCGTGCCCGCCCCAGGGCGGAGCCGCTCGCGGCATATCTCAGGTCGGTGGGGGCCCAGGGCTGCTATCTGTTCTGTCTCGATCCGCTGGATCCGGATGCCCCGACGCAAGCCCGCTTCTTCGGGCCGAACGTGGGCATCGCCGAGGACCCCGCCACCGGCAGCGCCGCGGGGCCGCTCGCCGCCTATCTCGTCGCCCACAAGCTCGCGTCGGAGGCACGGCCGGTCGTGATCGAGCAGGGCCGCGCCATGGGAAGGCCCAGCCGGATCGAGGTGCGGATGAGCGGCGGCGGGGTGCGGGTGTCGGGGCAGGCCGTCGTGGTGGTGGAAGGCACCCTGAGACTCTAGCAGGCGCGGTCCGAGCCGATGCTCCGGGCTACGACCCTCCGCCTCCGAGCCGCTCCGCCGCCATCGCGATCATCCGCCCGCGCTCCGCCGCGTCGATCCAGCGTCCCCCCAGCACGACCGCCTCGATCCTGCCGGTGTTACGGATGTCCTCCAGAGGGTTCGCCGCGAGCAGCACCAGGTCGGCTCGCTTTCCCACTTCGATCGTGCCCCATTCCCTCGTGGCCCGGAGGAAATCCGCGGGATGTCTGGTCGCGGCGGCGAGCGCCTGAAAGGGAGTGAGCCCGGCGGCGACGAGGCTCCCCAGCTCCCGGTGCAGCGTCCAGCCGTAGCCGAAGAACCACTCGGGCGTATCCGAGCCGGCCATGATCTTGCCGCCCGAGTCGGCGATCGCCTTCACCAGCCGGTCGCGGACCTGGACATAGCGCGTCCGCCGCGCTTCGGTGGCGGGGTTGCTCCAGTACTTCTCCCGGGCGCCGAGATACAGAGTGCGGAGGCCCGGAGGCATGATGCTCCAGTCGGGCCTGGACTCGATCTCCTCCACCGACTGCCCCAGGGCGAACGCCTTCTTGAACACCGTCAGTGTCGGACAGCTGTAGACGCCCGCCCGCGCGGTTTCGCCCGCGATCCGATCCACCTTGGCGTCGTCGATGTAGTCGAGACTCTCCCAGTTCGCGAGCTTGAAGAGCCCTCGGTCCGACACCGAGCTCCGCATCGGCGCCGAGTCCGCGAGCACCGACTCGAGGTAGTTGTCGAGATGCTCGATCTGCTGCCCCGCCGCCAGCGCCCGCGCGACGCCCACCTCCGGATCGACGTGTCCCACCACCCGAATGCGCTGGCGCTTGGCCTCGCTTACGATCGCGTGGTACACCGGTGGTGGCAGGAAGAGCGTGAGCTTGACGAAGTCGTAGCCGAGATCGGCCATCTCCTTCACCGCCGTCCGCGCGGCCGACGGCGTCGTCACGACCCGGCTGTTCGCGTCCTCCTTGCCGGTGAATTGCGGGCTGGCCAGCCAGAGCTGCGGCCCGACGATGCGGCCGGACTCCACCTCCCGGCGCAACCCGAAATGTTCCCGGGTGCCGATCATGAGGCGTGTGGCGGTGACTCCGTTGGCTACCATCACACCGAGCTCGTACTTCGCGACCGAGTCGTGGACGTCGCCATCGGAGTAGAGGTGCGTGTGCATATCGGCGAGCCCGGGGATGAGGAACTTTCCTCGCCCGTCCACCCGCCGGGCTTCCGACGGCACTCGTACGTTCCGGGTTGCACCCACCTCGACGATCCGGCCGTTCCGCACCACGACCGTGGCGTCAGGAATGGCGGTGTCACCGGTCATCGGAATGACGGTGACGTCGGTGATCGCCCAGGTTCCCGGCGCGAGCGCGCCGCGTGACGCCTGGCCAGGAAGGGTCGAGGGAAGCGGACTGAGCGTGACAGCCACGAGCGCGCAGGTGAGGGAGGTTCGCATGAGCGTCTGGATGGAGAATGGGTCGCCAGGGGGCCGTTGCAGCAGTACGGCGGAATGGACCGGGAGTTTCCGGGAGTCGCTCGGTGCAATATCCTTCCTCGGTTTCCCACTTCGCCCGATCCGAGTCGCCACCAGGAGCCACGATGGGTGCCACTTCCGCCGAACCGGTGGAGAGCTCGCCGGGCCTCGACGCCGTCCGCTCGTTGCTGATCCAGGGGGAACGACTCGAGTCCCACGCCGTCCAGCACCGGCTTTTCGCCCTCACCCATCGCCGGCTCGTCGTCGGAGCGACCAGCGGCCGCCTGATCGCGGTGCGTCGCGGCCTGGTGAGCGGCTTCACCGTGCAGGACGTTCGCTGGCAGGACCTGCGCGACGCGCAACTCCAGGTCGGCATCGTCGGCGCCACGCTGACGGTGTCGGCGGACCAGGGCAACGATCTGGCGGGGGCGGAGGGCGCACCGCGCCATCTCAGCTTCAGCGGACTGCGAAAGGACCAGGCGCACGAGGTCTACCGCGCCTGCCAGTTCCAGGAGCAGGCCTGGCGGGAAAAGCGGCGGGTGCGGGAACTGGAGGAGTTGCGGGCGAGGTCGGGAGGCCTGCACCTGGCGAGCGGCATGGGCGGTCTGCCTTCAGGGGGCGGGGAGGACGCCTCGCGGTCCCCGTCGGCCCGGCTCAAGCGCGCGAAGGAGATGCTCGACCAGGGGCTCCTGACCGACGCGGAGTACGAGCAGGTGAAGGCGAGGATCCTCGGCGATCTGTGAGGCGGGAGCGTGTCGTCCGGCGGGAGGTGCCGCCCGCCGAGAGCATGGATTTCGTCCGAGCTGGGCCTTAACCTTGAGCCTCTTCGCCCGTGGGGCGGGGGGCTCACGCTTTCGGGGAGAGGTCGATGCCGCTGTTCCTGGTCCGGCACAACCATGACGGGGCGCGTTGTCCGGCGCAGGATCCGTACATGGGGGCCATGCTCCTGAACCACCTCAGCCGGCCCAACGTGAGACGGCACGGGGTCGAGATCCTCGGCGAGGCCGTGGTGCAGGGCGAGCATACCATGTTCCTCATCGTCGAAGCGACCGACGAGACCCGCCTCCGCGAGTTCATGCAGCCGTTCCAGATGGCCGGCAGCCTCGACGTCTATCCCGCCTCCACCTGCGCCCGCGTGGTGGCCAGCGGTGGGTGCGGCGCGTCCGTTCCGGCCGGCGACGTCGCGGCCGTCCTCGATCCGGCGGAGATCTGCCAGCACGCGATCGACGCCGGCCTGGTGGTCCACCGCGCCCACCCGCTCAACTGCGAGACGCCGCTTTCCGAGCTGGCGGGCGGCGTGGTCATGCCGACCGCCCGGTTCTACGTGCGGAACAACTTTCCGATCCCCAGTCTCGACGCGTCCGGCTTTCGGCTTCAGGTGACCGGGCTGGTCGATCGTCCCCTCACCCTGAGCCTGCGCGAGCTTCACAACATGCGCTCGCATGCCGAGGTGGTGACGCTGGAGTGCGCCGGCAACGGACGCACCCAGTTCGACCCGCCCGTGCCGGGCGAGCGCTGGCAGTTCGGGGCGGTGAGCACCGCCGAATGGAGCGGCGTGCCGCTGGCCGATATTCTCGACCGCGCCGGGATTCGCTCCGGCGCGTGCGAGGTTCGCTTTCGTGGCGCCGACTGTGGCGAGGTGGACAATACCCGTGGACCCATCCGCTTCGAGCGGAGCCTCACGGTGGACCAGGCCCGCGACGCCGACGCGATCCTGGCCTACGCGATGAACGGCGAGCCCCTCCCCATCCAGCACGGATTTCCGCTCCGGCTCGTCGTGCCCCGCTGGTACGGCGTGGCCTCGGTCAAGTGGCTGACCGAAATCGAGGTGAGCGACCGGCCTTTCGAGGGGCACTACCAGACCGAGAAATACGTCTACTACCGAGACCGGGACGGCAAGGAGACCCGCGAGCCCGTGACGCTTCAGCGCGTCCGCGCGCTCATTACGGAGCCCGCCCCAGGGCAGGAGGCCGCCCCCGGCGACCTGGTCGTGCGGGGTCTCGCCTGGTCGGGCGCGGCTCCGATCGCGAAGGTGGAGGTGAGCGTGAACGGCGGGGACTGGCGCGAGACCCGGCTCGTGGGCGAGCGCAAGCGCCACAGCTGGCAGTGGTGGGAGCTCATCGCCGGCTTCGATCGGCCCGGTGACGTCACGCTCCGCGCCCGCGCCACCGACATGGCCGGCCGAACCCAGCCCGAGCGCGCCGAGTGGAACAAGCTGGGCTACGGGAACAACGGCATCCACGAGGTGACCGCCCGGATCGTCTGAGTCTTTCCGGCGCTTCTCTTCCGTTCGTCAGCCCCTCACATAAGAGCTTCGACGCCCATGGACTGGATCACCGACCCACAGGCCCTGATCGGTCTCGCGACCCTGACGATCCTGGAAATCGTGCTCGGCATCGACAACATCGTCTTCATCTCCATCCTCGCCGGGAAGCTCCCGCCGGATCAGCAGGGCCGCGCGCGCTACCTCGGTCTCCTGCTGGCGATGTTCATGCGCATCGCGCTGCTCTTCTCGCTCACCTGGATCATCCAGCTGACCGCACCGCTATTCAGCGTCCTGAACCAGGAGATCTCCGGCCGGGACCTCGTGCTCCTCGTCGGCGGGCTCTTCCTCATCGCGAAGAGCACCCACGAGATCCACGAGCGGCTGGAGGGAGAGGAAAAGGGTGGCCCCCTCAAGGCGGCGCCCTCGTTCACCAGCGTGCTGATCCAGATCATGCTGCTCGACATCGTCTTCTCGCTCGATTCCGTGATCACCGCGATCGGGATGGTGGACGAGCTCGGCGTGATGGTCACGGCGGTGGTCATCGCGGTCGGCTTCATGATGCTGTTCGCCGGACCGATCAGCGCGTTCGTGGAGCGGCACCCCACGGTCAAGATGCTGGCGCTGAGCTTCCTGCTCCTGATCGGCGTCTCGCTGATCGCGGAGTCGTTCGAGCAGCACATACCGAAGGGCTACATCTACTTCGCCATGGCCTTTTCGGTCCTGGTCGAGATGCTGAACCTGGGGGCCCGCAAGGTGAAGCCGGAGCCGGTGAAGCTGCGCCGACCCTACCCGGCGAAGGCCGCGTCCTAGTCCGGCCCGGCGCCGTCGTCCACCAGGCTGTGGTAGGTGAGTGACATGTTGTGCTCGAGGAGGGAAAGGGCGCGTGCCCGGTCGCCGCGCTCGATCGCGGCGATGATCTCTTCGTGCTCCCGGATCGAGCGCTGGGTGCGCTCGTGCTGGGAGTAGTACCACAGCTCGAGGCGGGCGAGCTGGGAGCGGAGATCGTCGAGCAGGGTCGCCAGCCGGCGGTTGCCCCCTCGCTCCGAGATCCGGCGGTGAAACTCGTTGTTGAGGTCGAGCATCGCCGCGACGTCGCCCTGGTCCCGCGCGGCGGCGAGCCGGCCGTTCACCGCCTTGAGCTCCGCCAGGTCGGCTGGAGTAAACCGCTCCAGCGCCAGCCGGCCGGCCAGCAGCTCCAGTGAAGCCACGATGGGGTAGAGCTCGAGCAGATTTCCCAGGGACTCCTCCGGTACCCGGAAGCCCCGGTGCGGCAACCGCTCCAGAAAGCCCTCGCTCGCGAGCCTGCCCAGCGCCTCGCGGATGGGCGTGCGGCTCACGCCCATCGATTCCAGATCCTTCTCTCTGAGGAAGGTTCCCGGCGCCAGCGCGCCACCTATGATCCTGGCGCGGACCGCTCGGTAGACCTGCTCCCCGAGCGTACGAGCCTCGGAAAGGGGCGACGGGGTCACGGTCATGGACACCTCGCAGGGGACTCGGCCGGACCGCTTGGTTGCGGTCCGGGCAGCCGATTGTATACTTGATACAATCCAAATTACCCATTCGCATTCCCGGACGCACCATGCCTGCCACCGTCGCCAAGTCACCCCCGAAATACCCGCCGGTGCGCAACTACATCGGCGGCCAGTTTGTCCCGCCGAAGGCCCCGCTGCTCGAAGTCCTGAACCCCGCCGATGGCACTCTCCTCTCCCAGGTGCCGCTATCGACCGAGGGCGAGCTGGACGCGGCGGTCCGCGCCGCCCGCGAGGCGCTGCCCGGCTGGTCGGGCAGAACCATCAAGGACCGCGTCCAGGTCTTCTACCGCTACCGCTCGCTGCTCGAGCGTGACTTCGCCTCGCTGGCCGCGCTGATAACCGAGGAGCATGGCAAGACGAGGAGCGAGGCGGAGGCGGAGGTCGCGAAGGCCATCGAGCTGACGGAGTTCGCCTGCTCGCTGCCGCAGATCGTGACCGGTGAGGTACTGGAGGTGAGCCGCGGTGTGGAGTGCCGCACCGACCGGCTTCCGGTCGGCGTGGTCGCTTCGATCGCGCCGTTCAACTTCCCGAACATGGTGCCCCACTGGACCATTCCCAACGCGATCGCCCTGGGCAACTGCCTGGTGCTCAAGCCCTCGGAGCTGGTGCCGCTCAGCGCCGGCCGGATCGCGGAGCTGCTTGCCGAGGCCGGGCTTCCGGACGGCGTGTTCAGCGTAGTACATGGCGGGCGGGCGGTGGTCGAAGCGATCGGCGACCATCCGGGCATCTCGGCCGTCACCTTCGTCGGCTCGACTCGCGTGGCCCAGGCGGTGTATCGCCGCGCGACGGCCAATCTCAAGCGGGCGCTCGCGCTCGGCGGCGCCAAGAACCATCTGCTCGTCCTGCCCGACGCCGATCTGGAGATGACATCCAGCAACGTGGTGGCCTCCATGGCGGGCTGCACCGGCCAGCGCTGCATGGCCGCGTCGGTCATGGTCGCGGTCGGCGGCACCGACCACATCGTGCGGCGCCTGGTGGAGCACGCGCGGGCGGTCGTGCCGGGAGAGAACCTCGGCCCGGTCATCTCCGGCGAGGCCAAGGAGCGCATCGAGCGCTACGTCACCGAGGCGGAACAGGCGGGCGCCACGCTGCTGCTGGACGGGCGGAACACGGTCGTGCCCGGGCGCGAGGGTGGGTTCTACGTGGGCCCGACCGTGCTCGACCACGTCCGGCCCGACATGGCCATCGCCCGGGAGGAGGTGTTCGGCCCCGTCCTCGCCATCGTGCGCGCGGGTGACGTGGACCAGGCGCTCGCGATCGAGAACGCCTCCGCCTACGGCAACGCCGCCTCGGTGTTCACCGAAAGCGGCGGGCTCGCCCGGTACGTCACCGAGCGTGCGAGCGCCGGAATGGTGGGCGTCAACGTCGGCGTCCCGGTGCCGCGCGAGCCGTTCTCCTTCGGCGGGTGGAACGACTCGAAGTTCGGCGTCGGTGACATCACCGGCCACGGCTCCATCGAGTTCTGGACCCGCACCAGGAAGACCACGACGAAGTGGAACCGGGAAGCCGGTACCAACTGGATGTCGTGAGCTGCCCGAGCCACGAGACCGAGCCAGAGCGCCCCCGAGAAACCGCAGACCACGACCGGGAACCGACATGCCAGAGACGCTGACCGCACCGGTGCGGATGCCGCCCTTCGACTACACGCCCCGCCCCTACGACGGCCCCGGCCGCGACGAGGTGCTCGCCGCCCGGCGGCGGTACACGAATCCGGCCGTCTTCACGCTCTACCGCGAGCCGCTGATGATCGTCGAGGGGAAAATGCAGTACCTCTTCGACGAGACCGGGCGCCGCTACCTCGACCTGTTCGCCGGGATCGTCACCGTCTCGTGCGGGCACTGCCATCCGAAGGTCGTGGCACGTCTGAGGGAGCAGATGGAGACACTGCAGCACACCACCACGATCTATCTTCACCCGGGCATGCCCCGGCTGGCGGAGAGGCTTGCGTCCAAGATGCCGCCCGGGCTGGACGTCACCTACTTCGTCAACAGCGGCAGCGAGGCGAACGACCTCGCGATCACCATGGCCCGGCTGTATACCGGACACACCGATGTGATCGCCCTGCGCAACGGCTACCACGGCGGCTCGCCCTCGGCGATGGGCCTGACGTCGCACCACACCTGGAAGCTCCCCACCCTTCAGGGCGCCTACGTGCATCACGCGCTCTGCCCCGAGCCCTACCGGAGCCCGCTCGGCGGCACGCCGGAGGAGATCGCCACCGCCAGCGCGGGCGACATCGGCGAGTTGATCCGCTACTCGACCCCCGGGTGGATCGCGGCCTTCCTGGCGGAGCCGATTCAGGGCGTGGGCGGCGTCACCAGCGCCGCGCCCAACTACTTTCGCGAGGCCTATCGCATCGCGCGGGAGCACGGCGGTCTCTGCATCGCCGACGAGGTGCAGACCGGCTTCGGACGTACGGGAGAGCACTACTGGGGATTTCAGAACTTCGGCGTGGTCCCCGACATCGTGACCATGGCCAAGGGCTTCGGCAACGGCGTCCCGCTCGCCGCGGTGACGACCCGGCGCGAGATCGCCGAGGTGCTGGCCCAGCGGCTCCACTTCAACACCTTCGGCGGAAACCCGGTCTCCATGGCCGCCGGCCTGGCGGTCATGGACGTGATCGAGGAGGACGGGCTCCAGGAGAACGCCAGGGTGGTGGGCGGCCGGCTGCGTCAGGGACTCGAGCGTCTCGCTGCCGACCACCGGCTCATCGGCGACGTGCGGGGCGTGGGCCTGATGCTCGGCGTCGAGCTGGTGACCGACCGGGCCACCCGGGCGCCGGCCGGAGGGGAGACGCTACAAGTGCTCGAAGAGGCCCGCTCAATGGGCGTGCTCCTCGGCAAGGGAGGGCTGGCTGGCAACGTGCTCAGGATCAAGCCACCGATGTGCATCACCGCCGAAGACGTGGATTTCGCGCTCGACGTGCTGGACCGGGCGTTCGCCCGGGCCGTCACCTAGTGTGAAGTCCCAGAGATTCTTTTCGTAAGTCGCTCGATCTTGGCCAGGATACTATCGGCCGTGGCGGTCCAC
>JACDHV010000164.1 GCA_013820855.1 Gemmatimonadales bacterium | reverse complement strand
GCGTATTCCAACCGGCACACCATTCTGAACGCCATCCGCGGGGCCGACCTGGTGATCGGCGCGGTCCTGCTTCCCGGGGCGAAGGCCCCCCACCTGGTGAAGCGCGCGGACCTCAAGCTCATGAAGCCGGGCTCGGTCATCGTGGACGTGGCGGTGGACCAGGGCGGGTGCGTGGAAACGATCCAGCCGACCACCCACGAGAACCCGACGTACTTCGTGGATGGCATCCTGCACTATGCCGTGGCGAATATGCCAGGTGGCGTGCCCCGGACCTCCACCCTCGCCCTGACCAATGCCACACTCCCATATGGACTTAAGCTGGCCAAGCAGGGTTGGCGTGCCGCCTGCAAAGCGGATGCGGCATTGCGGCTGGGGCTGAACGTGGTCGGGGGCACGGTGGTCTACCCCGGAGTCGCGGAGGCGTTCCAGCTCCCCCTCACCGACGTCGGTTCCGTCCTCTGATCGAGGTCCTGCTCACCCGCCTTCCGCACGGGGAGGGGCTGCCACTGCCGAGCCTGGCGACGCCGGGCTCGGCGGGGTACGACCTGACCAGCGCCGAAGACGGAGTGCTGGCGCCCCTGGAGCGGCGGCCGTTCGCCACCGGACTCGCGATCGCGGTGCCGGAGGGCTACGAGTGCCAGATCAGGCCGCGATCGGGCTTGGCGCTGAAGCACGGCGTCACTCTGGCGAACGCGCCGGCGACGATCGACAGCGATTACCGCGGCGAGCTCAAGGTCATCCTGGTCAACCTGGGCACCGATCCGTTCGAGGTGGGTCGGGGGATGCGCATCGCGCAGATGGTGATCGCCAGAGTGGAGCGGGTGGAGTTCCGGACGGTGGACGCGCTGCCGGCGTCGTCGCGCGGCGCGTCGGGGTTCGGCAGCACGGGTCGATAGCGGGGCGTTCGCTCCCTTGAATGCGGAGACGGCCATTCATTACCTTGTCAGCCATGCTTCCGACATCTTCTCGATGAAGCTTCCTTCTCTGAATTTTACGTCGTGGCTCCCCGCCAATGAAATCGCGGTGGACCTCGGCACCGCGAACACGCTGGTATACGTCAAGGGCGAGGGCATCGTGCTGAACGAGCCCTCCGTCGTCGCGATCGAGAAGGCCACCGGGAAGATCAAGGGCATCGGGCTCGAGGCGAAGCGGATGCTCGGGCGCACGCCCGACAGCATCGTCGCGGTCAGGCCGCTGAAGGACGGCGTCATCGCCGACTTCGACGTCACGGAAAAGATGCTGCGGTACTTCCTCAAGACGATCATCGACAAGCACGTGTTCCGGGTGAAGCCGAAGGTCATCGTCTGCGTGCCCTCGGGGATCACCGAGGTCGAGCGCCGCGCCGTTCGCGACTCGGCCGAGACGGCCGGCGCCAAGCAGGTGCTGATGGTGGCCGAGCCGATGGCCGCCGCGATCGGCGTGGGACTGCCCGTCGAGACGCCGACCGGCAACATGGTGATCGACATCGGCGGCGGCACCACCGAGATCGCCGTCATCGCGCTCTCCGGCATCGTCTCCGACACGTCGATCCGCACCGGCGGCGACGAGTTGGACCAGGCCATCGTGCAGTTCATGCGCAAGAACTACAACCTGCTGGTCGGCGAGCCGACCGCGGAGGCGATCAAGATCAAGATCGGCTCCGCCGCGCCCACCGGCGACGAGCGCGAGATGGAAGTGAAGGGGCGCGACCTCGTGTCGGGCATCCCCAAGACCGTCCGGGTGCACTCGACCGAGATCCGCGAGGCGGTCCAGGAGCCGATCCAGCAGATCGTGGACGCCGTGCGGCGGGCGCTCGAAATCACCCCACCGGAGCTCGCCAGCGACATCGTGGACCGAGGCATCGTGATGACCGGCGGCGGCGCGCTGATCCGCGGGCTCGACATCCTCCTGGCGCAGGAGACCGGCCTCCCCATTCACGTGGACGAGGACCCGCTGACCTGCGTCGTCCGCGGCACCGGGCGCATTCTCGACGACTACGAGAAATACCGCAGCGTCCTCTCGGCCTGAGCATGGCCAGCGCGTCGGAACGCTCCTATACGCGCCGGGACACCGTCATATTCGTCGCCTGCGTGGTTCTCTCCCTGGTGGGGCTCTTTTCTCCCTCGGCGTGGGGCCTGGGCATCTCCAACGCGCTCCGGGACACGGTGCTCGCCCCCCTGGTCTGGCTCCAGGCGCGGGCTGAGGAGGGGCGGACCAGCCGCGCCCGGCTCCAGGCCATCACCCTGCAGCGCGACTCCGCGGCCTACCTCGCGCAGGGCATTCCGTCGCTGGCGGCCGAGAACGCACGACTCCGCCAGCTGCTCGCGCTGAGCGGCCGCATCTCCACGCCCTACGTCGCCGCCGAGGTCCTGCGCCAGACCCAGGCGACCGACGGCCGCACCCTGCTGCTCGACGTCGGCCGGAGCGACCTGGTCTCGGAATTCGATCCGGTCGTGGCGCCCGAGGGTCTGATCGGCATGGTGCTGAGCGCGGGCGAGCGCTCGAGCGTGGTGATGACCTGGGCACATCCGGAGTTCCGGGTGAGCGCTTACACCGTCGGTGCCGGCGCGAGCGGCGTGGTCGCGCCGGCGCTCTCCAGCCTCGGCGCGGACGGCGCACTCGAGTTTCGCGGCGTGCCCTACCGGGACTCGGTGCCGGCGGGCACGCTGGTGCTCTCCTCCGGGCTGGGCGGGGTGTATCCGAAGGGAATTCCGGTGGGCACGGTGACCGGTGTCGCACGGGAGCAGGCGGGGTGGGAGCGGGTCTACCGGCTGCTGCCGGCGGCGAGTCCCGGCGCGGTGGCCCATGTGCTCGTGCTGATCTCGCCGCCGGGAACCAGCCTCGAGCGCGCGTTCCCCAGCGACTCGGCGCTGGCGGCCATCCGGCTCGACTCCATCGCCCGGGTCCGGCGGTCCGACTCCGCGGCCGCGGCGAAGGAGTCGGCCCGGTGAGCGCGTCGCGCGCCAACCGAATCCAGCTCATCCTGGTGATGGCGCTTCTCGTGCTGCTCCACTTCTACCTGCGGCCCCGCCTCTGGAACGCGCGGGTGAGTCCCGACTTCCTCCTCATGGCCCTGGTCTTTTTCGCGATGCGCGCCGGGCCCGGAGCCGGGGCCCTGGCGGGGTTCGTGGTCGGCGTCGTGAGCGACGCGCTGACCCCCGCGGCGTTCGGCGCCGGCGCCCTGGCGCACACCGTGGTCGGCTACCTCGCCGCCTGGGGCCGCGCCGTCTTCTTCGCCGACAACCTGCTGGTCAACGCCGCCTTCGTGGCGGTGGCCGTCTGGGTGCGCGATCTCCTCCTCCTGCTCGCGAGCGGGACCCCCCAGGGCACGCTCCTGACCGAGCTGATGCTCAACAGCCCGCTCCAGGCCCTCTCCACCGGAGCCTTCGCGCTGCTGGTCCTGGTCGCCTTTCGCCAGTGGTTCGCCATCAGGCTCGACGTATGAACGGCTTCGATTCCTACCGCATCCGCGAGCGCGCCGACGTCGCGCGGCTGGTGCTGGTCGCCGCTTTCGTGCTGCTCGCCGGTACGTTCTTCCGGACCCAGATCATCCAGCACGAGAAGTTCCAGTTGCGGGCCGAGACCAACCGGCTGCGGCCCATCGCGCTCACGCCGCCACGCGGCACGATTCTGGACCGGAACGGCAGCATCATCGCCGAGAACGTGCCCGGCTACTCGGTCAAGGTGCTGGCACCGTCGGTCGACTCTCTGCTGGCCGTCATCGGCCGGATCGGCCGGTTCGTGCCGGTGGACACCGCCGAAGTCGAGGACATCGTTCGCCGGTTCCGGCAGGCCCGCTACCAGCCGGCCGTGATCTTCGGCGATGCCAGCTTCGAGACCGTCGCCCGGCTGGAGGAACACCGCGCGGTTCTCCCGGGACTACTGATACAATCCGAGCCCAAGCGACTGTATCCCGCCGGCAAGGCAGTGGCCCATCTGGTCGGCTACGTCGCCGAGGTCACCGAGAACGACTTGACGGCCAAGCGCTTTCCCGGCGCCGATCTCGGCACGATCGTCGGCAAGGCCGGCCTGGAGCTGGAATACGACGACACCCTGCGGGGGCTTCCGGGTGTGCGGTACATGGAGGTGAACGCTAGGGGCCGCCTCGTTCGGGAGGACGCCGGCGGCGCCGCGCTCCAGCCCACCCCCGGCCGACCGATCCTCACCACCATCGACCTCGATCTTCAGCGGTTCATCGACAGCATCTGGCCGCCGGGCTTCCGCGGCGCGATGGTGGCGATGACGCCCGGCGGCCAGATCCGCGCCCTCTACTCATCCCCCTCGTACGACCCCAACGTGTTCGTGGGCGGCATCTCCCGCGCGAACTGGCGCGGGCTGAACGAGGACGTGGCCCGGCCGCTCCTCAACCGCGCCATTCAGACCCGCTACCCGCCCGCGTCGCCGTTCAAGCTGGCGATTGGCGCCATGGCGCTGAAGCGCGGACTCATCGGGCTCGATACCCACATGCCTACGCCGTGCCGGGGCGGGTTGCGTCTGGGCAACCGGGTGTTCCGCTGCTGGAAGAAGGAGGGGCACGGCTCGCTCGACCTGATCGGCGCGGTGGCCAAGAGCTGCGACGTGTATTTCTATCAGGTGGGCCTGCGGCTCGGCCTCAAGGCGATCCTGGAGGACGGCGTCCTGATGGGCTTTCGCGAGCCCAGCGGCATCGATCTGGGCAACGAGAAGGATCCCATCTGGCCGGCCTCGACCGCCTACTTCGACAAGCTGTACGGCCCGAGGCACTGGAGCCCGCCCGCGACCACGCTCAACTTCTCGATCGGCCAGGGCGAGATCACCCAGACCCTGATCAACATGATGAAGTTCTACGAGGGCCTGGCGAGCGAGGGGCAGGTGTCCACGCCCTACATCGTGCGGCCGGCCTCCAGCAAGATCGTGGACCTCGGCCTCACCCAGGCGCAACTCGCCGGGCTGCGGCACTCGCTGATCGCCGTGGTCGAGCAGGGGACCGCGGCCGCCAGCCGGCGAAAGGATCTGGCGGTGGCGGGGAAGACCGGCACGGCCCAGAATTCCCACGGCAAGGACCACGGCTGGTTCATCGGGTTCGCGCCGGCCGACAAGCCCGAGCTCATCGTCGGCGCGATCATGGAATTCGCCGAGCACGGCTCCGGCGTCGCGCCCTACGTGGTGCGCACCCTCCGACGCCAGCTTCTCGGCCCGGACACGGTCGGCACGATCAAGATCAAGCCACTGCTGGACGAAACGGTGGTCACCCGGGACACGGCCCCCCGGCCCGTGGAGCTCAACCCCGATTCGGCGGCTGCCCGGGCCCGGGAAGATTCCATCCGCCGCTCGGCGGCAGCGGTCGGGCCGGACGACGCGGTCCCGCCGCCGCCGGAGCCGCGATGAGAGCGCCGTCCGTGGATCGCCAGCTTCTGATGGTGAGCGCCGGCCTCATTCTCTTCGGTCTCCTCACGCTCTACTCGGCGGGGCAGACCGACGTTCCGACACGCGCGGCCGGCGTGTGGCACCGGCAGTTCATCTGGGTGGGCGTCGGCATCATCGCGGCGGGCGTGGTCTTCCATGTGTCACCGCGGCTGCTCGAGTGGCTCGCGCCCGTGCTGTACGGGATCAGTCTCTTCCTGCTGGTGCTGGTGCTCCTGGTCGGCACCGGAGCGGGCACCGCCTCGGGCAGCAACAGCTGGCTCTCGGTCGGCGGCCATCAGATCGGCCAGCCGTCCGAGCTGGCCAAGGTCGCCACGGTGCTCATGCTCGCCCGCTATCTCTCGGGCCGGCGCGAGCCGCCGCGGTCGCTGCGCGACCTGCTGGTGCCCGGGCTGATCATGGGGATCCCATTCCTGCTCGTGCTCAAGCAGCCCGATCTGGGCAGCGCGATCGTCTTCATCGGCATCGCCTTCGCCATGCTGTTCTGGTCGGGGATCAGACCGAGGCTGCTTTTCCTGGTCGTGTCACCCGGGCTGAGTCTGCTGCTGGCGTTCAACGACTGGACCTGGGGCGCCTGGATGGTGCTTTTCACCGCGCTCCTCCTGTACTGGCGGCCGTACGTCTCGGACGCCCTCATCGTCTGGTTCCTGAACGTCGCGATGGGCGCGATCGCCCTCCCGCTGTGGAAGCGGCTCGCCCCCTACCAGCAGAACCGCCTGCTCACCTTCCTCAATCCGGAAGTGGACCCCAGGGCGGCGGGCTACCACGCCATTCAGTCGAGGGTGGCGATCGGCTCCGGGAGCTGGTTCGGCACCGGGTACACCGAGGGGCCGCAGAAACGGCTCGCTTTCCTGCCGGAGCAGCACACCGACTTCGTTTTTCCGATCGTGGGAGAGGAGCTGGGATTCGTAGGCGTGGTCGTCGCCCTGGCGCTGTTCCTCGCCCTGTTCCTGATTCTGCTCCGGATCTCCCGCCGCGCGACCGATTCCTTCAGCAGCCTGATGATCTTCGGCATCCTCGGCCTGCTCTTCACCCACGTATACGAAAACGTCGGGATGACGGTGAATCTCATGCCGATCACCGGCATTCCACTGCCGTTCTTCTCCTACGGCGGTTCCTTTTTCGTGATCTGCTGTCTCTGCCTGGGGCTCGCCTTCCGAGTGGCCAACGACTCCCGCCAGTCTGGCTATCCTGATAACTGACAAGTACTTACGTAGAGGGGCCTAGCGCCGGGGTGTGGGATCGCAGAGATTGCATCGGTTCCGGATGCCCACTGTCTCCTCTGTCCGGGTGACCCCCTACTCCTATGGCCGTGATGGCATGGTTTAAGAAGGAACGGAAGCCACGCACGTCGCAGCGCGAGCGGCTGGAGATCCCGCCCGACGCCTGGGAGAAGTGCGACGGTTGCGGGCACATCGATCTGCGCGAGAAGTTCGAGAAGGCGCTGAACGTCTGCCCGGAGTGCGGCCGTCACCGCCGCATCACGGCCGAGGAGTACATCGACATCCTCACCGACCCCGGCACCTGGCGCGAGCTCTACGGCGAGCTGCGCTCGGTGGACCCCCTCGCCTTCGAGCACTACGGCGAGCGGCTCGCCACCGCCCGGAAGAAGGCGGGCCCGGCGGACGCCGTCTTCACCGGAACCGCCAAGATCGACGGACTGCCGTACAATCTCGGTGTCATGAACTTCGCCTTCATGGGGGGCTCCATGGGCTCCGTGGTCGGTGAGAAAATCGCCCGGCTGGCCCGGCGCTCCCACGAGAAGAAGCTCCCGCTGGTGATCGTCTCCTCGTCGGGGGGCGCCCGGATGCAGGAGGGGGTGCTGTCGCTGATGCAGATGGCCAAGACCTCCGCAGCGATCGCCCAGCTCCACCGGGACGCCATTCCCTACATCTCGATCCTCACCGATCCGACGACCGGCGGCGTGTCCGCCTCCTTCGCGATGCAGGGCGACGTGATCCTGGCCGAGCCGGGGGCGGTCGTCGGGTTCGCCGGCCAGCGGGTGATCAAGCAGACCATCGGGCAGGACCTTCCGGAGGGCTTTCAGACCTCGGAGTTCCTGGTCGCGCACGGGCAGATCGACGACGTCGTGCCGCGTGGCTCGCTCAGAGACACCACCGCGCGGCTGCTGCGCCACATGCAGGGACAACGCCCGCTCGTGGAGCATGCCGAGCTGAGCTGATGGAAAGTCCGTCGCCCGCTCCGGCGCCCCACCCGCGGCTCGTAGGGTGGGG
>JACDHV010000163.1 GCA_013820855.1 Gemmatimonadales bacterium | reverse complement strand
GGAGTGGGCCCGGCGCGACTCGAACGCGCGACCTCTTGCTCCGGAGGCAAGCGCTCTATCCAACTGAGCTACGGACCCTCTGTGGGACCGGAAATGTGAAGTCCTAGCCCCCTTTTTGCAACTGCCGCTCCCGCACGCCGAGAACCCACTTCTCCGCCGAGAACCCATTTCTCCCCACCTCCCAGCCCGACCGCTCAAGCCAACCATGGCTCGCACCGATACGTGAAGCTGGAGAACTCCGTCCCACCCCCCCTCAACATGAGTTGGGTATGACGAGGGTACCGGCAATCTGCCTCGCCAGCCTGCTGCTCGTCGGCCCCGGACCTGACCTGTTCGCTCAGGCGGTCGCGGACTCGCTGGTGCCGTCCCTCGACGCGCTGCTCAGCACCAAGATCAGCTCCGCGGCCAAGTACCAGCAAACCATCAGCGAGGCGGCCAGCTCGGTCACCATCATCACCGCCAAGGACATCCGGCGCCACGGGTACGGCACCCTGCCCGAGGCGCTCGCGGCCGCGCGCGGCTTCTACCTGAGCTACGACCGCAACTATTCGTTCCTCGGCGCCCGCGGCTTCAGCCGGCCCAGCAACAACCATCGCGTTTCTTGTGCTGGTGGACGGCAACGCGACCAACGACGGGGTCTTCACCAACTCGTACGCGAACACGGCGAGCGCCACGCTGGTGACCCCGCTCCCGAGGAGCGATGCCACTTGGGCGCCGAAGAGACGCCGGAAGGCGCGGTTCGCCAGCAGGCCCGGCGAGTGGGCGACGGTCAGCTCGCCGCGCCACCAGTGGAAGCGAGGGCCGGCTCCAGCTTCAGCCGCTCCACCGCGTTCCCTTCCTGGGTGGCCTCAACGCGCCGCTCGCCGAAGAGCCAGTAGAGCGCCGGCAGGACCACCATGTTGAGCGCGGTTGCCGACAGCAGCCCGCCCAGGATCACGATCGCCATGGGCGTCTGGAGCTCGTTCCCGGGCTCACCGCCGCCGAGGGCGAGCGGGATCAGCGCGAGCCCGGCGGTGAGCGCCGTCATGAGAATCGGCGAGAGGCGCTCGAGCGAGCCCCGCACCACCGCCTCCCCGAACGGGAGGCCCTCCGCCAGCAGGTACCGGTAGTGGGCCACGAGCAGGATGCCGTTTCGGGTCGCGATGCCGAAGAGGGTGACGAACCCGACGAGTGAGGCGATGCTCACGACTCGCCCGGTCAGAAGGACCGCCGCGACCCCGCCGATCAGGGCCAGGGGCAGGTTGGCCATGACGAGCACCGCCGTCCGGGTCGAGCTGAACTCCCCGTAGAGGATCAGGAAGATCGCCGCGAACGACAGCAGCGAGAGCGCCCCGAGCACCCGCGTCGCCTCGGCCTGGCTCTCGAACTGGCCGCCGTAGACCACGTGATACCCCGGCGGTAGGGTCACCCGCTCGGCCACGGCCCGCTGGATGTCGTCCACCGTGCTGCCGAGATCGCGGCCGGCCACGTTGGCCTGCACGACGATCTTCCGCTGCACGTTCTCGCGGGAGATGGTGTTCGGGCCCCGCGCAACGGTGATCGTAGCAAGCTGCGAGAGCGGCACCTTCTGCCCCGTCGGCGTGTCGAACATGACGGCCGCGATCGCCTCGGCGTCGGTCCGAAGCTCGGGCGGGAAGCGGACCACCAGATCGTAGCTCCGCCCCTCCTCGAGTACCTGCGAGACGACCTCGCCGTTGAACGCGACGTCGATCGCTTCGGCGAGCTGACCCACGGTCATGCCGTAGTGCGCCATGGCCCCGCGATCCGCCCGGATCTGGAGCTGCGGCACGTCCATCTGCTGCTCGAGCTGCAGGTCGGCGACGCCGGGGACGCTCTGCATCGCGTCCCGCACGCGTGCGCCCACCTGGCGAATTTCGTAGAGGTCAGGACCGAAAATCTTGACCGCGATGTTGGCGCGGGTACCGGAGAGCATGTGGTCGATCCGGTGGCCGATCGGCTGGCCGATCGTCACGTTCGTGCCCGGAATCCCGGCGAACTCGCGCCGGAGCTCGTCAAACAGCTGCTCCTTGTCGGCGGTTTCCTTCAGCGTGACGTCGATCTCCGAAGCGTTCACGCCCTGGGCGTGCTCGTCCAGCTCGGCGCGGCCCTGCCGCCGGTCGGTATTCTCGACCCCCGGATTAGCCAGAAGGGTCTGCTCCACCCGCCGCCCGATCGCATCCGACTCCGCGAGCGACGTCCCGGGCACCGTCACTACCGAGACCGTGAGCGCCCCCTCGTTGAACTCCGGCAGGAACGAGGAACCCAGCAGCGGCAGGCACGCCATGGTTGCCATCAGCGCCAGGACGGCGCTGGCGAGCACCTGCTTCGGCCGGGCGAGCACCCAATCCAGGATCCGGCTGTAGTGCGCCTTGAGCCAGCGGACAAGACCGCTCTCCCGCTCTTCCCGGACGGCCTTGGCCGTCGGGAGTAGTAAGGCGCAGAGGACCGGCGTCACCGTCATGGCGACCAGAAGCGAGGCGAGGATCGCGACCACATAGGCGAAGCCGAGCGGGCGCAGGAGCCGCCCCTCGACGCCACTTAGAAAGAAGAGCGGCAGGAAGACCACGATGATGATGAGGGTCGCGTTCACGATGGAGGCGAGGATCTCCCGGGATGCCTCGTACACCACCTGGAGCGCCGGCCGCCGCTCCCCCTCGGGCAGATGGTGATCTTCCTTGAGTCGCCGGAAGGTGTTCTCCACGACGATGATGGCGTCGTCGACGAGGGCACCGATCGCGATCGCCATGCCACCTAACGTCATCGTGTTGATGGTGATGCCGAGCAGCTTCATCGCGAAGATGGCCACGACGAGCGAGAGTGGGATCGCGAGGATCGAGATTACCGTCGTGCGGAAGTTCCAGAGGAAGAGGAACAGGATGACAACGACGAGGATGGCGCCGTCGCGCAGGGCCTCGAGGACGTTGTCGATGGCGACTGTGATGAAGCTGGCCTGGCGGAAGAGCTCCGAGCGGATGGTCATCCCCTTCGGCAGCGTCAGTTGGATATCGGCGAGCTCCCCTTCGATCCGGCGGGTGAGTTCGAGCGTGTTAGCGCCCGGTTGCTTCTGCACGGCCAGCACCACGCCCGGCTCGGCGTTCACCGAGCCCTCACCGTACTTGGGCGCCGCGCCCACCACCACGTCCGCCACCTGGCTCAGCAGGACCGGCACTCCACCCCGGACTGCCACCACCGTCTCTTCGACGTCGGCCGCGCTCCCGATGCGGCCGATGCCGCGGATCACGTACTCCTGCCCCCGGTCCATGTAGACCCCACCCGAAGCGTTCTCGTTCGAGCCGCCGGCGGCATGCAGCACTTCCTTCAGCGTCACCCCGGTGGCGAGCATCCGGGCGGGGTCGGCGAGCACCTGGTACTGCTTCACTTCGCCGCCGATGGGGATCACCTGCGCGACGCCCGGCACGGCGAGGAGCCGGCGCCGGATCGTCCAATCGGCCACCGTCCGGAGCTCCTGCGGCGGCTGCGACCCGGTGAGCCCGATCATCATGATCTCGCCCATGACGGACGAGACCGGTGCCAGCACCGGCGCGCTGATGCCGGCCGGCAGCCCGGTGGCGACGGTTTGGAGCTTCTCGCTCACGATCTGGCGCGCACGGAAGATGTCGGTGCCCCAGTCGAACTCGACCCAGACGACCGAGATACCCTGTGCGGTCGAGGAGCGCACGCGCCGCACGCCAGTGGCGCCGTTCACCGCCGTCTCGATCGGGAAGGAGACGAGCGCCTCCACTTCTTCCGGCGCCATGCCGTGCGCCTCCGTGAGCACGGTGACCGTGGGCGCGGTCAGGTCGGGGAAGACGTCCACCGGCATGCGCGCCGCGGTCCAGCCGCCGGTGACGAGCAACAGCGCGGCGGCGGCGAGGACCAGGACCCGGTTCCGAAGCGACCAGGCGATCAGGTTGTTCAGCATGGCGCCTCCTAGTGCTCGTGACCGTGGGCGGGCACGCTGGTCGAGAGCGATGCCAGCCGGACCTGGTAGGCCGCGCCCGTGACCACGCGGTCGCCGGCCGTGATGCCGGACAGCACGAGGGTGCGGCCATCGCTGCTGCCGCTCAGGGTGAGATCGCGCCTCTCGAACCGCTCGCCCTCCGGCTGCACATAGGCGACGGGGCGGCCTTCCTCCTCCAGCACCGCACTCGTCGGGATGGTGACGCCCTCGACCTCGCGTCCGGTGCCGACGGCCACCTGTGCGTTCATCCCGATCTTCAGCGTGCCATTGGCGTTGCTCACCTCGTAGATGACGGGCACCGTGCGCGACACGGAGTCGATGACGCTCCCGACCGACACCGTGCGGCCCGTCGTGCGGATGGTGTCGCTGCCGGGTACTCGGAATGTGGCCTTGCCGGTGGCGCTCACCCGCGCCGCATGGTTGGCCGGCACATTGGCCTCGACCCAGACGACCGTCGGGTCTACCACAGTGAACAGTTCCGCGCCGGCGTCCACGCGGCTGCCTGGTGCCAGACTCCGTGACGCGACCACCCCGGCGAGCGGCGCCCGGATCGCGATGCGCCCATCCGCGCGCGCGGCGGCGGCGGCGCCGAATCCGGCGAGGGCCTCACGGGCGGCGGTAAGCCGGATCTCCGCCTCATGGACCCGCCGCTCCGGCACGGCCTCGACCGCATACAGGCGCTGGGCGCGGGCGTGCTCGTCCTGGGCCTCACGGATTTCGGCACGCGCCTGGGCATAGGCGCTGCCGCCTTCGCCCAGCGCGGGGGTCAGCACGGCAAGCACCTGACCCCTGGTGACGCGCTGTCCCGGCGCGGGCGACCGAGTGAGGCCGCTCGCCTCGACGACACCGGCCACCGGCGCCGAAACGCGCGCCATCCGGCCGGCCGCCGGCACGATCTGGCCGGTGGCGTGAAAGGACTCGGTGACCCGGCCCGTCGCCGCGAAGGCTGTGGCGAAGCCCGGCGTCTTCCACTGCTGCTCCTTGAGGAAGCTGATCCCGGCGTCCTCGCCGCCCTCATCCTTGGGCGCCTCCTCGGCGCTCGCGTAGACGCGCAGGTCCGGGACCGAGATCGTGTCGCGCGTCTGCGGGCTCTCGACGGTGATCGTCAGGTCGTAGGCGCCCGCCCGCTTGAACTCGGGTGCCGGGCCGTAGATGCCGGGTGAGCGGGGCGTCTCCTGCGTCACGACGACCGCCTCACCGCCGCCCCGCGGCTCGAACCGCAGGGTGACCCGGCCGGAGCGCAACGGGGCGAAGTCGGTGAGATCGGTCAGGTGTACGGCGAACTTGTCCGGCGCGCCGACGATCAGGGCGGGGTGCTCCATGAAGAGCTCGGTCGAATCGGTCCAGAGCGTCACGGCGCCACCGGCCGGCTTAGGGGCACCGGTGGCCACGCCCTCCTGCGTGTCTCCACGACCGCAGCCGCCGAGCAGCAGGACGGTGAGGGTGGCAGTCATAACGGACCCGGACCTCAGGTAAGTGAGTCGCATCGGTTCCTCGGGATCAGAAGAGGGTGGCGCCGGTGGCGCGTTCGAGCGCGGCGCGCCGGGCGATATACTCCGCCCAGAGCGTCGCGTAGCTGGCTTCGGCCTCCTGATACGCGCGAACGGAGTCGAGCCATTCCAACAGCCCGATTTCGCCTTCACGGTGGGCCACCTCGGCTGCCTGGAGGGCCGTCGCGGCGCTCGAGCCGAGCTGGGCCGAGAGCAGCGCGAGCTGGTCCGCGAGTGCCTGGTGTGCAGTAAAGGCGACTCCCACCTCGCGAGCGGTCTGCCGCTCGAGTGCCTCGACCTCGGTGCTCCGCCGAGCCGCCTCCGCCCGAGCCGCCGAGACGGCGCCGCCACGGCGGTCCCAGAGCGCGAGCGGCAGGCTGATGCCCGCGACGAACCCTCCCAGCGACCCAGCTCCCGCCGGCCGCTCGTGCTTGTACCCCGCGCTCACGAGCGGCGTGGGGATCCGCTCCGCGGCCGCGAGTCGGGCATCGGCCGCCCCGGCGTTCGCTTCGAGCCGTCTGGCTCTGAGCTCCGGACGATGGCTGAGGGCGAGGCCGGCGAGCGAATCGGCGGAGAGGGTGAGCGGGGCAGGGATAAGCGTGTCCGTCAGCTCAAACGGCGCCGCGGTCCCCGCCGAATCTGCGAGACCAGTGAGGGAGATCAGCGTACGCAGCGCGCTGTCCCGGGCCACGAGCGCCTCGAGCCGAAAGGCGCTATAGCGGGCGGCTTCGAGCGCGAGCCGGCGGTTCTGATAACCGGAGACGTCGCCGCTGGCGAGCCGGGCCTCACTCGTTCGCACGGCGCGAGCGAAGGCCCCAGCGGCCTCCTCCGCGAGGATGGCGCGCCGCCCGGCCGCCACGGCCGCCGCGTACGTCCGGGCCACCTCCAAGTCCACTTCGGCCGCGGCCGACGCCACCCTCGCTTCCGCCGCCGACCGTGCGAATCCGGCCGCCGCACGCCGGGCCCCTCGCTGGCCGCCGACCTCGAGCGGCTGCTCGAGGCTCACGATATCCTGCGCGCTCGACTCGCCGTCGCGCGAGGTCTGTTCCCGGCTGTAGGCGATCGTAGGGTTGGGCCACGCGCCGGCCTGCCGCTCGCGGCCTGCCGCTGCCGCAAGTGCGTGGCGGGCCGCCGCGATCTCGGGGCTGCTCCGCCGCGCTAGCTCGCGCGCTTGGGCGAGCGCGAGCCGGTGGAGTCGGGGCGCCTCCTGTCCTGCTACGGAGCCCGGGAAGAGCCAGAGTGCACCGGCGACGCACGAGGCGACGCACAGAGTGATGCGCATCATGTACCTGTCGGACGAGGGTCTGGACCGTCGGTGGACGACGAGAACGCACCGGATCCGGCTCACAGGTACGGAGCCGGCCGGGACGAGTTCGGCGAGCCGTCAGCGCCTAACCGGAAGCGCGACGGCGGTGGTCAGACCTGGGGAGGGGCGCGGGAAGGTGGAGGCGGACCGTGGTCTTGCCGGCCTGGGGAGAGGCCCGTCGTGAGGGTGGGTGGGAGCGGGCGCTCCTCGCCGATCTCGGGCAGCAGCAGCGCAACCGCTCGTACCACGGTTGCGTGCGCCAGCAGGGCCTTCCCTGCGGGTGTCGCGACGAGGTCCAGATGAGGGTGGCGACCGACGGCCTGCTCGCCCGCCAGCAGGAGATCGCCTGCCGCCCCACTGTGGTGCGCGGTATGGGAGGGGCCATGGTGCTCGGCCGCGTGATGGTGCGCGAGCCCGTGGCCCACCTCAGGAAGGAGGAGGGCCAGAGCCATGACCAAGACTAGCAAGGAGCCCGAAATGCGGGAGCCACGCACGTACCGCATGGCGGAAGAATAACACAAACGCGAAGCCTGCGGCTCCCGGCCCAGCAGATATGAGCTCCCCGCGAGCTAGAGCACCCCCTGCTCGGCGCATCCAGGTGGCACCACCCGTGTAACAGTCGTTACATTGTCTGCCATGAGCGGCCTGACCTGGTGCGTCCTGTCCTACCGGCTCCCAAGCGAGCCGTCCCGGCTCCGGCTTGCGGTCTGGCGGCGCCTCAAGCGCCTGGGGGCCGTCGTCCTCCACGACGCTGTGTGGCTCCTCCCCGCCGACCCGGCAACGCGAGAGGCGTTGGAATGGCTCGCGCAGGAGATCGAGCAGCAGGGCGGCAGCGCCTTCACCTGGGAGGCTCAAAGCCTCGACG
>JACDHV010000162.1 GCA_013820855.1 Gemmatimonadales bacterium | reverse complement strand
ACCCCTCCCCGCGGCGCCACCCCGCGAGGGTCGGCCAGCCCGGCCCCAGGGAACCTTGGCGCAGAAGCCTGCCGCTGTGGGGTTGGGGCCGTCGTGGGCGGCCAACCGGCCCGTCACGACGCTGTCCGAACAATCCGCCTACTCTACCGTCCAGCTCCCACCCAGCGCCCGATACAGCCCCACCACCGAGCTGAGCTCCAGCAGCTGCGTCTGGCTCAGGCCCAGCTCCGCCGAGAAGAGCTGCCGCTGCGCGTCGAGCACTTCGAGGTAGCTCGCCACGCCCCCGCGATAGCGGATATCGGCCAGCTCGGCCGCCTTCCGGAGCGCCGCGACCTGGCTCTGCTGGGCCACCCGCTGATCCCTGGCGGTGCGCACGCCGACGAGCGCGTCGCTCGACTCGCGAAAGGCCTGGAGCACCGTCTGCTCGAACCGCAGCCTGGCCTGCTCGGCCCGGGCGCCGGCCGCACGGGCTTCGTTGGCCAGCCGGCCGCCGGTGAAGAGCGGGATCGAGATCCCGGCCTGCAACTGGTACACCTCGGTGTTCCCGGTGAAGAGATCGTCCGCCGTGCCCGATTGGCTGCCGTAGTTGCCGGTGATGCTGATCCTCGGGAGTCGCGACGCCTGGGCCACCCCGACCCTCGCCACCGAGGCCGCGAAGGCCCGCTCGGCCTCGCGCACGTCGGGCCGGCGCCCCAGCAGCACGGCGGGCAGGGAGTCGGGCACCCGCACCGCCTCGACGGCGTCCGCCAGGCTGGCGGTCGCGGGAATCTCGAAGGGAAGCCGACCAACCAAGGTCGCCAGCTCGTGCTCCCGCTGGGACCGAAGCCGGCGCGCCTGAGCCAGCGCGGCGGCGGGCACGGCGACCTCGCTCTCGAACTGGTGCACGTCGAGCTCGGAGATGACGCCGCTCTCGAACCGGCTGCGGGCGAGCGCCAGGGTCGCCCGGCGGGACGCGAGCGTCCGCTCGGCGATCGCCTCCTCCTGTCCCAGCTCGAGCAGCTCGAGATAGGCGTTGGAGACGTCGCTCACCAGGCTGAGCAGGGTGGCCCGGTACGCGGCTTCCTGGCCCTGAAGATCCGCGCGCGACGCCTGGACGCCACGGCGGACGCGGCCCCAGAAGTCGAGCTCCCACTGCACGTCCGCCGTGACCCGCAGCGCGTCGTACGCCACCGGCTCGAACGCCCCGAGCGCGATCTGGTTGGTGCTGGCGAACGCGTTGGCCGACAGCTCGGGAAAGAGGTCCGAGCGGGCGATGCCGACCTGCGCGCGGAACTCGCGGATGCGCGCCACCGCGGTCTGCACGTCCCGGTTCTCCCGCACCGCGAGACCCACCAGGCGGAGCAGGGTCGAGTCCTTCAGGACCGCCAGCCAGGCGAGATCCGCCGAATCGGCCTGGAGCGTGGGCGGCACCGTCGCGGTCGTGGAATCGCTCGCCGCCAGCGAGTCGTAGAACGGCCGGAGCGAATCGGCGCGTGGCGACCCACCCACCGCGGTGCCGGCCGGCGCGATGGCCGGCTCATGGTACGATGGTCCGACCGCGCACCCGACGCCGAAGAACAGGAGCCAGCCCGGTACCCACGGGTGGCGGCTCACGCTCCCTCCTCCACCGCCACGGGGGCCGCCGCGGCGGAGCGGCCCCACCAGCGCTCGGTGACGCCACGGATGACCGCGAAAAAGAGCGGGATGAAGAAGATGCCGATCAGGGTCGCGGTGAGCATGCCGGCGAACACTCCGGTGCCGAGCGAGTGGCGGCTGGCCGCGCCGGCGCCGCTCGCGACCATCAGCGGCGCCACGCCGAAGATGAAGGCGAACGAGGTCATGAGGATCGGCCGGAAGCGCTCGCGAGCCGCCTGCATGGCCGCGTCGCGCACGGTGAGCCCCCGGCTCCGCAGATCGTTGGCGAACTCGACGATCAGGATGGCGTTCTTGGCCGCGAGCCCGACGACCGCGAGCAGGCCGACCTGGAAGTAGATGTCGCTGGGAATGCCCCGCAGCCAGACTCCCAGGAACGCCCCCAGCACGCCGAACGGGATGCCGAGAATCACCGCGAAGGGGATGGACCAGCTCTCGTACTGCGCCGCCAGCACCAGGAACACGAGCACCAGACCCAGCGCGAACACCAGGCCCGCCTGTCCACTGGAAGCCCGCTCCTGGAAGGATTGCCCGCTGTACGCGTACCCGACACCCTGGTCCTCGAAGCCGGCCAGCAGGCGCTCCACCGCGTCGAGCTGCTGCCCCGAGCTGATCCCGGCGGGGGCGGTGGACGTCACCAGGGCGGACGGGAAGCCGTTGAACCGGCTGAGCACGCTCGGCGCGCCGCGGAACTCGGTGCGGGTGAGCGTGGAGAGCGGGATCATCTCCGAGCTCTCGGACCGGACGTAGAGCCGGCCGATGTCCTCCGGCGTCTGCCGGAAGCGCGCCTGCGCCTCGGCCTGCACCCGGTAGGTGCGGCCGTAGAGATTGAAATCGTTGATGTAGAGGGACGACAGCATCGCCTGGAGCGTGGCGAAGAGATCGTCGAGCTCGACGCCACGCGCCTTGGCGGTCTCCCGGTCCACGTGCACGAAGACCTGGGGCACGTTGGCCCGGAAGGTCGTGGCGGCACCCGGCGTCTCGGGGAGCTGGTTCATGTCGGCGAGCACCGCCTGCACCTGGCGCGCGAAGGTCGGCACGTCCTGCCCCCGCCGCGCCTGAAGGTTGAGCTCCAGGCCCGCGGTGGTGCCGAGGCCCGGGATCTCGGGGAAGTTGAATCCGAAGGCGAGCGCGTCCTTCATCCCGAAGAGCTGGCCGTTCACCCGGCCCAGGATGGCGTCCACGCTGTTGTCCGAGTCGCGCTCGCCCCAGTCCTTGAGCAGCACGAACATGGTGGCGCCGTTCGACTGGTTCGCCTGCGCCAGGAGGTTGAATCCCACCAGCCCGGAGAACGCGCGGACGGCGGGCTCCTTCCGGAGGATGTCCTCCACCCGCTCGACGACCGCGTCGGTCCGCTGGCGGGAGGCGCCGTCGGGGAGCTGCATCGCGATCACGAAGAAGCCCTTGTCCTCGGTCGGGATGAACGCGCTGGGCACCCGCTGGTAGAGCACGAAGGCCAGCGCGATGATGACGCCGAAGGCGGCGACCCAGGCGCGCGGCCGCCCCAGGATTCCGCCGACCCGCCGCACGTAGCCGCCGGTCGCGCGGTCGAACCAGGTGTTGAACCAGCAGAAGAACCGGTTGGTCGAGTCGTGCGGCGTTCCCTTGAGGAGCATCGCGCAGAGCGCCGGCGTCAGGGTCAGGGCGACGATACCCGAGAGCACCACCGCGATCACCAGCGTCACCGCGAACTGCCGCAGCATCGTGCCGGTGATGCCGCCCAGGAAGGCCACCGGAATGAACACGGAGCAGAGCACCAGCACGATGGCGACCAGCGCGCCGCCCACCTGGCCCATCGCCTTGTCGGCCGCCTCCCTCGCCGGAAGCTTCTCCTCGTCCATGATGCGCTCGACGTTCTCGATGACCACGATGGCGTCGTCCACCACGATGCCGATCGCGAGCACCAGTGCGAAGAGCGTGAGGAGGTTCACCGAGTAGCCCAGGGCCGAGAGGCCCAGGAAGGTCCCGATCACGCTGACCGGTACGGCGAGGATCGGGATCAGGGTGGCCCGCCAGCTCTGGAGGAAGAGGAAGACCACCAGCGTGACCAGCGCCATCGCCTCGAGCAGGGTGATCACCACCTCCTTGATCGAGGCCGTGACGAACGGGGTGGTGTCGAACGGGATCATCCAGACCACCCCCGACGGGAACGCCTTGGCCAGCTCGTCCATGCGGGCCGTGAACGCCTCCTTCACCTGGAGCTGGTTCGCGCCGGGACGCAGGTAGATGAGCATGTTCGCGGTCGGCTGCCCGTTCATCCGGCCGACCAGGTCGAGGTTCTGCGAGGTGAGTTCGACCTCGCCGATGTCGCCGACCCGCACGAACGAGCCGTCCTCCCGCGCGCGCACGATCACGGCGGCGAACTGCTCCGCCGTCTTGAGCCGGCCCAGTGTGGTCACCGGCAGCGTCAGCTCGGTTCCTTTGGGAGCCGGCTCGCGGCCGAGCGTGCCCGCGGGGTTGGTGGCGTTCTGCTCCTGCACCGCGTCGCGCACGTCGCCGACCGTGATGCCCAGCTGGGCCATGCGGTCGGGGTCGAGCCGGATCGTCATGGCGAAGTCGAGCCCGCCGAAGACCGTCGCGTCGCCCACCCCGTTGAGGCGCTTGATCTCGTCCACCACGTACAGCTTGGCGTAATTGGACAGGTAGGTGGCGTCGTAGCGCGGGTCCGCGCTGGTGATCGACGCCACCAGCAGGATGTCGGTCTGCGCCTTCCGGATCACCACGCCCTGCCTGCGGACCTCCTCGGGGAGCTGGGGCTCCGCCACCTTGATCGCGTTCTGAACGTCCACCGCGGCGATGTCCTGATCGCGGCCGATGTCGAAGAACACCTGCAGGTTCATGACACCGCTGCTGGAGTTCGACGACCGGTAGTACAGCAGGCCGTCGAGCCCCGAGAGCTGCTGCTCGATGGGCGCGGCGACGGCCTGAGCCACGTCTTCCGCCGTGGCGCCCGGATAGTTGGCCGTCACCTGCACCGACGGCGGGGTGATCTGCGGATAGCGCGCCACCGGCAGCCCCAGGAGGGCGAACGTGCCGAGCAGCACGAGCACGATGGAGATCACGGCGGCCAGCACCGGCCGCCGCACGAAGAAATAGAGCTGCCTGCCGTCCGGGTCCTGGGTCGAGCTCACCGCGTGCCTCCTTCGGCCGTATCCGCCAGCGCGCTGTCACCGCGCGCCACCGCGCTGTCCGCGAGCGCCACCGGCCGGACCGGGCTCCCAGGCGCCGCCTTCTGCACGCCGTCCACCACGATCCGGTCGCCCGGCTCGAGGCCGCCCTCCACGATCCACCAGTCGCCACTCCAAGTGCCGGTGTCCACATCGCGCGCCTGGACGGTGTCGCCCTTGCCCACCACGAGGACGAACTGCTGGTCGAGCGACTGCTGCACCGCGCGGCGAGGCACCGCGAGCGCGCTGTCGCGCTCGAATCCCTGGAGCCGGACCCGCACGAACTGGCCCGACACCAGGGCGAGATCGTCGTTGCCGAACGACGCGCGAAGCTCCTGCGTGCCGGTGGCGGGATCGACCGAGGGGCTCACGTAGTCGAGCTTGCCCTGGCGCGGGAGCTCGGTGCCGTCCGGCAGAACCACGCGGACCACCAGCGAACTGCCGGGCTGGATCAGCTTCCGGCTCCGGGGATCCTGCCGCCACTGCTGCTGATCCTGGCTCGAGGGGTGGAAGCTGACGTACACCGGATCCACCTGCTCCACCGTGGTGAGGAGATCGGCCGGACCGGTGACCCGGGCACCGACTTCGAGCCTGGTGCGGCCGACGCGCCCGCCGATCTCCGCGCGCACCACCGCGTCCTCCCGGTTCTTCCGCGCATCCTCGTACACCGCCTCGGCGGCCTCGACCTCGGTCCGCGCATTGTCCACGTCCTGCTGGGCGACGGCGTTCCGCTCCAGCAACGGCTCCAGCCGCTCCAGGGTGCGCCGCGCGTTCGCCATGCGGGCCGAGGCGCTCCGGAAGGCCGCATCGTAACGCACCCGCTCCAGGCGGTAGAGCACCTGGCCGGCCTTCACCATGGATCCCTCGGTGAACGGGCGCGCCTCGATGACGCCGTCGACCCGGGCGCGGACCTCGACCCGCTTGATCGGCTGCACCTCGCCCACGAACTCGTAGCTCAGCGGCAATGTTCGCCGCTCGACGGTGAGCACGCCGACCTCGGGGGGCGGCGGCGCCGTGGGCATCGCGTCGCTCCGGCTGCATGCGGCGGCGGCGAGCGCCAGCATGGCGACGGACAGTCTTTGCCTGGTCACTGTGATTCTCCTTGCGCGGCGAGAACGCCGTGGTCGAGCAGGGCGACGACCGCCGACCACAGCTCCTCCGGACTGGAGGGGCGCGACTCGACGCTGCCGAAGCAGCGGCTCGCCTCGACGGTGCCCATCACCATGGCGCTGATGACTCGGGCGACGTGCGGCCCGGCGATGCGGAACTCTCCCTGTTGGCGGCCGGCCTCGAGGACCCCCTCGATGAGACCCCGCCAGCGCCCGCCCAACTGGTGGCAGAGGGCCCGGGTGCCGGGGGTGAACTCCTCGCGCCCCGCCTTCACGGCGAGCGCCAGCTCGATGCTGCCGGGTTCCCACACGTGCTCCCACAGCCGGCGGACGAGCTGGTGGAGCAGGTCGCGGTAGGCTCCCCGGTGGCCGGCGAGCAGTGCCTCCTCGCCGGCGACGAAGCTGCCGAAGCGATCCTGGATCACCGCCTCGAAGAGGCCTGCCTTGCTCCCGAAGTAGTGCACCACGAGCGCCGGGCTCACGCCGGCACGCTTCCCGACGTCGGCGATCGTGGTGCCCTCGTACCCGGCCTCGGTGAACACCTCGAACCCCGCCGCCAGAATCTCGGCGGGCCGGGACTGGGGGCGACGGCACCACTTGCGCCGCTCTTCGGAGCTTTCGGACAGTTCGGGGGGTGGCTTGGCCAAGGAATCGAGTCTCGTCAGTTTATTGTATGATGCTTCAACAAGGGGCCCAATCTAGCGAGACGGCCCCTCACCGCAAGGCGAGGGGCCGAATTGAACCAAGCGTTACTTATTTGTAGGATCGGGATTCAGCGGCGGATGGCCAGGGCCAGACAGATCCATCCGAGGAGGAAAGCCACACCGCCGAGCGGAGTTATGGCGCCGAGCCAGCGCACGCCGGACAGGGCCAGCGCGTAGAGACTGCCGGAGAAGAGCAGGGTTCCCACCACGAACAGCCAGCCGGCTCGAGCCGGCCACGGCCCTGGCCAGCGGGTCAGGGCCCATGCCGCGGCGAAGAGGCCGACCGCGTGATACATCTGGTACCGGGCTCCGGTCTCGAACACCGCCAGCAATTCGGGCGACAGCCGGGTCCTGAGCGCGTGCGCGCCGAACGCGCCGGCCGCCACCGAGATAAGTGCGGACGCTGCTCCTACCGCGAACAGGATGCGATCCACGGAGCTAGCGCGCAGGCTGCCGGGCCGTGGACCACTCGGCCGGCGTGGCGCTCCGGTCGGCCCACGCCGCGAGCCCGGGGAGCAACAGCAGCCCGACGATATCAGCCACGGCGATCGCCGCGACGCTCGGCGGCGGAGGTCCGAAGAAGTTCACGAGATAGACCGCCACGAGCACCAGCAGGAGGCCGGCGAGGCGTCCGGGCCGGACCGGGTGGCGTCGCGATCGGAACGCGACGTAGATCCCGACCCCGGCTCCCAAAGTGGCGAGCTCGAGGAGCATCGTCGCGGTGGGATTGTTCCAGAGGCCGAGGCCCAGCCGGACGGAATCTCCACCCGCGAGCGGCAGGTCGGGCACGTGCACCAGTAGGTCCAGCGGAAAGTGCGACAGCACCGCGAGGCCGACCAGCGCGGCCGCCTGCCAGTGGCGGCTGGTATCGCGCGTGGGCCACGAGTAGTAGACCGCCGCCGCGATCAGCGCCCACAGCGCCATGCCGACCAGACTGTGGGAGATCGGATACTCCAGGAACTGCAGCGGCGTCACCGCCGTATAGCCCGGGTCGATCCGGACCCGTTCCCACCCGAGCAGCAGGAAGACGCCCCAGAGGAGGT
>JACDHV010000015.1 GCA_013820855.1 Gemmatimonadales bacterium | reverse complement strand
GTAGACCGCCGCCGCGATCAGCGCCCACTGCGCCATGCCGACCAGACTGTGGGAGATCGGATACTCCAGGAACTGCAGCGGCGTCACCGCCGTATAGCCCGGGTCGATCCGGACCCGTTCCCACCCGAGCAGCAGGAAGACGCCCCAGAGGAGGTCCGGGAGCTGTACGGCCAGGAAGAGCGTGCCCAGCGAGAGCTTCGGCTCGGCGCGCTTCAGCGCGAGGGCGACGCCGTAATGTCCGAGAAACATGCGAGTCTCCTCAGCGCCGGTCGCCGGCGAGCCACGAGCCGCCGTCCACGACGAAAATCGAGCCGGTGATCCAGTCACCTGCGGGGCTGGCCAGGAAGGTCACCAGGTGGCCGACGTCCTCCGGCCTGCCCCAGCGTCCCACTGGTATCGCCCGGGCCACGTAGCCGTCCATGGCGGGTACGTCGGGCGCCTCGCCGGGCGGGGTGAACGCCTTCTTCACGCCTTCGGTGGGGATCGGCCCCGGGGCGATGGCGTTGACCGTGATCCCGTCTCCCGCCCACTCCAGCGCCAGCGTGCGGGTGAGCGCGTCCACCCCGGCTTTCGCCGCCGTGGCGTGCGCCATGAGCGGCCAGCCGCGGTAGTGCAGCGTCATCGAGATGGACACGATGCGCCCGCCGCCCTGGGCCTTCATCACGGGATGTACCGCCTGGGAGCAGTAGAACGTGCCGTAGAGATCGGTCTCGACCACGGCACGCCAGGCGTTGGGCGAGAGTGTCGCGGACGGAGCGTAGAAGTTGCCCGCCGCGTTGTTCACCAGGAGGTCGATCCGCCCGTGCTCGGCGGCGACGTGCTCCACCATCCGGCCGACGGTCTCGGGCTCGCGCACGTTGGTCTCCACCGTCGTCACGGTGCCGCCCTCCGAGCGGAGCAGGTCGGCGGCCGCCGCGAGGTGCTCCGGCTTCCGGCTCGCGATGGCGACCGTCGCGCCGGCGGCCGAGAGGCAGGAGGCGATGCCGAAACCGATGCCGGTGCCGCCGCCGGTGACGAGCGCGACCTTGCCCGCCAGCAGGTCGGGCGCGAAGATGCGCGGCCCACTCATCGAGCGGCGAACGCCTCGAGTCTGCGGTGGAACTCCGGGCTCTGCAGTGCCAGGATCTGCGCCGCCCCTTCGGAGACGAGGGCCTGCTCCAGCGCCCCCAGCTCGTCCCCGCGCACCAGCCGCTTGATCGTCCGCACGCTCGAGGGCGCCGCGCCCGCGATCGACTTCGCCATGGCTTCGACGGCCATTTCGAGCTCGGATTCGTCCCGGATCTCGTCCACCAGCCCCAGCGCGCAGGCCTGTGCGGCGCTCAGCGTCTCGCCGGCCATGAGGAAGCGCAGTGCCTGCCCGGGACCGAGGAGCCGGGGCAGGGTGAAGGTCGAGCCGCCGTCGGGCACCAGGCCCATCCGCGCGAAGGCGGAGGTGAAGGTCGCCCCGGAATGGGCCAGGCGCATGTCGCAGGCGATGGCGAGATCGAGGCCGAACCCCGCCACGGTGCCCCGGATCTCCGCCAGCACCGGCAGCGGGCAGCGCACGATGGCGAGCACCGCCGACTGAAAGAGGGTCAGCCCCCGCTGCAGCTCGGTGACGGGCGGAAGGGAGCCGAGCGAGCGAAGCCAGTGGAGGTCGAGACCGGCGCAGAAGTGGCCGCCTGCGCCGCCCAGGATGACGACCCGGGCGGCCCCGCGCTCCTCGATGAGCTCCAGCTCGGTAGCGATCGCGGCCGCGAGATCGGGGGTGAGCGCGTTCCGCCGGGCCGGCCGGTTCAGCGTCAGCCGGTGGACCGGGCCCTCCTCCCGGGACAGCAGCTCTTCACCCGTCACGCGTCGCCGCCACGGCCATGCCCATCGCGTGATATCCGTTGTCCACGTAGACCACGCTGCCCGTGATGGCGCCCGCCAGCGGGCTGCAGAGGAACGCGGCGGTGTGCCCTACATCGGTTGCCTGAATGGGTCGGGGCAGGGGCGCGTTGGCGCTGGTGTAGTCGATCATCGTATGGATGAAGCCGATCGCCGTGGCGGCCCGGGAGGCCCAGGGTCCGGCGGAGATCGCGTTGACCCGCACGCCCCAGCGGCGGCCGGCCTCGAAGGCCAGGGTCCGGGTGTCGGCCTCGAGCGCGGCCTTGGCCGACGACATGCCTCCGCCGTACCCCGGAATGACGCGCTCGCCGGCCAGGTAGGTGAGCGAGAGGAACGCCCCGCCCGGATGCATGAGAGGCGACAGGCTTCGGACCAGCGAGACGTTGCTGTACGCGCTCACGCTCACCGCCGCGAGATAGCCGGCCCGGGAGGTGTCCACCAGCGGCGACTTCACCTCGGGACCGTTGGCCAGGCTGTGCACCACGATGTCGAGCCCGCCCTCGCCGAAGTCCTCCCGTAGCCGGGTGGTCAGTCCCTCGATCGTGAAGTCGCCCTGCTCCTTGTAGCGCTTGTTCTCGCGCACGTCCTGCGGCACGTCGGCCATGGTGTCCCAGGCCGCGTCGAGCGGATAGATCCGCTCGAACTCCAGCTTCCGGCCGTCCGAGAGCGTCAGGGATTCGTCGATCTTTCCCCGCTCCAGGAGCTTGGTGAAGATGCCGAGCGCGGGCGGCCAGCTGCCGAGGCAGATCGACGCCCCCGCCTCGGCCAGCGCTTTTGCGATGGCGAAGCCGAACCCCGCGTCGTCCGACACGCCGGCGACCAGCGCGCGTTTGTTGGTCAGATCTATGGCGAGCATGGGGGAATAGTATAGCCGGAGGGCGGCGCAGGGGGGCAGCGGGTGGCGCCGCGGTGGCGCCGGTCACGGTAAACGGAGACCGCCGTGCTAAAACTGAAGGATGCCGGCAGAACGGAGGTCCGGCGCCGACGGGTCGCGCGGAAACGTTCCGATCGAGAGGTTCAGTGAGAGCAGGCATCGCAGGGACCCGGGTGGGTCTGGCAGTGGTCATCGCCATGGGAGCACTCCTCGCCCCGGCGTGCTCCGACGAGCCCGCCGCGCCCGTCTCGGAGCCGGCCCCCGAGGAGCCGACACCGCCACCCGCCGAGCCGGTGCCGCCCGAGGAGCCGCCGGAGGTTCCCGAGCCGCCACCTCCTGCCGCCGAGGTGTTCCTCGGCGCCGGCGACATCGCCGGCTGCACGACCCGCTTCTTCGACGAGGCCACCGCCGATCTGCTCGACACCATCGAAGGCACCATCTTCGCGCTGGGCGACAACGTGCAGGGACCCGGCACCGACGCGGACTTCGCCGACTGCTACCATCCGACCTGGGGGCGGCACAAGGCGCGCACGTGGCCCGCGGTGGGCAACCACGAGTACAACGTTCCGGGCGCCGAGCCCCACTTCGCGTACTGGGGAGCGCGCGCGGGGCCGGCGGGCAAGGGCTACTACAGCTACGACCTGGGCAGCTGGCACATCGTGGTGCTCAACAGCAACATCCTCTTCGAGGAGCAATACGAGTGGCTCGCCGCGGACCTGGCCGCAAGCCCGCGCCTGTGCACGCTGGCCTACTGGCACCATCCCTGGTTCACCTCGAGCACCTATCAGGGTCCGGAGGAGCTGCTCCGTTTCGTCGAGATCCTCGATCGAGCCGGTGCCGACGTCGTGCTGACCGGGCACGCCCACGGCTACGAGCGCTTCGCGCCGCAGACGCCGGAAGGGGAGGTCGACGAGGAGCGTGGGATCCGGCACTTCGTGGTGGGGACCGGCGGGGCGCCGTTCCACCGGTTCAAGCGCGCCGAGCCGAACAGCGAGGTCCGGGCTCATGCGTACGGAGTGCTGAAGCTGGAACTGTCGCCGGACCGGTATACCTGGGAGTTCGTGCCGGTGCCGGGAGAGACGTTCACGGACCAGGGGGAGGGCCGGTGTCACTGAGCGCGGGCCACCGCCCTACTCCCCTCGCAACACCTCCAGCGGCGTGCGGCGGATCACTTCCCGGCTGTTGAGCAGGCCCACCACGACGGTGAGAATCACGACCCCGAGCGCGAGCGTCGCGAGCGGCACCGGTTGTGGCGAGAACCTTCCCTCGAACACCCACCTGGCCAGCGCCCACGCCGCCGCGGCCGAGAGCCCGGCGGCGACCACGGCGGCCATGGCCCCGAGCGCGACGTACTCCGCCAGTACGATCCGGAAGAGCTGCGCGCGCGTGGCTCCCAGGGTGCGGAGGAGCGCGCCCTCGCGGATCCGCTGAAACCGGTTGGTCGCGAGCGCGCCGACCAGGACCAGCGTTCCCGTCGCCAGGGAAAACGCCGCCATGAAACGGATGGCGAGCACGACGCGGTCCACCAGGCGCTCGAGCGCCTCCTGGACCACGGACAGGTCGAGCGTGGTGACGTTGGGGAGTCGCTCCGCCAGGCGGCGCTGGAACGTGCCGCGGGCCGACGGCTGGTCGATCCGCGTGAGCGTCACCAAGGTATGCGGCGCTCCCTCCAGCGAGCCGGGCTCGAACACCACGAAGAAGTTGGGCTCGAACCGGGCCCAGTCCACCTCGCGGAGGCTGGCCACACGGGTAGGAATCCGAATCCCCTGCACGTCCCACACGACCTCGTCGCCCGGGCCCACCTCGAGCTCCTGGGCCAGACCCGTCTCCACGGAGATGCCGGGCCGGTCGTCGCCGTTGTCGCCCACGGACCGGGCTCCCCTGGCGTGCTCATTCCACCATGCTCCCGCCACCAGCCGCTCCGAGGCCACCATCGAGTCGCGGTAGGTCGAGCGGTACTCCCGCCGGAACGCCCACGATCCCGATCCGGCCCCGGCGGCGCCCGTGTCCGACAGAATTCCTCCCACCGCCCGGCCCTTCACCGAGGCGATCCGCATGGGCACGATGGGCACGGACGCGGAGTACGACAGCCCGGCGTCACGCAGCTCGCGCTGCACCACGGAGAGCTGGTCGGGCTGGATGTCGAACAGGACCAGGTTGGGGCGTGCGGGACCGCCGGTGAGGCGGAGCTGCTGGAGCAGATTGAGCTGCACCAGCACCAGCGTGCCAAGGAGAAAGGCTCCGAATCCGATCGCCAGCACCACGGTCACCGTCTGATTCGAGGGGCGGTGCAGATTCGAGAGACCCTGACGCCACAGGTAGGGCCATCCGGGCGGCAGCCAGCGGCGAGCGGCGCGGACCAGCGACCACGACGCGGCCCAGAGCACCAGCAACGCCGCGCCCATGCCCGCCGCGAAGATGGATCCCTGGCGCAGACTGCCCACCTGAATGGAAGCCAGCGCCACGGTGCTCGCGCCCAGTGCGGCCGCGACGACCCATCGCCAGACGTCGCGCGGCTCGGGCCCCGTCTCGAAGTCACGGCGCAGCGCCGCCAGTGGCGGGACCCGGCGGACCGAAAGCAGCGGGAAGAGCGCGAACACCAGCGCCACCCAGAGCCCCATTCCCACCCCGAGGGCGATCGCGGACCAGGAGGCCGAGGTCTCCACGTCCACCGGGAGCAGATCGGCCAGGAGGCCGGGCAGCGCCTGCTGGAACGCCACCCCGACCGCGGCACCGGCCAGACTTCCGGCGAGCGCCATGCCGGCCGCCTCCACGGCGTAGACGGCGAGCACCCGCGTGCCCGTTGCCCCGAGGCAGCGGAGCACGGCGATGCTCTCCATCCGCTGCCTGATGAACACCACGACCGCGCTGGCCACGCCGATCCCGCCCAGGAGCAGCGCGATGAGCGCGACCAGCCCCAGGTATCCGGTGAGGCGCGACAGCGTTTCGCTGAGCCGCTCGCGGTCGTCGGCCACGGTGCGGAGCCGCACCCGGTCCGCCTGCAGCCCGGCCCGGCGCTGCTCGGCAACCGTCTGGGCGGACACGTCGGGCGGCAAACGGAGATAGGCTTCGTACTCGGCGCGCGCCCCGAAGCCGAGGAGCCGGGTCTCCTCGAGGAACCGGGCCGGGATGAAGACGCGGGGCCCAAAGGCCGCGCGCAGCCCGACGTTGCCCGGCGCGCTGGCCACCGTCCCGCTGACGACGAACCGCGCCTCGCCCAGGGCGAGGGTGTCGCCGACCCGGGCGCGCAACGCGGTGAGCAGGGAGGGATCCACCACCACGTGGCGGCCCCGCTGGAGCTCGGGCCACGCCGCCGCGGGCTCGGTGCGGACCCCGCCGTAGAGGGGGTACCCGCCTCGAATCGCCGCGACCTGAACCAGCCGCGTGCCGTCCGTCCGCGGCACGAAGGCCATAGCGGAAAAGTTGGTGACCCGAGCCGTCTCCGCGCCACGCGCGGCCAGCGTGTCGATCAGCCGTTCGGCGCTCGCCGGGAGCGGCTGGCGGCTCTCCAGCGACAGGTCGGCGCCGAGCAGCGCCCGCGCCTGCCGTCTAACCGAGTCTCGCAGATTCGCGGTGAAGGAGTTGATCGCCACCAGGGCGGCGACGCCCACCGCTACGGACGTAGTGAGCAGCAGGAGGCGGCGGGGGGACGCGCGCACCTCGCGCGCCGCCATCCGGAAGACGAACCCGAGCGAGGTCACGCGGTGCTGTCGGCCGCGATGCGCCCGTCGGCCAGCCGGATGGTGCGCCGGGCGCGGGCGGCCAGGTCGAGGTCGTGGGTGACCAGGACGAGGGTGGTGCCGAGGTCGCGGTTGAGCTCGACCATCAGGTCGATGATGCCCGCGCCGGTGGCGGCGTCGAGGTTGCCGGTCGGCTCGTCGGCGAAGAGCACCTTGGGACGGGTGCTGAAGGCGCGCGCAAGCGCGACCCGCTGCTGCTCACCCCCCGAGAGCTGCGCCGGGTAATGGTGCGCACGGTCGGCCAGCCCCACCCGCGCCAGGAGCTCGGTGGCGCGGCCGTTCGCGTTCTCGCCGCGAAGCTCCAGCGGCACCTGCACGTTCTCCCGCGCGGTGAGCGTGGGGATGAGCTGGAACGACTGGAAGACGAACCCGATCTTCGCGCCGCGCAACCGGGCCCGGGCGTCCTCGTCCAGCGCGCCGAGCTCCTGCCCGTCGAGGTGCACGGTGCCGGTGGTCGGGCGGTCGAGGCCGGCGAGCAACCCGAGCAGCGTGGTCTTGCCGCTTCCGGAGGGCCCGACGATCGCGGCGAAGCCGCCCGGCTCCACCGAGAAGGTGATATCGTTCAGCACCGTGAGCTCACGGCCGCCGGAGGCGTAGGTCTTGGTCAGCGATGCGCATCGGAGCATGGTCTGAATGATATCAAGGTACGGATGGAGAGGTTCGCTGATGGTGCTGGCGCTCGCGGGATGTGCCGCCGAGGAGCGCGCGCCCGCCAGCGACAACGTGCCGCCGCCGCCCGCCGCCGGAGAGCGGGGCCGGATCGTGTTTCTCGGCACCAGCCTCACCGCAGGGCTCGGACTGGACCCGGACCAGGCGTATCCCGCCATCATTCAGCGGAAGCTGGACGCCGAGGGGTTGCCGTTCGAGGCGGTGAACGCCGGGGTGAGCGGAGAGACGTCGGCCAGCGCCCGCCGGCGCATCGATTGGCTGCTCCGGCAGCCGGCCTCGGTGCTGGTGATCGAGACCGGCGCCAACGACGGGCTGCGGGGTCTGGAGGTGGACTCGCTCCGCTCCAACATCCAGGCCGTCATCGACGCGGCCGGGCAGCAGTCCCCGAAGCCGGCCATCGTCCTGGTGGGCATGCGGGCCCCGCCCAACCTCGGCTCCGACTATTCGCGGCGGTTCGATCGGGTGTACACGGAGCTGGCCCGGGAGAACGCGCTGCCGCTGGTGCCCTTTCTTCTCGAGGGCGTGGCCGGGCGCGCGGCGCTCAACCAGGCCGACATGATCCATCCCACCGCCCAGGGACAGCAGCGCATGGCGGAGACCGTCTGGACGGTGCTCGAGCCGCTGCTCAGGCGCCGGGCGTAGGCCCGATCGTCTCCATCACCTCCGCGAGCGCCGCCACGGCAAGGTCGATCTCCTCCGCGGTGTTGTAGTAGTGCGGCGAGATCCGCAGCGCCGAGGAGGCCGCCTTCTGGTCCATGTCGATCACCGCGTCGTCGCGCCCGGGTGAGCTGGTGTTGATCCTCCGCTCCCGCAGGGCCAGCTTGACCGCCTCCGCCGGGCGGGCCCCCCAGCTCCGCGGTGGCGATCGCGCACAAGGCGGGGCCGCGATCCAGCACCCGCACTCCGTCGAGGGCCGCCAGCCGCTCGCGCGCGTAGCGGGCCAGCGCCCAGCTTCGGTCGCGCGCGGTCTCGATACCCACCCCGAGGGCGTACTCGGCCGCGGCGCCCGTCCCCAGCACCAGCGCATAGGCGATCTCCCAGCTCTCGAAGCGCCGCGCATCGGGCGTGAGGGAGAACTCATCGGGGCCGCTCCACGTGGCGCCGTGCATGTCCACCGTGAGCGGATAGGCGCCACCCGCGAGCGCATGGTCAGCGACGTAGAGGAATCCGAGACCGCGGGGCCCGCGCAGGAATTTCCGCGCTGTGCCGGCGAGGTAATCGCAGTGCAGCCGGCTCACGTCCACGGGCATCTGGCCCACGGCCTGGCAGGCGTCCAGAACATAGGGTACTCCAGCGTCGCGGCAGATCTCGCCCACAACCTCGGCCGGCTGCACCAGCCCCGAGTTGGTGGGCACCCAGGTGAGCGCGACGAGCGAGGGGCGCCTTCGGGTCACCAGATCGCGTATGGCCTGGAGATCGATCCCGCCTTCGGCGGCGTCGGGCGCGCGCACGACCTCGACGCCGCGCCGCCGGGACAGCGCGAGGTAGAGGATCTGGTTCGAGGCGTAATCGGCTCGGCTGGTGAGGATCACGTCCCCCGCGCCCAGGTCGAACGCGGCGAACGCCTGGCTGAACGCCACCGTCGAGTTCTGCTGCATGGCCAGGTTCGCCGGCGAGGTGCCGAGGAGTCGTGCGAGCGCGGTGTAGGCGCCATGCAGCGCCTCCGCACGCGCATCGGCCGCCTCGTACCCGCCGATCTCGTTCTCCAGCGACAGATGGGCATCGATCGCGGCGCGCACGGGCGCGGGCGTGAGCGCCGCCCCGGCATTGTTCAGGTGGACCAGTCGCTCGCAACCCGGCGTGTCGGCACGCCAGCGGGAGAGTGCGAGAGGATCGGCCGGCCGGGTCACCCGAGCGCGCTCTCGATCTCGTCCACCCCGCGACGCCACTTCCGCTCCAGCAGCTGCCGGGCGGCCGGCCGGTCGCCCTTCCGGAGCGCTTCCCCGATTTTCGAATGCGGCAGACTCGAGAGGCTCACGCGCCCGCGCTGCTCGAGATAGTGATGGAGATAGCGCCGCAGGCCGCGGCGCAGGGTGGCGACCAGATCGAGCAGCCGGCGGTTGGGGCAGTCCTCCAGCAGGACGCGGTGGAACTCGTCGTCGAGCTCGATGGAGGCGGCCATGTCGCCGCGGGTCCGCTCCAGCCGGGTGACGATGCCGCTCAGTCGCTCGAGCCGCTCGGGGGGCGCGTCGGGAGACTGGTCGAGGGCGAGCGGCTCCAGCGCGGCGAGAATGGATCCGACCTCGCGCAGCTCGGCGCGGTCGAGCGGGGCGAGCCGAAAGCCCCTGCCGGCCTCCGCCGCGAGCAGGCCCTCTCTCGCAAGCCGGAGCATTGCCTCCCGCACCGGCGTGCGGCTGACTCCGAGATCGGCCGCGATGACCGCGTCCCGGATTTTGGAACCGGGGATGAGCGATCCGGTCTGAATGCGTTGCAGAACCTGGAGATAGACCTGCTCACCGAGGGCTACGCGGGCGATGGTCATGCAGTATCTCGCATACAGAGTTGTGAGTACAGTATGCAAAAGGTGGTTGTGAGACAATGCCCGCCCTCCCATGTCTTCCCGAGCGGAGCGGGGGATCGCCCGGCTCAGGCGAGTGGGCAGCGGGGCTCACGCTCACGCCGGGCCGATCCCTCGCTCCGCTCGGGATGCCGGCGTAGCTTTGCCGTCCTGCACGTTTCTCAACCCCAAGCCGCCGGTCACTGGCGGAGGATTAAATGGTCATCCGCTGTTGCTTGACGTTGGTCTCGCTCGCCGTGGTCGCAGCGCCGCTCCCGGCCCAGTCCGAGGCCGAGCTGAGGCAGTACTTCGAAGGGAAACGTGTCACGCTCAAGATGGCGATGCCGGGTACCGAAGAAGGGGTGGACGTCTACCCCGGCACCGACCGGCCTCTCGACTACCCCCGCTATGCCAACCGCCTCAAGGATCACGGGACCGCGATCCGGGCGGGCGACGATGCGATGATCACCAAGATCCGGGTGAAATCGAAGCACGTCGAGTTTCAGCTCGACGGCGGCGGCTACGGGACCATGAGCGACGAGACTTCGAGCACCGTGAGCGTGGAGGCCGCCCCCAAGAGCAATCGGGAGAAGAATCTCGAGGCCGAGCTCAAGCGGGAAAAGGACTCCGTGAGGCGGCGGGAGCTCAAGGAGGAGCTGGACGACCTGAAGAGCGCCCGCGAGCGTGAGAATGCCCGCAACCGGGCCGAGGTGGCCGACGCCGAGGAGCAGAAGAAGCAGAACATCCGGCAGCGGCGCCTGGAGGGCGGCTCACGCTTCAACGTCCGGTATCGCGAACGGCTGCCGGACGCCGTGCTCACGCCCAGAGGGCTCGAGGAGGAGCTGGCCGAGTACGTCACGTTCCCATCGCTCCCGGTCAACACGGTCGTGGCGGCTCGGGCGGACCGCCGCGTCGGCCCCGAAGACCTCGGCACGGCTCCCTCCGCACGCACGAATTTGCCCCGGAAGGGCATGACCATCAGAGAAGTCGAAGAGCAGCTCGGCGACCCGGTGCAGAGCTCCGAGCGGGCGGAAGGCGAGCTGCGCGTGGTCACCCGCACCTACCGCTTGGGCGACGGACTGGTGACGGCCGAGTTCGTGGAAGACGTTCTGTTCCGTTACTCGATGATCTCGAACTGAAGCCGGCCCACCTGAATCGACGCGGAGCCGAACCGCACGCCCGGCCGGTCGGCGTACCGCAGGTCCACGATGTGGACCATGACATGCCCGCCGTCCACAGGCTCGACCTGAAAGGCCGGGAAGCGGGCCCAACCGAGAAAACGTCGCCCGAGCGTCGTGGCGGCCGCGGCGCGCACCGCCGGATGATCGGCCGGTCCCTTGGGGAATATTCGGACCGACGCCTGATCCACGTGAGGGACCGTCCGCCAGCGGAATTCCGCCGTCCGATAGATCTCTCCCTGCTCCGCCACCACGCTCCGCCTGAAGGGATTCACCGGCAGCGGCGAGACCAGCAGTCTCCGCACCGGCTTGCCCGTCATGTGGGCCAGCTCGTTCCCCGCGAGCCGCCGGGCCGCGAGCGTGGAGACCGCCATGGCCACGACGTAGGCGAACGAGATCAGGAGCGCGATCCTCGCGGGGCGGGACCCCCTGCGCCGCACCCGGCTCATGACGAGACCGAGCCCCAGCCCGAGCCAGAGCCAGGGGTCCACGATGAACAGGGTGTCGCCGTAGAACCACTGGCCGCTGAACGGCATGAGCCAGCGCATGCCGTAGGTGTTGAGCGTGTCGAGAATGGGGTGCGACAGGATGGCGACCGACGAGAGGAGCAGCAGCTGGGTCGGCTCCACTCCGGACGGCAGCGACGAGCGGCGCAGCCGCCGGGTCACACGATCGAGCAGCACGAGGGCGGCGGTGAGGACGAAGGGCCAGAGCGCCAGCGCCAGAATGCCGTGGGTCCAGCCGCGGCGGAAAGCGAGATCCGCGGCCGGCCCCCAGAAGTATGCCAGCACATCCACGTCGGGAAGATTGGCCCCGATCACCAGCGCCGTCGTGCCCAGGGCCGATCGCCGGGACAATCCGCTCCGCGCGAGCCCGGCCCCGACCAACGTATGGCAGACCGGATCTATGCCAGCCTCGCGTCGAGCTCGAAGGCCACGTTCCCCTTGAGCGCCTGGGAGACGGGGCAGCCCTCCTTGGCCGCCTCGGCCGCCTTCGCGAAAGCGGCCTGGTCCATTCCCGGAACCTCCCCCCGCACCTCCAGGCGCATGCGGGTGATCCTGAACCCGTCGCCGACCTTGTCGATGGTGGCCGAGGCGGTGGTCGTGATTCGCGTGGGGGAGCTGCCGGCTTTTTCCAGGACTCCGCTGAGCGCCATGCTGAGGCAGGACGCATGGGCCGCCGCGATCAGCTCCTCGGGGTTGGTGCCCTCGGCTCCCTCGAACCGGGTGGGGAACGAATAGCTGCCCTGGATGATGCCGGACTTGCCGTTGAACTGCCCGCGACCCGCGCGGAGCCCGCCTTCCCAGACCGCGGTGGCGCTGCTGGTGGTCATGACGTCCTCCTTCTCACAGCCGGTACAGGAAGCCGAGCGCCAGGCGGAACGGGCTGGTGTCGTCCACGAAGGTCCAGCGGAACTCGATGAAGCCCTTGGTCCGGTGGGCCGGCGGCGCGGTGCTGAGTCCGAAGAAGAGATTGTAGCCGGTTTCGGTGTCCGAGTCATCCGGGTGCACGAAGGCGATCCCGCCCCCGGCGTAGAGCCCACCACCCTCCCCGAAGCGGATCGCGGCATCCCCGTTGAGCTGCCAGCCCATTCCCTCGCCGCGGGGGAAGAAGAGATCGCCGCTCGGACGCAGCTCGAGGTTGCGACCCACTGGCGCGGCGAGCTGGCCTCCGATACTCCACGCCTTGTTCTCGAAGTCCCGCCCGACCCTGGGACCGACCTGCACCGGACCGCTGAATAGCCCGCCGCTGCGGCGCTGGGCGAGGGCCTCGCCGGGAAGCAGCACGATCGCGACCAGAGCCAGGAGCGGCCAGGGGCCGCTCACGACGCGCCCAGGGGTTTCCCGTCCACGTCGATGAAGCGGAGCTCCCCCAGGTTCAGCTTCCGGATGCCCACCTCGATCTTCGACCGATCACCCACGACGACCCAGACCAGGTTTTCGGGGTGGATGACCGCCTTCGCCGCCGCCTGGACCGAGGCGACGGTCTGCGACCGGATCTCGTCGCCGTAGGTGTCGTAGTAGCGGTCGTCGAGCCCGAAAGTGACGATGTCGGCGAGAGTGCCCGAAATGGCGGCCATCGTTTCCCAGATGCCGGGCAGGGTAAGGGTGAGCTCGGACTTGGCGCCGGCGAGCTCCTCGGCGGTTGGCGGCCGGTCGGTCAGGATGCCTCGCAGCTCGTTCCGCAGCTCCACCAGCGCCTCCTTGGTCTTGTCGGTCTGCACCGGGGCATAGGTCACGAACGGCCGCTGGCCCTTCGCGTCGCGGAAGAAGGTGAAGGCGCCATACGACCAGTGCTTGTCTTCGCGAAGGTTCATGTTCACCCGGGAGGTGAACGACCCGCCGAGCACCTGATTCATGGTCTCGATGGCGGGCTCGTCGGGGTTCGCCTTGGGCGGCGCCACGTTGCCGACCAGGATCAACGACTGGATGGCATCCGGGCGGTCGAGCAGGTAGACGGTCGAGCGGGGGTGCTGCTCCACCGCTCCGATGTTCTTCACCGGCACGCTTCCTCGTGCCCAGCCGGCGAAGGCCCGCTCCAGTCGGGGCCGGATTTCGGCCATGGTCGTGGCCCCCACCACGAGCAGGGTTGCGTTGTTGGGCTTGAACCAGGTGCGATGGAACTCGATCAGGTCGCCGCGCGAGATGCGTCCGGTGGACTCCTCGGTGCCGGATCCGGTCCAGGGATTGGCGTAGGCGTGCCCGGGCCCGTAGAGGAGGCCGGGGAAGACCCGCAGCGCCATACCGACCGGGTCCGCCTTTTCCTGCTGGATCTGGGCCAGCCGCTGCCGCTTGAGCCGCTCGAAGTCGGCCCGGGGGAAGGACGGATTGAGCACCACGTCGGCATACACGGCGAGCGAGGCGTCGAGCTTGTCCTTCAGCGCCTCGAGCGTCACCGCCGACACGTCCAGTCCGGAGCCGGTGTGCAGGTTCGCGCCGAGCGCCGCGAGCTCGTCGCTGATGCCGATCGAGCTGCGGGTTCTGGTCCCCTCGTCCAGCATCGCCATCGCGAGGCTGGCGGTGCCCGGGATGCCGAACTGGTCCGCTGCGTATCCGGCGTCGAGCAGCAGGCTGAAGCGCACCTGCGGGATCGAGGTGGCCCGCGCGAGCACGATCCCGAGGCCGTTCGCCAGCGTGGCCCGCTCGAACCGGGGGAACGTGGCCTCGGGCGGAGCGCCGCTCTCCGGAAGCCTGGAGCGATCGGTCCCCGAGGTGGCGACCTGGTACTCGCCGTAGGGGAGCACCTCGAGCGTGTAGTCGCCATCGGAGAGCCAGCGATTGGCCGCGGCGAGGGTCTGGGCCGCGGCCATGCCCTCTACCCGCTGGAGTCGCGTCTTGTAGTGATCCGCGCGGCCGGCGAAGACCTCGCCCTGCGCGAGGACGTCCGACTTCCCGCCGAACCCGCCGATCCGCTCGAGGCCCCGCACGAAGCGCGCGCGAAACCCGGTCTTGGCGCGCTGAAGCTCGGCGGGGCTGGGCCCGCCGCCGAGCAGGCGCGCCAGCTCCTCGTTCACGGCGCGCTCGACCTGGGCCAGGTTCACGCCGGGCCTGGCGGTCGCCTGGATCGTGAACAGCCCGCCGATCTCGCGCAGATCCACCGAGGCATTCACGTCGGTCGCGATCTGCTCGTCGTAGACCAGCCGCTTGTAGAGCCGCGACGACTTGCCGGACGAGAGCAGGTCGGCGACCAGAGCGAGCTGTTCGCCCTCCGCGGTGCCCCAGCCGGGCACGTTCCACACCTTGTAGACCCGAGCCTGGGGCACCCGGTCGTACATGATGCCGCGCTGGTTCCCGGCTCGCTTGGCCACCCATTGTTCCTGCCGCGCCGTCGGCGGGCCCGCGGGGATGTCGCCGAAGAACTTCTCGACACGTTTTTTCACGTCCGCGGGGTCCACGTCGCCGGCCACCACCAGCACTGCGTTGGCGGCGCCGTAGTGGGTCTGGAACCATTCCTTGACATCGTCGAGCCGGGCGGCGCCGAGATCTTCCATGGAGCCGATCACGCTCCAGGAATAGGGGTGGTTCGCGGGGTACAGCCGGGGATTGAGGAACTCCCATACCCGCCCGTAGGGCGCGTTCTCCCGCTCGCGCTTCTCGTTCTGCACCACGCCGCGCTGCTCGTCGAGTCTCGCCTGGGTGACCACGCCGAGGAGATGCCCCATCCGGTCCGACTCGAGCCAGAGCGCGAGATCGAGCGCGTTGATGGGAACGTTCTGGAAGTAGTTGGTGCGATCCTGGTTGGTGGTGCCGTTGATGTCGGTCGCCCCCACCCTATACAGCGGGCCGAAGTACTCCCCGTCGTTGTTCTCGCTGCCGTTGAACATCAGATGCTCGAACAGGTGGGCGAACCCGGTGCGGCCCGGCCGCTCGTTCTTGGAGCCGACGTGGTACCACACGTTCACCGCCACGATCGGAGCCTTGTGGTCCTCGTGGATGATGAGCGTGAGGCCGTTCGGCAGCACGTGGCGCTCGAATGGGATGTCGATCGGGGCGCTCTGCGCCTCGAGCGGCGGCATGGCGCCGCTCGACAGCGGGGCGGCGGATATCAGCAGCGGCGGCAACATCGCAAGGCGGGAATATCTGAAGCGCACGGACGGATCCTGGTAGTTGTCGAGACCGGCGGTCGGCGTCACCGCTTGGTCGCGCGGCCGCTCTCCTGCCGGGCGGCCAGGGGCGGGGCCAGGTTCTGACCCAGCCAGTACCGCCCGACCATCTGGATGGTCTGGTAGAACAGCTGGAAATCTACCGGCTTCTGGACGCAGCTGTTGGCCCCGGCCTGGTAGCAGTAGGTCAGCTCCCGGGGCTCGAGGGAGGGCATCAGCATCACGACCGGCGCCGTGCTCGTCCGGGGGCTCGAGCGCAGGGCGCGCAACACCTCGATGCCGTCGACACGGGGGAGCCTGAAATCGAGCAGGACGACGCGGGGCAGGAGAGCGCCGAGCCGGCGGCGGAACGAGCCGCGACCCAGCATGTAGTCGAGCGCCTCCTCGCCGTCGCGGGCCACGCCGACGCGGCACGCGGGGTCGAGGTCGCGCAGCGGACGGAGGGTGAGCTCGACCTCGAGCGGATTGTCCTGAACCAGGAGGACGTCGGCCTCGTCAGGAAGCATCGCGCACGTCGGGACCGCCGAAGGTGATGAAGAAGGTGGCGCCCTCGTCCACCACCGATTCGGCCCAGACCCTGCCGCCGTGCCGCTGCGCGATCCGCTGGACGAAGGCCAGTCCCGCGCCGTCACCCTCGAACTCGTCCGAGCGGTGGAGGCGCTGGAAGAGGCCGAAGAGCTTTCCCGCGTAGGCCATCTTGAAGCCGACGCCGTTGTCCTGGACGGCGATCCCGTCCTGGTCGTCGGCGCGCACCGGCCGGATCCGGATGCACGCGCGGCCGCGGGTGCGGGTGAACTTCACCGCGTTCGACACGAGATTCACGACGGCGGTCTTCGCCAGCGCCGGGTCGCATTCCAGCATGGGCAGCGGCTCGATCAGCCAATCGATGACACGGTTCTCGCTCTCCGACTGCAGCAGGCTCACCACGTCCTCGACCAAGGTGTTGAAATCCACCGGGCGGCGGCGCATGTCCTGCCGGCCCAGCCGGCTGAGCTGCACCAGGTCGTCGAGCATCCCCGCCATGCTCGAGGCGCCCTGGCCGATTCGCGAGGCGTAGTGTCGCACCGCCGGATCGAGACCGGGTCCGCCGTCCTCGAGCAGGAGCTCGGCGAATCCGCCGATGTGCCGGACCGGAGTCCGCAGGTCGTGCGAAACCGAGTAGAGCAGCGTATCCAGCTCGGCGGTCGCCGAGCGCAGGGCGGCGCCACGCTCGGCCATCCGCCGCTCCAGCTCGGTGCTCTTGTGGGCCAGTTCCTCGCGGAGCCGGGCGTGCTGGATCGCGATCGCGAGTGGGGCTGCGACCTCGAGCGCGATGTCCCGGTGCTCCGAGTCGAAGGCGCCGACGGTCTCGGACGCGAGGTTCACCTCGCCGATGGCCTGGCCGTCGGCCAGCAGCGGCACCGAGAGCACGCTCCGGAGCCCGTCCTCCGTCAACTGGCGGAAGATCGGGGGCGGCGCGTCCATCGCGGCGATGTTCTCGATGTAGCGCACGGTACCCCGGCGGAGCACCTCGCCGGGCGACAGGGTGTCGAGCGGGATCGGCGCGGCGGACATCGGGGTGCCGTGGGCATACCCCGCGACCAGATGGGCCTGCGCCTTGGGGAAATCGAAGAGCACGATGGAGCACCGCTGGCACGGCACCATGCGCCGGATCCGCCCCAGCGCCGCGCGGCCGATCTCCGCGGGCGAGCGCGCGGCGAGGATCGCCTGTCCCATGTCGTGGAGGATCGCGAGCCGTTCGGCCGACCGGCGGAGCCGATCCTCCGCCTGCTTGCGCTCGGTGATGTCGGTGACCATGCCGACCATGCCGACCATGCCGCCGTCGCGGCTCACGATGGGGCTGGCCGACACCAGCCCCCAGAGCTCGCCGCCGTCTCGCCGCAGGAACCTGAGATCGCGACTCTGGCCGCCGGACGCCGAAGGCCGGGCCAGGGTCCGCTGCGCGCCCGCCCTGGAGGCGGCCTCGATGAAGTCGTAGACCCGACGGCCGAGCATGGCGCCGTTCTGGTAGCCGAGGAGCTCGGTCATGCGCTGGTTCACGTAGGTGATCACGCCCCCGTCGTCCGCCACCCAGATGCCTTCCTGCGCGACGTCCACCAGCTGCTTGAACCGCTGCTCGCTCTCCTGGAGCGAGCGGGTGCGCTCCTCCAGCCGCAGCTGCCGGCTCTCGTAGGCGGCCGCGTGGCCCAGCGCCGCGCCCATGAGCCCGCCCAGCAGCCGGAGCGCCTTCGCGTCCCGATCGGAGAATGCGCCGGGCCGGGTGGAGACGACCTTGAGCACGCCGAGGATGCGCTGCTCGTCTGTCAGCGGCACCGCGAGGAGCGACCGGACCCCCAGCTCGCGATAGGCGTCGTGGCTGATGCGCGGATCGGTGAAGACGTCGTCGGAGCGCTGCAGCTCGCCGGTCCGCACGCAGAGGCCGGAGAGGCTGTTGGCCAGTCGGAGCCTGGGCGCGACGATGCCGATGTGCATCTGGGGGACCAGCTCGTCGCCTTCGATCGACTCGATCACCGCGCCACTCGCGCCGGTGAGCCGGAGGCCGCGGTCCGCGATCACCCGCATGATGGTCTGGGAGTCGAGACCGGCGGCGGCCACGGCCTGCTGCACCTCGATCATGCCCTGGAACAGCTCGGTGTCGAGCCGCATGGCCTCCTCGGCCAGCTTGCGCTCGGTGATGTCGAACTCGGTGCCCAGGTAGCCGATCTGCCGGCCGGCGTCGTCGCGCAGCGGCTCCCAGGAGCTGGAGGACCAGCGCTCCTGGCCGCCGCGCGTCACCACGCGGTACTCCTGATCGCGGAGCGACCCGCCCTGCGCGAGTCGATCCCATTCCGCGGTGAGCGCCGGCCGGTCGTCCGGATGGATGTACTGGAGGAAGTCCTGGTCGCGGAGATCCTCCTCCGGAAACCCGGTGAGCCGCTCGAAGGCAGGGTTCACGAAGCTGAGCCGCAGCTTCATGTCGTAGGCGACGACGCCTTCGCGCATCGAGGCGGTGACGGTCTTGTGATGGCCCCGCGCCTCCGCCGCCGCCCGCTGCGCGCGGCGGCGCCCCGCGACCTGGACGCCGAGCGCCACCAGGAGCGCGAGCGCCAGCAACGCGGCCACCGCCGCGGCGATGGCCAGCCGCTCCGGCGGGACGCCGTCGATCAGACCAGCGAGCGTGGCGTCCACGGGAGAGCGTCCTCGGCGGGGAGGTCGGCGCCGAGCGCCTGACGCACCTTCCGCAGGAGACCGTCGAGTGAGAAGGGCTTTTCCAGGAACTCGATGCCCGGCTCGAGCATCCGGTGGCGGACGATGGCCTCGTCCGCCGAGCCCGATACGTAGAGCACCTTGATGGCGGGCCGATGGATCGAAAGCCGTGCGGCCAGCTCCCGGCCGCTCACGCGAGGAAGCGCCATGTCGGTCACGAGGAGATGGATGTGGCCGGCATGCCGGTCGGTCATCGCGATGGCCGTCTCCGCGTCGGCGGCGGTGAGAACCGTGTACCCGGCGCGTTTCAGGGCCCTGCGGACGACGTCGCACACCTGGGGGTCGTCCTCCACCAGCAGGATCGTCTCGCTACCGTCGATGGGCGCCCGTGCCCGCGTCCCGTCGGAATCCGGCGTTCCATGAAGGCGGGGCAGGAAGAGCGTGAAGGTCGTTTCTCCCCCCGGGGCACTTTCCGCGAGCACGTGACCGCCGCTCTGTCTGACGGTGCCCGCGACGGCCGAGAGATCCCCCGCCTGGTCGGCTGTCGCACCGCTGACAGGCGGCTCGAACACGCGGGCGAGGGCCTCGGGATCCAGCGCCGGTCCGGTGTGGCTCACCTCGAGCGTGACGTAGGACCCGGGCCGGGGCCCCGGCCGGCTGCCCGCCGGCGCCTCGTCTACCTGCACCCTGCCGGTGCGGATGCTGAGCCTTCCGCCGTCCGGCATCGAGGCCCGAGCGTGCGAGCCGAGCTGGATGAGGCCCCGCTCGAGCTGTCCCGGATCGGCCAGCACCGGTTCCAGCCCTTCCTCCAGCTCGTAGGCCGCCTCCACACGCGATCCGACGACCTCGCGGATCGTGCTCATGGTGGCGGAGACGAGCTGATTCAGGTCCAGCGACCGGGGCGCGAGCCGCGGCCGGCGGGTGAAGGCGAGCAGGTGCCGCGAGAGCGTCGCGGCACGGTCCGCGGCCTGCCGGATCTGGGACAGATCCTCCCTGGCCTCCGGCGAGAGCGAGCTCTCGTCGAGGAGCAGGGCCACGTGGCCCAGGATGCCGGTGAGCAGGTTGTTGAAGTCATGGGCGATGCCGCCGGCGAGCTGGGCGATCTCGCCGCTGGGGCCCAGTTCCGCGAGCCGCTCCTCGAGCGCGCGCCGGTCGGTCACGTCGGTGGTACACCCGCTGTAGCCGATGAACTCCCCGGCCACGTGGCACGGCTCCCCGATCCCGAGCACCCAGCGGTACTCGCCATCGTGATGGAGCATGCGGAACTCGAGACGTAACGGCACGCGGGCGGCCAGCGCACGGGTATACTCGGCGGCCACGCGCGCCCGGTCGTCCGGGTGGGCCTGATCGAGCCAGGCCCAGCCCAGCAGCTCGGCCGGGGGCCGGCCGGTAAACTCATGCCAGCGCTCGTTCAGGTAATCACACGTCCCATCGGGACGAACCGTCCAGATGAGAACGGGCAGACTGCCGTGGTCGAGGCGGGGATCCGTCGGGGTCATGCCGGTCAGCCTGTCATGGCAAGAGGTGGTAGTGCCAATCTCGCGGCCGGATGCGGCGGTGGCAAGTGCGTGCGATTGCACTCGTGCTGGCGGTGAAAGCCTTTGCGGCATAGACTTTTCGGATGCCATTCCTGGATACGGAGAGGCAGCGCGCGGTATGGCTGGTCGTGGCCCTCGGTCTCGCGCTGCTCTACGCTCTGTGGCCCTTCAGCACGGGGCTCATCGGCGCGCCCGTACTCTACGTGATCCTGGCGCCGGTCCACCGGTGGCTCAGCCGGTTGGTGCCGTCCAAGGTGGCGGCGGGAATGGTCGTGGTACTCGGCATTCTGCTGATCCTGGGCCCCGGCCTCTCGGTGGCGGGGCTGGTCGCGGCCGAGGCGCAGGACATGGCCGGTGGGGTGATCCGAAGCCCCCTCCTCGCAAAGCTCAGCCGGATCCGGGTGGGCCCCTACCAGATCGGCGCCCAGATCGAGCAGATCGGGTCGCAGGTCGTTTCCTTCATCGGCGCCAGCGCCCTCGGACTGATCGGCACCGCGACCCGGTTCGCCATTCAGCTCACCATCGCCTTGTTCGGCCTCTATTACCTGCTGATCGCACCCGAGGCCACCTGGCGCACGGTTCGGCCGTTCATCCCCTTCTCGGCGGCGAGCGCCGAGATCCTGCGGCGGCGGTTCGGGGACGTGACGGTCTCCACCATCGTCGGGACCGGTGTCACGGCCGGCGTACAGGGCACGATGGTGGGGCTGGCCTTCTGGCTGGTGGGACTCTCGAACCCCTTCTTCTGGGGGGTGGTGACCGTGATCTTCGCCATCCTGCCCGTCGTGGGAAGCGGCCTGGTCTGGGGGCCGGGTGCCGCGGCGCTGGCGATGGACGGCCGGTACGGCGCGGCCATCGGGCTCGCGCTCTGGGGAATCGTGGTCGTGGGCAACGTAGACAACGTCATCCGGCCGATCGTGTTCCGGCGCTGGGCCAGGATTCACCCGTTCGTCACGGTCATCGGCGCGTTCATGGGGCTCAGGTACTTCGGCCTGCTGGGGCTGCTGATCGGCCCGCTCGCGATCTCCTACTTCTTCGAGTTGATCAGGATGTATCGCGTGGAGTATCTGGAAGACGATATCGAGGTCTCGGCCGAGCAGCTGGCCGCGGTACAGCGCCGGCTGACACCGGAGGGAACGCCGCCACTCTAGCCCCAGCGCATGGACTCGTCGGACCGAACGCGAGAAAGCGTCATCTCGGCCGAGATGGCGCTTTCTCGCTGTCGCCCCTGCGGGGTCCGGCTAGTTGAGCCTGGTCAGCTCCACTCGCCGGTTCTGCGCGCGTCCTTCCACGGTCCGGTTCGAGGCGATCGGCTGATCGGGGCCGAAGCCGCGGGCCGTGAGCCGATCCTCGGCCACGCCGCGGGAGACGAGGTATGCCCTGACCGCCTCCGCCCTGGCACGGGAGAGCCGCCGGTTCAGCGCGAGGCCGCCCGTGTTGTCGGTATGGCCGGTCACCTGCACCCGGATCGTGTCGTTGGCCACCAGGGACTCGGCGACCCCGTTGAGGATCGTCTCGGATTCCGGTGTGAGGGTGGATTGCCCCGTTTCGAAATTCACGCCCTCGAGGATCAACGTCTTCCTGGTCGGCTCGAAGAGCACCTGGCAGCCCTCGGCATCCACCTCGACACCGGACGGCGTGCTGGGGCAACGGTCGGCGTCGTCGTTCACGCCGTCACCGTCGCCATCCTTCGGCAGGGGGCAGCCCTTGGCGTCCACCTGCTCGCCGGCGGGCGTGTCGGGGCAGGCGTCGACATCATTGTTCACGCCGTCGCCGTCGGCATCCGTGGGCACCGGACAGCCCTTGGCGTCCACTTCCGCGCCGGCCGGCGTGTCGGGACAGGCGTCGGCGTCGTCGTTCACCCCGTCGCCGTCGGCATCCCTGGGCACCGGACACCCCTTGGCATCGACCCGGTCGCCTGCCGGGGTATCCGGACAGGCGTCGGCATCGTCGAACACGCCGTCACCATCCGTGTCCACCACCGTGCAGCCCCTCGCGTCCACCCGATCACCCGCCGGCGTTCTCCTGCACTCGTCGACGTCGTCCGGCACGCCATCACCGTCGCGGTCGCGGGGGCCCGCCGAGCGCCCGCCGAGCATGAAGCTGAGCCCCGGCTGAAAACCCCAGTGCCAGTTGTCCGTGGATCCGTTTTCCGGTGAAGGGATGTAGTCCACGTACGTGTCGATACGGATGGAGGTGACGTCCCCCAGGCCCAGCCGGACACCCGCGTTGCCGGTTACGCCGTGGTCGGAGAGCCGGAGCCCATCGCGGAACCGCGTATGGGTGTACCCGCCGCCGATGAGGACACCAACGTGCTCGCTCGCCGGGAAGTTGAACACCACCCGCGCATGCAGCGGCATGTACTTCACGTCTATGCCATTGGGCCCGTTGGTCGGCACCCACGATCCCTCCGCCTCGAGCGCGAGGCGGTCGGACAGGAAGTAGCCGATTCTCGCCCCGGGGCCGCCCTTGGCCTGGTTCAGCCGCAGGGCCCGGTCGAAGTAGGCGATGGTCGGAAACACACCGACCTCGAAAGTACCAGACCGCTGGGCGTGAGCTGCGGACGCGGCGACCTGGGCCACGGTAAGGGCGAGAACGAACCGGCGCATCATGCCTCCTCATGGGTGGGACACTCAACGCTGCCCGACTTTTCAGATTGAAACGGAGCGGCACCGCGAGCACAATATAGGAAGAAGCCGGTGCAAATATCCACACTATCTTTGGGAGGCATTCTTCGCCTATCGTAGGCGGGAGGAGGCTCCACGATGGGCACCACCTTGACCGCCCGCCGGCTGGGTATCACCGACATGGAGCTCACCACGGTGGGGTTCGGTGCGTGGGCGATCGGGGGTGGGGATTGGGTGTTCGGATGGGGGCCGCAGGACGACGAGCAGTCGATCGCCACCATCCGCCACGCGGTGGGCCGGGGCATCAACTGGATCGACACGGCCGCGGTCTACGGGCTGGGGCATTCGGAGGACGTAGTGCGCCGGGCGCTACAGGATATCCCCGCGGCCGAGCGGCCCTACATCTTCACCAAGTGCGGTTTGGTGTGGGACGAGGCCGATCGCATGGCGCCGCCACGGCAGATCTTGCGGCCGGAATCCATCCGGCGTGAGTGCGAGGCCTCGCTCCGCCGCCTCGGTGTCGAGCGGATCGACCTGTACCAGTTTCATTGGCCCGACGAAACCGGCACGGAGATCGAGGACTCCTGGGCCGAAATGATCCGGCTGGTGGACGATGGCAAGATTCGAGCGGCGGGCGTGTCCAATTTCGACGTGACGCTGCTGGCGCAATGTGAGGCGCTGCGCCATGTGGACTCGCTCCAGCCTCCTTTCTCGCTGATCCGCCGCCAGGCGGCGGAGCGCCAGATTTCCTGGTGCGCATCCCACGAGACGGGCGTCATCGTCTACAGCCCCATGCAGTCGGGCCTGCTGACCGACCGCTTCAGTGAAGAGCGGGCGAAGGCACTCCCCAAGGAGGACTGGCGACATCGCTCGTCCGACTTCCATCGGCCCAAGCTCCGCCGGAATCTCGCCCTGCGCGACGGAATCCGGCCGATCGCCGGGCGCCACGGGACCACGGTCGCGCAGATCGCCATCGCGTGGACGCTCCGGTGGACCGGCGTGACCGCCGCGATCGTGGGCGCACGTTCGCCCGAGCAGGTGGACGGGTGGATCGATGCCGGCGCCATCGAGCTGACGCAGGAGGACCTCGACGAGATCGTGGCAGTCATCGAGCGGACCGGGGCCGGCTCCGGTCCGGCGCGTCCGGTATAGCCCATGAGCATCCATCATGTCACCGCCATCGCGCGCGAGCCGCAGCGAAACCTCGACTTTTACGCCGGCACGCTCGGCATGCGACTGGTGAAGCTGACCGTCAACTACGACGACCCCGGGACCTATCACCTCTACTACGGCGACGAGCTCGGCCGGCCCGGGTCGCTCCTGACGTTCTTTCCCTGGACCGGCGGCCGTCCCGGCCGCCAGGGCACTGGACAGGTCAACGGCGTGGGCCTCGCCGTGCCTTCGGTCTCTCTCGGTTTCTGGATCGAGCGGCTGCTCTCGCGCGGGGTGAAGTACGAAGGTCCGACACGCCGATTCGACGAGCAGGTGCTCGCTTTCGCCGATCCGGACGGGCTGCTGCTCGAGCTGATCGCCACGCCGAGGCTCGACGCGGTGGACGGGTGGAAGGACGGGCCGGTGCCCGCCGAGCATGCGGTGCGCGGAGTGCACGCGGTCACGATCTGGGAGGATGGCGATACCGGTTCGGCCGATTTCCTGACGCGGACGATGGGCTTTCGCGCGAAGGACGAGATGGGAAACCGGCTGCGCTTCGAATCGGGTCAGGAGGGGCCTGGCGCCGTGGTGGATCTGCGCCGGGCACCCGGGTTCTGGCGGGGAACGGAGGGCGTGGGCACGGTGCATCACGTGGCCTTCCGTGCCGCGGACGACGGCGAGCAGCAGGCTCGCCAGGAGGAGGTTCGGCGGCAGGGAGTGGGCGTTACCGACGTGCGGGACCGCACCTACTTTCGGTCGATCTATTTCCGCGAGCCGGGTGGCGTCCTGTTCGAGGTCGCCACGGACGGGCCCGGATTCACGCTGGACGAGAGCGCCGCCGAGCTGGGGACCACCCTCGTGCTCCCGCCCCGATACGAGTCCATGCGCGCGCGGCTGGAGCGCGCGCTTCCGGCGCTCCGACTTCCTGGCGTCGAAGCGATGGAGGGCTGAATGGCGACCCCCGACCTCGGTTTCGTCCACCGGTACCTGCCCGGCTCGCCCAGCCTGCCCGTGCTGCTGCTTCTGCACGGAACCGGTGCCGACGAAAGCGACCTCCTGCCGCTGGGGGAGGCGCTGCTCCCGGGCGCCGCGCGGCTGAGCCCCCGCGGCAGGGTGCTGGAGAACGGCATGCCACGGTTCTTTCGGCGGCTCGCCGAGGGGGTGTTCGACCTCGACGATCTCCGGAGGCGCACGAACGAGCTGGCGGATTTCGTCGAGGCGGCCGACGCGGCCTACGGCCTGGGCGGTCGCCGGCCCGTCGCGGTGGGCTTCTCCAACGGCGCGAACATCGCGGCCTCGCTACTCCTGCTCCGGCCGGGTACGCTGGGCGGCGCGCTGCTGGTCAGACCGATGGTTCCTCTGGTACCGGACACCATGCCCGACCTCGAGGGGTTGCCCGTGCAGATCAACGCCGGAGAGGTGGACCCGCTGGTTCCGCCACCCCAGAGCGAGGCGCTGGCCACGCTGCTCACGGAGGCGGGCGCGAGCGTGCGCCTCAAGTGGATCGCCGGGGGCCACGCCCTCACCACGGAGGACCTCGACGCAGGCAAGGAGTGGTTCGGTTTTTCTTCTCTTTCGCCGCATGCCGGCCGGCCGCCATGGTAGGAAGCACACCGCGTTCGAGCAGTTTTCCGGGGCGATGACGCCGCCCACGCCAACCACATGCCGCCCGCGTCAGCAGGGGTCGGCACGCGCAGACGAGGGGATATGTGATGCTTCCTGCCGCCCTTGAGCAGGAGCGCCTGCTGCTCGCAGAGCGCCTCCTCACAGAGATCGAGCGCCGCCACGGCCTTCCCCATCCCATCAACCGCGAAATACACCCAGTCATTACCGATCGCTTTCTCGCCGCCTATCTCCCGGAGGCCCGGGAGGGCGAACCGGCGCCGCTCGCGCTCGAGTACGCCTTCGCCCCCAGCCTCAGCGCCTCACTCAAGCTCCTGCAGGAGGTAGTCAGCGAGTCAGCCGACGGCCAGGGCGCCGCGCTGTATATCCACGACCTCGACACCGGAGTCATTGCCGACTCGAGCGGCCTGCACTGATCCTGGTCCGGCTTCGGAGGGAAGGCGGGAGCCACCGGCTCCCGCCTTTTTTCTTTCTCGTCGCTCCGTCCCGCCCGCTGGCGGGGGCGCACGTCGTCCCGGCCCTTGTGCCCGGAGCCGCGCTGCGCATATTCATGCATTATGCAGACACGCACCGTGGCCCTCGCCTTCTCCGGTGGGCTCGACACCTCCTACTGCGTGCCCAAACTCGCCGAGGACGGCTGGTCGGTGCAGACGGTGTACGTGGATACCGGGGGCTCCGGGGCCGCTGAGCGCGCGGCGATCCGGCGCCAGGCCGAGGCGGTCGGGGCCGTCACGCACCACGAGGTGGATGCGCGCGAACGGGTCTACGACCGGTTCGTGCGGTACCTCATCCAGGGAAACGTCCTCCGGGGCGAGGTTTATCCGCTGAGCGTCGCGGCCGAGCGTACGCAGCAGGCGCTCACGGTGGTGGAGGTCGCGCGGGGAATCGGGGCCGAGGCCGTGGCGCACGGTTCCACGGGCGCCGGCAACGATCAGATTCGCTTCGACGTCGCCCTTCGCGTGCTGGCGCCGGAGCTGGCGATCGTCACGCCGATCCGCGACGCCGGCATCCGGCGGGAGCGGGCCATCGCGTATCTCGAGGAGCGCGGGCTGCCGGTGCCGACCGGCGCGGGCAGCTACAGCGTCAACCGGGGCCTGTGGGGCACCACCTGGGGGGGCGGCTGGACCCACGACACCTGGGCCGGCCCTCCGGCGGAGCTGATCGAGCCGCCGGGTACGGCCCCCGCATCGAGCGAGATCGTGCTCGGCTGGGAGCGCGGTCTGCCGGTATCGCTCGACGACGTGCCGCTCGGCGGCCCGGCACTCGTGGCGCGGCTCGGCGAGGCGGCGGAGGCCTACGGCATCGGGCGCGGCGTTCACGTCGGCGAGACCGCGCTCGGCATCAAGGGCCGCATCGGCTTCGAGGCCGGCGCCGCGCTCATCCTGATCGGTGCCCACCGTGAGCTGGAAAAGCTGGTGCTCACCAAGTGGCAGACCTTCTGGAAGGACCAGCTCGGCCGCTTCTACGGCGACCGGCTGCACGAGGGCCACTACTTCGACCCCGCCCTCCGGGACATCGAGGCGCTGATCGCCAGCTCGCAGAGCCGTGTCACTGGCGACACCCGGGTGCGCCTTGCGCCGGGGCGTTTCCAGGTCGTCGGCACCCGGAGCCCCCGCTCGATGATGGACCCCTCCATCGCCACCTACGGCGAGGAGAATCGCCTCTGGACCGGAGACGAGGCCCGCGCCTTCGCGCGCGTGTCGGCCGTCCCGTCGCTGCTCGCGGCGCGAGCGAGCGAGCAGTTCTCCGGGTCCGGTTCGGAAGGAGCAGATCGATGGTAGTGACGACCCGCGTCCGGCTCGACCGGATCGCCAGCGCCACCCGCAACGCCGCGCTCTCGCCCGAGGTGATCGTGGGCGACCAGATCGTGGCGGCGGAGGGCTACGTCCTGGCGGTGCGGATTCTGGAGGACAAGTCCGCCTACAACACGGTGGAGGACGTCACCGGCCGGATGCTCTCCCTCCGCGCGGGTGACGTGCTCGCGGGCGTGCTCGGCACCCGGCGTGCGCTCCGGGGGTATGCGGGCGTGGTGCCGTCGCACCTCGCGGTGGGCGATTCCATCGACGTGCTGAACCTCGGCGGGATTCTCGGGCGGTGTACCTCGGTCAATCCCGACGTAGGTCCCCCGTTCCGGGCCGAGGTGCTCGGCGCGATTCTGGCCTTCCCCGAGCTGGGCGACCGGGTGGGCCGGCCCGCGCACATCCGGGAGCGCGCGGTGCCGCCCTCCGACGCGCTGGAGAGCCGCGTCCCCGTGGTGTACATCGCGGGCACCTGCATGAACGCGGGCAAGACCGTCGCCGCCACCGAGCTCGTGCGCGGGCTGGCCCGCAGCGGGCTCAGGGTCGCCGCGGCGAAGCTCACCGGTGTCTCCCTCATGCGTGACGCGCTGTCCATGCTCGATGCCGGCGCCGTCGCGGCCCTCACCTTCAACGACGTGGGAATCGCCAGCACCCACGCCGGGGTCACCGTCTCCACCGCCAAGGGGATCTTCAACCGCCTGGCCGGCTCCAAGCCCGACGTCATCGTCGCGGAGCTGGGCGACGGGATTCTCGGCGAGTACGGAGTGCAGGACATCCTGCAC
>JACDHV010000161.1 GCA_013820855.1 Gemmatimonadales bacterium | reverse complement strand
CGCCCGTACCATGCAGGCATAGGGATCGTCGACCACGATCCGGGCGGCGGAGCCGGCCGGCGCGTCGGCGAGCGGCGGCGGGACCAGCACCGCCCCGGCTCGCGAGCCGGCGAGGGCGTCGGCGTACCGAGCGGACACCGCGAGCGTGAGGGCGCCGGGCCCGGCGCGATCGATGGGGCCGACCGCGTTGAGTAGTACCGCCCCATCGCCAAGCAGGCGGCCACCGACGAAGTCGGCGACCGCCTGCGCGGTGAGCCCTGCCGAAGTCACGCGGTCAACTGCCCGACTTGAGCTGCTGAATCACTCGCTGGGTCAGGTCCAGCGACTTGTCGGCGGTCACGATGCCGCTGTTGGGGGCGCTCACGTCGAAGATGACGGCGTAGTTCCCTGCCGCGCGGACGCCCTCGATGACGCTGTTGACCTTGGTCTGGATCGGCTCGAGGAGCTCCCGCTCGCGCGACGCGGCCTTCTGCTGCAGCTCCTGGGTCCGTTGCTCCAGCTTCTGCTGCTGGCCGGTCAGCTCCTTGCGCCTGGCCTCGCGCTGCGTCGGGCTCAGCATGACCGACTTCTGCTCGAAGTCCGAGGCCGCGGAGTCCAGGCCGGCCTGGAGCTTCTGCACTTCCACGCGGTAGGTCTCGATCTCCCGGGTGAACGTGGACTCGGCCTGGGTATACCCCGGCGTTGCCTTGAGAATGGCCTGGGTGTTGACGTAGGCGACCCTCCCTCCGCCCTGCTGCGCGGCGGCCCCGCCCGCTCCCAGCAGCGTGAAGGACGCGATCCAGGCTCCCACGACGAACAGCTTCATGCTCGGCTCCCGATGAAAGGTACGATCCGGCTGCTCAAAAGAAGTTCCCCAGTTTGAAGTGCAGCTGCCACCCGGGATCCGGACGGCCCTGCCCGTCCACCCGGTCGAAGCCGTATCCGATATCCACCCCGATCGGGCCCAGGGGCGAGATCACGGCCGCCCCGAAACCCGCTCCGCGGAAGAGCCGCGTGGGGTCCCATTGGCGGGCCGAGCGATACACGTTGCCCGCGTCGAAGAACGTGCTCGCGTAGAGCGACTGGCTGATCCGGGCGCCCGCCTCGACCGTAAAGGCGGCGAACGACTTTCCGAACGCGTCCGGGCTCGCCTGATTGCCGCTCGCCTGCGGGTCGAACCCGTTGGGCGTGATCGCGAACTCGTCGTAGCCCCGCAGCGGGATGCCGAACTGCACGCCGCCCAGCGAGTAGAGCTCGGTGAAGAACGGCCCTGCGTCGCCGAAAATGAAGCCGGACTTGGCCGTGATCCCAAGCACGAACTGGACCCCGCCCCCGAACTCCCCTCCGCTGCCCATACTGCCGAGGGGTGCGTACCAGCGCCCCTCCAAGTCCACTTTCCGGTAATTCCCTGTCCCCCCCAGGATACCCCCGTTGAGCTCGCCACTGACCTGGGTCAGGGCGCCCCCGGTGGCGAAGGGGAGGCCGAACCGGGTGTCCCGGAGGAGGCTGGTGCCGATGGAGGAGCGGGTGCAGCTGGTGCACCGGAAGCGCTCCCGCAGGTCGGCCGAGCCGCCGGTGTAGCGGATGCGCTGGAACGAGTACGAGGTGAACAGGCGGGTGTAGCGCGAGCCGAAGAACGGAAAGCCGAGCTGGACCGAGCCCCCGGTCTGCTTCCGCCGGCCGAGGTCGCCGACGGTGAAGCGAGCCCGGCTGTCGAAGAGCGACACGGTCCCGGATATCCGGCTTTCCCGGATGTTCGGGTCGGAGTAGCTCAGCGTGAAGTCGTTGATGTTCTTGCCGAACTGCCACTGGAGCCGGCCGCGCTTGCCGCGGCCGAAGAGGTTGGGCTCCTCGAGCCCCAGGAAACCGCCGACGCCGGTGCCCTGACCGAGCGACGCGCCGAAATTGATGTTGCCGGTCCGTCGCTCCTCGACCCGAAAGACGATGTCCACGTCCACGCCGTTCTCCGACGGCTTCACGTCGGGAGACGGCAGCGGCTGCTGGAAGAAGCCGAGATTGGACACGTTCTGGTACGAGCGGATGAGGCGGTCGCGGCTGAACAGGTCGCCCGGCAGCATGACGATCGCCTCGCGGATCACGCGCTCGTGGGTCACGTCGTTGCCCACGATCTCGATCTTGTTGATCGTCGCCGGCGAGCCTTCGCGGATCGTCCAGCCGAGATCGATGTAGGGCCGGCCGTCCGGCCCCGTCCGGCGGACTTCCTCCGGCGTCACCTGCGCGTAGATGTACCCGTTGTTGGCGTAGAGGTTGCCCACCTTCTCGGTGGCGGCGTCCCACTCCGACCGGTTGAACGGCTTGGGACTTCCCACGGGCTCGCCCGTGCGGTTCACCGGGCCGAAGGGGTAGAACGCCATCAGCTCATCGGTCGAGAAGCGCCGGTTCCCCTCGAGGTCGAAGGTGCCCACCGAGTACCGATCGCCCTCCTCGACCTGGAGGTGCAGCGTCGCTTTGCCGGTGGTGCTGTCGGCGGCCAGCGAGTCGCCGGTGACCTGAAAGTCCACGAAGCCGCGGTTGGCGTACCAGCCCGGGAGCCGCTCGCGCACGTCCTGCTCCAGCTTGTCCTCGTCGTACTCGCCGTTCTGGAACCACCAGAATCCCTCGGGGCGGGTGGACATCTGCTTCACCACGGCCTTGTCGGAGAAGCGCTGGTTGCCCGCGACGTTCACCTGGCTGATGGCGACGCGACTCCCCTCGTTCACGTCGAACACCACCCGGGTCCGGCCGCCGGCCTGGGGAAGCTCGAGCGTCTTCACCTCAGCCGCGTAATAGCCGGCGTCCTTGTACAGCGAGTCGATCGAGGCCCGAGACTGCTCCACCGCGTGGCGGTCGAGCGGCCGGCCTTCCACCAGCTTCACCCGGCCCTTCACCACACCCTCGGAGAGGCGGTCCACGCCGCGCACGGCCCACCGCTCCAGGACGGGCCGCTCGGTCACCTTGATCGCCAGCACCAGCCGGTCGCCCGCGGTCCGCTGCTCCACCACGACGTCGTCGAACTGACCGGTGCGGAAGAGATTGGTGATGGCGCGCTGGATGTCGCGGTAGTTGACGGGCTGGCGGACCACGAGGCCCGCCGTCCCGATGATCTGCGTGGAGGTGAGACGCGAGTTGCCCTCGACGACGATGCTGTCGACGATGGGGGGAGCCTGGGGCTCCGGCTGCGGCTCCTGGGCAGTGAGAGCCGCCGGTCCCCCCAGGAGGAGGGCGACGGCGGCGAGAACGAAACGGAAACGCTGCATCAGCACGGGGTGAGGAGTGGCGTGCCGGCCCCCTGCGGGGCCGGCACGGGCGGCGTCAGGCCTGGGTGCCGGTCAGCGCCTTGAACACCAGCCGCTCGCCGTCGGGCGCGACATCCACCTCGATCTCGTCGCCACGGCCGAACTCCCCCATCAGGATCTTCTCGCTCAGCGGGTCTTCGACGAACTTCTGAATCGCCCGCTTGAGCGGCCGGGCACCGTAGTTCTCGTCGTAGCCCTTCTGGACCAGGAAGTCGATGGCGGCCTGCGTGAGCCTGACCTCGTCGCCGAGGCGCCGCTGCACTTCCCGGAGGAGGATGGTGACGATCTGGGCGATGTGCTCCCTCGAGAGGGGGTGGAACACGATGACGTCGTCCAGCCGGTTCAGGAACTCCGGGTTGAACACCTTCTGCATCTCGTCCTTGATCCGCTCCTGCATCTTCTCGAAGCTGGATTTCGCGTCCGCGCCGTGAAAGCCGAGGGACTTGCCCTGCATGATGTCCCGCGCGCCCACGTTCGACGTCATGATCACCACGGTGTTCTTGAAGTCGATCACCCGCCCGTAATTGTCCGTCAGGTGGCCCTCGTCGAGCACCTGGAGCAGGATGTTGAACACGTCCGGATGCGCCTTTTCGATCTCGTCCAGAAGGACGACCGAGTAGGGCTTCCGTCGCACAGCCTTGGTCAGCGTGCCGGAGTCCTCATAGCCCACGTAGCCCGGGGGCGCGCCGATCAGCCGGCTGACCGAGAACTTCTCCATGTACTCCGACATGTCCACCCGGATCAGCGCCTGGGCGTCGGCGAAGAGGAACTTCGCCAGCGCCCGCGCCAGCTCGGTCTTGCCGACGCCGGTGGGCCCGGAAAAGACGAACGAGCCGATCGGCCGGTTGGGATCCTTGAGCCCGGCGCGCGAGCGCCGGATGGCACGCGACACCGCGACGATGGCCTCGTCCTGCCCGACCACCGAGGCATGGATCTCATCTTCCATCCGAAGCAGCCGCGCGGTCTCCGCCTCTTGGAGCCGGGTGACCGGAATGCCGGTCCAGCGGGAGACGATGAAGGCGATAGCCTCCTCGTCGATCACCGGACGGCGGGTCTGCCGGTCCTTCTCCCACTCCTCCTGCTTGAGCCGGATCTGGTTCTGGAGATCCCGCTCCTGGTCGCGCAGCGACGCGGCGCGCTCGAAATTCTGGTCGCGAACGGCGTCTTCCTTCTGGAGGTTGACCTTTTCCAGTGCCGTCTTGAGCTCGGCCACCTCGGCCGGCGGCACCTGCGACGCCAGCCGGGCCCGCGCGCCGGCCTCGTCGATCACGTCGATGGCCTTGTCGGGCAGAAACCGGTCGGTGATGTAGCGCTCGGAGAGCTCCGCCGCCGCCGCGAGCGTGGCGTCGGGGATGCTGATCCGGTGATGGTCCTCATACTTCTTGCGGAGGCCCTTGAGGATCTCGACCGTCTCGGGCACCGAGGGCGGCTCCACGACCACCGTCTGGAAGCGGCGCTCGAGCGCGCCGTCCTTCTCGATGTACTTCCGGTACTCGTTGAGGGTCGAGGCGCCCACGCACTGCAGCTCACCCCGCGCCAGCGCGGGCTTCAGCATGTTGGACGCGTCGATCGCGCCTTCGGCCGCGCCGGCGCCGACCAGGGTATGCAGCTCGTCGATGAACAGGATGATCTGCTTGTTCTGCGCGATCTCGTTCATGACCGCCTTGAGCCGCTCCTCGAACTGCCCGCGATACTTGGTGCCGGCGATGACCGCCGCCATGTCGAGCGAGAGCACGCGGTGGTCGCGCAGCACGTCAGGACACAGGCCGTTGGCGATCAGCAGCGCGAGGCCCTCGACGATGGCGGTCTTGCCGACCCCGGGCTCGCCGATCAGCACCGGATTGTTCTTCTTCCGGCGCGCGAGGATCTCCATGACCCGCTCGATTTCCTTGGCCCGCCCGATCGTCGGATCGAGCTGGCCCTCGGCGGCGAGCTGGGTGAGGTCGCGGCAGAAGTGGTCGAGCGCGGGCGTCTTCGACTTCTTTTCCGACTTCGGCGTGGCGGTCGGCTGGTTGCCCGCGCTCCCGGCGGAGGCCTGGGGCATGTCGCTTCCCAGGAGCCGGAGGGTTTCGGCGCGGGACTGCTCGAGATTGACACCGGCGTCGGTGAGGACCTGCGCAGCGATTCCCTTCTCCTCGCGCAGCAGGCCGAGCAGCAGGTGCTCGGTGCCGACGTAGGAGTGGTTGAGCTCGCGCGCCTCCGTCATGGCCAACTCGAGGACCTTCTTGGCCCGTGACGTATACGGCAGGTCGGGACCGGCCGCAGCGGCGGCCTTCCCCTTCTTGACGGTCTCCTCGATTTTCTGCTGAATGTCTTCGAGGTCGACGTTGAGGTTGGTCAGGACGGCCGCCGCCACTCCCTCACCCTCGCGGATGAGGCCGAGCAGGATGTGCTCGGTCCCGACGTACTCGTGATGCAGACGCGCCGCCTCCTCCCGCGCCATCTGCAGAACCTTGCGGACCCTATCCGTGAAGTTGTAGCCGTTCATCGCTGTGCCCCACGTAGCTCACTCCGATAGCCGTCGCCGTAGCTCATCCACGGCGCCCCACTTCGGATTCCAGCACCTTGCGCACGAACCGTGCCCGCCGGATCGGCAGGTCGGCATCGGTCGGCGCCACTCCCTCCGCCACCGCCAAGTGGGCGGGCTGCGTGTAGACCAACAATTTGTTGAGGGTGTACATCGCGACGTCGGAGATGAGATTCACACCGACGCCGAGCCGCACGCCGCTCAACAGATTCATCGCCTCCTCGAACGAGAGCGCCCGGGCGTAACGCAGGAGCCCGTACGCACGCCAGACCTTGTCTTCGATGATCGCCGGCGCGTCCCGCAGCAGCACCTGCCGCGCCTGTTCTTCGTAGTCCATGACCTGCCGCACCATCTTGCCCAGGTGGTCGAGCAGCTCGTGCTCGGAGCTGCCGAGGGTGGTCTGGTTGGACAATTGGAAGAAGTTGCCGACGACTTCGCTCCCCTCCCCATACAGGCCGCGGAACGTGAGCCCCACCTGAGCCAGGCCCTGCAACACCTTCGAGATTTCCTTGGTGAGCACCAAGCCGGGGAGGTGAATGAGCACCGATGCCCTGAGGCCGGTGCCCACGTTGGTCGGGCAGGAGGTAAGATAACCGAACTCCGGATGAAATGCGAAAGCAAGTCGTTGTCCCAGTTCGGAGTCCAGCCGATCGACCTCGGCGTACGTCGCGTCAAGTGCGAACCCGGAATGGAGCCCCTGAATCCGCAGATGGTCCTCCTCGTTCAGCATGACACCGATCCGATCCTGCACCAGCAGCGAGGCCCCCGAGCGCACCCGCCCGTCGGCGTCCAGGCCGGCGAGCTCCTTGCTCACCAGGTGGCGCTCGTGGAGCAGCTGCCGCTCGGTGCGCTCCAGCCGGTCGAGCCGGAACTTGGTCGCGCGGCGGAGGAGGACCGACTCCCGGGCGACCCGTTCGACGACGGAGAGGATGTCCTCGCGCTCGGTCTCCGAGCTGCGTCCCTGGAACACGCGCCCCGCCAGATTCCGGGCCAGCCGGATGCGGGTGGAGAGCACCAGGTGGCTGGAGGGCCCGCTGGCGTCCAGCCAGCCCACCCCGCCGTCGGTCAGCAGGCTCAGGTCGATCATTCCACCACCCGCAGCCGGTCGCGCAGCTCGGCGGCCAGCTCGAAGTTCTCAGTTTCCACCGCCAGCCGGAGCTGCTCGCGAAGCTCAGCCGTCTGCCCGCCGGCGTCGGCGGGCGCGCCCTCCCGATCCGCGTAGCGCTCGCCCACGTGGTGGGTCGAGCCGTGCAGGCGGCGCAGCAGGTCTCGCAGCGGGACCTCGAAGGAGCGGTAGCATTCCGGGCATCCGAGCCGTCCGCTCTCCCGGAAGTCCTGAAGCGAGCCGCCGCAGCGCAGGCAGGTCTCGGTCGAGCGCGGAGTCGTGGTCGTGTCGGGGAGGTCCTTTCCCATCTCCGCCAGAAAACCGACGAGGGGGGTCTTGGTCCCCGCGCTCGGGCTCTCCACACCCTTCTCCGCCGCACACCGCTCGCAGAGGTGCAGGGTCGTCACCTGCTCGTTGACGATCTGGGTGAGGTGGATGACCGCCTCGCGGTCGCGGCACTGGTCGCAGGACATCAGGGCATCGACTCCACGCTGGAGAGCGGCACCAGCCGGCCGCCTTCCAGCGAGAGCACGTGATCGGCGCGCCCCGCCAGGCTTCGGTTGTGCGTGACCACGACGATCGCCGTCTCGAACTCCCGGGACAGCCGGGCGAAGAGCTGGTGCAGCCGCTCGCTGTTGCCCGAGTCCAGATTGCCCGACGGCTCGTCAGCGAGGACGACGAGCGGGTCCGCCGCGAGCGCGCGGGCCACGGCGGTGCGCTGCTGCTCGCCGCCCGAGAGCGCGGCCGGCCGGTGCGTCATGCGGCCGGCCAGTCCCACCGCGGCGAGCAGCTCCTCGGCCCGCGAG
>JACDHV010000346.1 GCA_013820855.1 Gemmatimonadales bacterium | reverse complement strand
CCTGATGGCACGCATGGCGATCCGGACCGACCCTCGCTCGCGGCGGCTCTTGGGCCTTACCGGGGTCGCCGGCGCCTGAGCGCGCGCCGCGCGGCCGACCCGCGGACGAACCCTCCCCTTGAAGTCGAGACTCGTGCCATGACCACCGAAACGAACCCTCCCACGGCCGCGGCGCGCTCCCATCGTGAGCGCTACGACCACACCACCATCGAGCAGCGCTGGCAAGCGCGCTGGGAAGAGCTCGGCATGCATCGAACGAACCTGCGTGACCACTCCCGACCCAAGTACTACCTGCTCACGATGTACGACTACCCCTCGGGCGACCTGCACATCGGGCACTGGTCCATCAAGGTGCCCACGGATGCCATCGCTCGATACCGGCGGATGAACGGCTTCAACGTGTTCTTCCCCGTCGGCTTCGACGCGTTCGGACTGCCGGCAGAGAACGCCGCCATCAAGAGTGGCGTCCATCCCGCCACTTGGACGATGGCCAACATCGAGCGTATGCGCGGCCAGCTGCGGTCCATGGGTGCCACCTTCGACTGGGAGGCTGAGCTGGTCACCGCCACGCCCGGCTTCTACCGCTGGAACCAGTGGTTCTTCCTCAAGTTCCTGGAGGCAGGCCTGGCCTACCGCGCGATGGCCCCGGTCGACTGGTGCCCGAAGGATCAGGTCGTGCTGGCCCGCGAGCAGGTCGAGGGTGCGGAGCGGCGCTGTTGGCGCTGCGGCACACCGGTCGTGAAGCGCGATCTGGAGCAGTGGTTCTTCCGCACCACGGCCTATGCCGACGAGCTGCTGGACTATCCCGACCTGGACTGGCCGGAGCGTATCCGCGTCATGCAGAGGAACTGGATAGGCCGCTCCGAGGGGGCGGAGGTCACCTTCACGGTGGCACCGGACGCGAGCCAGCCGGGCGGCGCCGAGATCCGCGTCTTCACCACACGACCTGACACGCTGTTCGGCGCGACCTTCCTGGTCCTGGCGCCGGAGCACCCGCTGGTCGACACCCTGTCGCATCCTGGACAGCGCGACGACGTCGAAGAGTACCTTTTCGAGAGCCGGCGCAAGTCGGAGATCGACCGCCTTTCGACCGATCGCGAGAAGACCGGCGTGCCGTTGGGCTCCCAGGCCATCAACCCCATCAACGGTGAGCGGATCCCCATCTGGATCGCCGACTATGTGCTCCTGGGCTACGGCACGGGAGCCATCATGGCCGTCCCCGCGCACGATGCGCGCGACCTCGCCTTCGCCGAGCTGTTCGGCCTGCCCATCCGGCGGGTGATCGCGCCCCGGGGGCAGGAGGATGCGCCGTTCGACGTCGCCTACGTGGCGCATACACCGGACGAGGTGCTGGTCGACTCCGGTCCCTACACGGGCATGCCGGCTGCGGAAGGCGCCCGCGCCATCACCGAAGCGCTGGAGTCGAAGGGTCAGGGCAAGGGGTCGGTGACCTACCGGCTGCGCGACTGGCTGGTGTCCCGTCAGCGCGCGTGGGGCACGCCGATCCCGGTCATCTACTGCGAGGCGGACCCGTCGTGCGGCGTGGTGCCGGTCGGCGAGGACCAGTTGCCCGTGCTGCTACCGGAGGACTTCGAGTTCCGGCCACAGGGCGGCAACGCCCTGGAGTTCGACGAGCGCTTCCTGCGCACCACCTGCCCCCGCTGCGGCGGAGCGGGCAGGCGCGAGACGGACACCCTGGAGACCTTCGTGGACTCTTCCTGGTACTGGTGGCGCTACCTCTCGCCGCACAAGGACGATGCGCCGCTGGAACGCGAGCTGATCGATCGCTGGTGTCCGGTCGACCAATACACCGGCGGCGCCGAGCACGCCGTGATGCACCTGCTCTACAGCCGGTTCTTCACCAAGGCACTGGCCGACCTGGGCCTCGTCAGCGAGCGCGAGCCCTTCCGGCGCCTCTTCAACCAGGGACAGATCCTGGGCGAGGACGGCGAGCGCATGAGCAAGAGCCGCGGCAACGTCCAGGACCCCGACGAGCTGGTGCAGCGCTTCGGCGCCGACACGGTGCGGCTCTTCCTGATGTTCATGAAGCCCTGGGAAGCCGACGCGCCCTGGAGTGCCACGGGCATCGGCGGCGTGCATCGCTTCCTGAGCCGTGTCTGGACGGTGGTGCTCGACCCGCACGGCACGGAGGCGAGCGAGACCGAGGCGGGCGGGCAGGCTGGGGCGGGCGCGGATCCCGATGCGCAGGCAGCCGGGCTGGAGCTGCTGCGCCTGACCCATCGGACGCTCCGCGATGTCACGGAGCTCTACGAGGGCTACCGCTTCAACGTGCTCATCGCCAAGCTGATGGAGCTGACCAACGGGCTGATGCGAGCGCGAGGCACCGTTGCCGGGTCGGCCGAGTGGGACC
>JACDHV010000014.1:8707-28721 GCA_013820855.1 Gemmatimonadales bacterium | reverse complement strand
GGCCGACGCCGCGAGCCGCCGGGAATCGAGCGGAATGCCGAGCGCGGCGCCGACCGCGGCCGCGATCCGGTCGTGATCGAGGAAGAGGAGCGTGTTGCCGGCATCGAAGAGCACCGCCTTCAGCGACGCCGGCCGCGGGGCGGGGGCGGTCAGCGGAAGCGCAGCAGGCCGGCGAGGCCCTCGATCGCGTCGCGGGCCTCGGGCTCGTACACCACGTTCACGTCCACGCCCTGCCGGAGCGCCTCCTCGATCGCGTCGTCCACCACGTCGAGCACCGGCGTGGGCTCGCCCTCGCCGCGGCAGTCGCGCTCGGTGAGGGCCAGCCTGCCGGTGTCGGCGCAACGGAATCCTGCCTGTCCTGCGTCGGCATGGACCAGCAGTGCCCGCACCTGACCCCGCGAGAGGGCGCGCAACGTCGGCGTCATGCCGTTGACGGACCAGCCGCTCCCCAGCGCCTCCTGCATCTCGCGCACGAGGGCGCGCTCGGAATCGCGCTCCCACGCCTCGCGCACCGCGAGGGTGGACTGGTGCACCAGCGCGGGCGTCGCCTCCTTGGGATTGAGACGCGCGGTGCCGAGCACCCGCTCCACGAGATAGTTGTGCAGGAACGGCTCGACCGCGGCGGCCTCGGTGCCGGTGCCCGCGAGCACGATCCCGTGCGCGGGCTGGCGGCGGTCGATGGCGAACAGCTCGCGCGCGATCGCCTCGTAGTGGCGCTGCTTCTCCGCGCGGATCCGATTGTTGTAGGTGTGCTCGCCCCATCCCGGCGGACCGTCGGTATCGCCCCGGAAGCGTTTGCCCCTGGTGGCGTCGGCCCGCAGGCTGGGAAGCTCGACCGCCCCGAAGGCGGTGACCTCGAAGAAGCGAGCCGCGGTCCGGTCGAGCACCACGGTGAGCAGCCGCCCGAACTCGTCCTCGACCGAGGCCAGCTCGCGCACGAGCGGCGACGTATCGACCGCGAGGCGGGAACGGTAGACGAAGGGAAGCGGAATCGCCTCGAACAGCCCGATGGGCCCGCAGGCGAAGAGCGCGATGCCCTGGGTGGAGGGCAGGTTCTCCTGGCTCCGCAGATGGCTCTGGATCCGCTCCAGGTCGCGCGCGACCTCGTCCTGGGTGGCGCGGTCCAGCCCCAGGCGCGGCAGGGCCTGCACCACTTCCTTCACCCGGTTCTTGAGCTTGATCAGATACTTGCCGCGGCTCCGGTCGCGCGGCTCGAGCTTCTGGTAGCAGGTGACCACCCGGTGGCCGCCCCCGCTCACCGCGGCGAGACGCTGGAGCCGCTCCCGCTCGGTGGCGCCGTCGCCCCGCGCGCGGTCAGAAGAATATCGGCTCGCGATAGTTGCCATAGATGTCCTCAAGCACGTGCCGGATCTCGTACAGCGTGCAGTACGCACGGGCACAGTCCAGCATCGCGGGTATGACGTTTCGGTTGTCGGCCGCCGCACTCCGCAGCGCCGCGAGGCGCTCGGCCACGACGGCCGCGTCGCGGCCGGCCCTCAGTCGGGCGAGCCTCGTCCGTTGGGTCCGTTCGGCCGCGTCGCCGACCCGCAGGATCTGCACCGGCGGCTCCTCCTCCTCGACGAATTCGTTCACACCCACCACGGCGCGCCGCCCCTGCTCCACCTCGCTCTGGAAGCGCATGGACGACTGCGCGATCTGGCGCTGGAACCAGCCTGACTCGATCGCGCGCACCACGCCGCCCTGCGCATCGATCTCGGCGAACAGTCCTTCCGCCTCGCGCTCGAGCGCGTCGGTCAGGGCCTCGACGTAGTACGAGCCGCCGAGCGGATCCGCGACGTTGGGCACGCCGGTCTCGTAGGCCAGGATCTGCTGGGTCCGGAGCGCCACGCGCACCGACTCCTCGGTGGGCAGCGCCAGCGTCTCGTCGAGCGCGTTGGTATGCAGCGACTGGGTGCCGCCCAGCACCGCCGCGAGCGCCTGGTAGGCCACCCGCACGATGTTGTTCTGCGGCTGCTGCGCGGTGAGGGTGACGCCGGCGGTCTGACAGTGGAACCGCATCTTCCAGCTCCTGGGATCCGCCGCGCCGTAGCGCTCGCGCAGGTGCCGGGCCCAGATCCGCCTCGCGGCGCGGAGCTTCGCGATCTCCTCGAAGAAGTCGTTGTGCACGTCCCAGAAGAACGAGAGGCGCGGGGCGAACCGGTCCACGTGCAGCCCCCGCGCGAGGCCGTGCTCCACATAGCAGAAGCCGTTGGCGAGGGTGAACGCCAGCTCCTGGGCGGCGGTCGCCCCGGCCTCCCGGATATGGTAGCCCGAGATCGAGATGGTATTCCACTTCGGGGTGTGCGCCGCGGCCCACTCGAAGAGGTCCACGATGATCTTGAGCGCCGGCTCGGCCGGATAGATCCAGGCGTGCTGCGCCATGTACTCCTTGAGGATGTCGTTCTGAATGGTCCCCTGGAGCCGGTCGATCGGCACGCCCTGCTGCTCCGCCGCGGCGACGTAGAAGCAGAACAGCATGGCGGCGGGGCCGTTGATGGTCATGGAGGTGGAGACCTTGTCGAGCGGAATTCCGTCGAACAGGGTCTCCATGTCCGCCAGGCTGGAGATGGCCACGCCGCACTTGCCCACCTCGCCTTCGGAGCGGGGGTGGTCGGAGTCGTAGCCCATCAGAGTGGGAAAGTCGAATGCGACGGAGAGACCAGTCTGACCCCGCTCGAGCAGGAACTTGTAGCGGGCGTTGGTGTCGTCTGCCGTCCCGAACCCGGCGAACTGCCGCATGGTCCAGAGCCGGCCGCGATACATCGTGGGGTGAATGCCCCTGGTGTAGGGAAACTCACCCGGCAGCCCGAGAGCGCTCGGGGGATCGGCGGGCAGATCGAGCGGCGTATACACCGGCTCGACGTCGCGCCCCGACACCGAGGACAGCTCGGTGTCGTCGCGTACCGGGAGCGCCGCCGCCCTGGCGCGCCAGGCCGCCACCTCGGCCCGCAGCCGTTCGACCTCGCGCTCCAGCTCGATTCCCCACGTCGTCATAGGCGAGCACCCTGTTTGAGACCGTCCAGCACCTCGGTGGCCACGTCGTACGGGCTCAGCCGGCCGTCCACCACCTCGTCGAGCCGCGCGGCGATGAGCCGATCGGCGTGGCTCTCGTCCCACATCCACCGGCGCGCGGCCCGATCCACCACCTCCCGGGTCCGCTCCAGCATCCGGCGACGGCGACGCTGCTCCAGCGTGCCCGACCGCGCCAGCCATTCGTGGTGCCGGTCGAGGGCGGCCATCAGCTCGTCGTTCCCCTCGCCCCGCGCGGCCACCGTGAGCACGACGGCGTGCTCCCAGCGGCCGTCAGCCCCTCGCGCGCCTTCAGCCTCCTCGCGCGCTCCGGCGCGTCTCGAGGCGCGGTAGCCGTGGTGGGCGGGCACGTTGCGGTAGGCGTTGCCCCGGCGGATCCCCAGCGTCACCTCGATCTCGTGGCGCAGCGTGTCGGCGCCGGGCCGGTCGGCCTTGTTGACGGCGAAGATGTCGGCCGCCTCCATGACGCCGGACTTGAGGGTCTGAATCCCGTCGCCGGATTCGGGAACGAGCACGAGGACGGTGGTGTCCGCCATGCGGGAGACGTCGACCTCGGCCTGGCCGACGCCGACGGTCTCCACCACGATGCGGTCGAACCCGGCGGCGTCGAGAAGGTCGGAGACCTCGCGGGTGCTGGTAGCGAGGCCCCCCAGCGAGCCGCGACTCGCCATCGAGCGGATGTACACGCCCTCGTCGAGCGCGACGGATTCCATGCGGATGCGGTCGCCGAGGAGGGCGCCGCCGGTGAAGGGGCTGGTCGGGTCGATCGCGATTACGCCGACACGGAGGCCCGCCGCCCGGTAGGCCAGCACCAGCCGCTCGACCAGGGTGGACTTTCCGGCCCCGGGAGGGCCGGTGATGCCGATGCGGCGCGCGTGGCCGAGCGAGCGGTGGACCCCCGCGAGCAGCCGCTCGAACCCCGGCCGGCCGTTCTCGACCACGGAGATCGCCCGCGCCAGCGCGGCCGTCTTGCCGGCCGCGAGGTCCGCGAGCAGAAGATCCGGATCCATGGCCGAAAGGTGGCCCCCCGCCGGGAGAGAGGCAAGCCGATCCCAGGCGTCAGACCGTCGCGGGCTGCACGCGGCGGCGCGCGGCCTCCAAAGCCCCGTCCACGTCGCCGAAGAGGTTCTCCTCGCCGATCTCGTCGAGCAGCCCAGCGCGATGAGCGGCTGCGAGTGCAGCACTTTGGGCCGGCGCGAGATCTCGCCCAGCGTCTGCTTGAACTTCTCGGCCGCGCCGAAGCAGAAGGGCCCGTTGATCTGGCGCCGGTAGATCGCGCCCTGGTCGTCACCGGGCGTCTCGCCGCCCTCCTCGAAACTCGCGCCGCACGACCGTGATGTTGGTCACCTCCGCCATCCGCTTCATGAAGAGGAAGGCGGCCAGGATTATGCCGACGCCGATGCCCACCGTGAGATCGACCAGCAGGGTGAGCAGGAAGGTCGTCACCATGATGAGCGCGTCGCTCTTGGGCGCATGGAGCTCGTGGACGAACACCCGCCATTCGGTCGGGTGATAGGCCACGACCAGCACGATCGCGGCGAGCACGGAGAGCGGGATGAGCTCCGCCCAGCGGCCGAAGAACAGGGTGATGAGCAGCAGCGTGAGGGCATGCACGATGCCGGCCACCGGCGTGCGGCCCCCGCTCTTGATGTTGGTCACCGTGCGCGCGATCGCTCCGGTGGCCGGCATGCCGCCGAACAGCGGGGAGACGATGTTGGCGACCCCCTGGGCGATCAGCTCCATGTTGGACCGGTGCCCCCCGCCTCAGGGCCCCGGCCATCGGCGCCGGAAGCGGAGCGGATTCTGGAACAGGTGCGCGGGCAGGAGGAAGATGACCAGGAACATCCCGAACGAGATCAGGAGCCCGGGAACCAGGATGGCGAGCCGGTGCGTGGCGAGGTACAGCACGCTGGTGATGAGCGCGACGGTGAAGGCGAAGAGCGCCAGCAGCGCGCGGCGAACCTGCTGGGCGAGAAATCGCTGCAGCTCGAGCGTGTCGCGCGGATGCGAGCGGACCCTCAGCTCGTCGCGCTCCACGCGGCGCACCAGGTCGCGCACCGTGCGCACCGCGGCCATGGCCTCCTGGGTCCAGTCGGTGATGCGGGCGCGCGGGTCCTGCTCCAGCACCCCCTGGATCAGCCGGGTCGCCGACCGAGCCACCACCGGGCGGGCCACCGCGAGCGCGTTGAAGTCGGGATCGTAGCGCAGCCCGATCCCTTCGACCAGCACCGCCGCCCGCCCGAAGTACACCAGGTTCGACGGGAGGACCAGCGGCCACTCGTAGAAAGTCTGGAGCACCTGCTCCACGAGCTGCTGGATCTGCCGCGAGGAGACGTCCTCGCGGATGGTGATCGCCATGAGGCTGCGGGCCGCGTCGCGCACCGTGCCGCGGTCCACGTCCGGATCCAGGATCCCCAGCTCGTAGAACGCGTTGATGAGGCCGTCCACGTCCTGCCGTGCGGCGGCGATCACGGCCTCCACCAGCCGGCGCCGGGTCTCCCGCTCCACATGCAGCACCATGCCGAAGTCGAGGAGCACCAGCCTGCCCTGGTCGTCAACGAGGAGGTTGCCGGCGTGGGGGTCGGCGTGGAAGACCCCGTCCTCGAGCATCATCTTGATGTACATCTCGGCCAGGGTCGCCATGAGCGCCTCGAGCCGCAGCTCGCCCGCCTCGAGGCGCGGCCGGAGCCGGTCGATCCGCGTGCCCTCGACGTACTCGAGCACCAGCACGCGGCGGCGCACCAGGTCGGCGACCACACCGGGCACCACCACCTTCGGCTCGGCCGCGAAGTTCCGCTTGAGCGTGGCCGCGTTCCGGGCCTCCGTGCGGAAGTCGAGCTCGTCGGAGATCCGCTTGGAGAACTCGCTGACGATCGCGGTGATCGCCCGGACGTGGTGACCGGGAAACAGGAGGTTGAGCAGGAAGAGGATCCGGAAGGAGACGTCGAGGTCGCGGCGCACCACCTCCTCGACACCGGGCCGCAGAACCTTGACCACCACTTCCCGCCCCTGATACGAGGCGCGGTGGACCTGTCCCAGCGAGGCGGCGGCGAGCGGCTCCGTGTCGAACCGCTCGAAGACGCGGCCCGCGTCCTCGCCCAGTTCGGCGCGGATCACCGCCTCCGCGGCGCCCGGCGGCAGCGGCGGCACCTGGTCGGTGAGGGTGCCGATGGCGGTGAGATAGGGCTCCGGCAGAATGTCGGCGCGGGCGGCGAAGACCTGGGCCAGTTTGATGAAAGCGGGGCCGAGATCGGCGACCGTGCGGGTGAGCCGGGCGGCCCGCCGCCGGTGCCGCTCCTCGCTCCGTCGCGGCGGCCGGCCGAGCACGAGATAGCGCCTGCGATCCCAGAGAAAGGCCAGCAGGAAGGGGAACAGCCGCGTGAAGACGACGACGACGCGCATTCAGCGCGGTGTCACAACAGCAGCCATCCCGCCAGGCCGAGGAGCAGCACGAAGCCGCAGACGTCGGTGAAGGCCGTGACGAAAATGGACGAGGCGACCGCCGGGTCCACGCCGAACCGCTCCAGCAGTATCGGGATGAACGCGCCCGCGAATCCGGCGACGAGCAGGTTGCCGGCCATGGCCAGGAAGACGACCAGACCCAGCATGCTTTCCTCGCCGGTCAGGGCGGCGACCAGGCCCACGACCGCACCGATCGCGAGGCCGTTGGCGATGCCGACCAGCACCTCCTTCCCCACGACCCGCATGAACAGGTGGCTGGGGATCAGTCCGAGCGCGAGCCGGCGCACCGTCACCGCGAGGGCCTGCGTGCCGGCGTTGCCTCCCATGCCGGCGATCACGGGCATCCAGACCGCGAGCGCCAGCGTGCCCTCGATCGTGTCGCGGAAGACGTACACTACGCCTCCCGCCATCGACGCGGTCACCAGGTTCAGGTACAGCCAGGGGAGGCGGCTGCGCACCGACTCGCTCCACCCGCCGCCCAGCTCCTCGTCGGGCGAGACGCCCCCGAATTTCAGCAGGTCCTCCGTGGTCTCCGCCTCCACCACGTCGATCACGTCGTCGAACGTCACCCGGCCGAGCAGCCGACCGGCGTCGTCCACCACGGCCACGCTCGGCAGGTTGTATCGCGCCATCAGGCGCGCGACCTCTTCCTGGTCGAGATCGGGCTTCACCGAGATGTCCGCGTCCTCCATGAAATCGCGGATTTGGCGCTCGGGCCGACTCACCACCAGACTCTTGAACGGGAGTATGCCCACCAGCCGCCGCTGCCCGTCCACCACGAAGACCTGGTAGAACTCCTCCACCTCTTCCGCCTGCCGCCGGATGTCCTCCAGCGCCTCCGCCGCCGTCGCCGTGTCGCGCACCGTGACGAGATGGGTGGTCATCCGCCCGCCCGCCGTCTCCTCGTCGTAGCGCAGCAGGCGCTCCACCTCGGCGCGGTCCTCCACCTCCCGCAGAATGCGCTCCTGCGTCTCCGGCGCCATCTCGCGGAGCAGGCCGGCCGCGTCGTCGTCCTCCAGCTCCCCGACGATCTCCGCCGCCCGCTGCGGGCTCAGCGCCGCCAGCGTGTCCTCGGCGTGCGCATCCTCCGGGAGCTCGGCCAGGGCCTGGCTGGAGAGCTCCGGCGGCAGCGCCTGCACCACTGCCACCCGCTCGTCCTCATCGAGGGCGGCGAGGACGTCGGCCAGGTCGGCGGGCTCGAAGTCGTGCGCGCGGCGCACGAAGACGGAGATCTCGCCGTTGCGGACGAGGTCCACCATCCACTCGACCCGGTCGGGAGACGCGCTCACGCGACGCCGCCGGACGGAAGCGGCACGGCCGGCGTCCCGCCGGCGCGAATGAGCAGGCGCTCGATTCTGGTGGGCGATGCCTCGATGATGTCCAGCTCGAGCCCGCGGACGACGAATCGCTCGCCCGGGTTGGGAATGCGGCCCGCCCACTCCACGATGAGCCCGGCCACGGTGGTGGACTGGCCCGCGGGAAGCGCGACGCCGAACCGTTCCTCGATGGCCTCCGGCGGCACGTTGCCGTCGGTCTCGAACACGGCCGGGCCACCCGCGGGCTCGGGCCGCACCTCCTCGTCGTGCTCGTCGAAGATTTCGCCCACCAGCTCCTCGAGCAGGTCCTCCAGGGTGGCGATGCCCAGGGTGCCGCCGAACTCGTCCAGCACCACCGCGAGGTGGCGCCGCTCGCGCTGCATGTCCAGCAGCAGATCGCCGCAGGTTCGGCTGCCGGGCGTCACGGCCACCGGCCGCACCGGGAGCGGATCGCCCGGGCGCAGCTTGAACAGATCGAACGCGTGCAGCATGCCGACGATCTCGTCCAGGGTGCCGCGATAGACCGGAATCCGGCTGTACCCGCTCTGGGCGAAGACCAGTCGGATGTCTTCGAGGGCGGCGTTCTCGTCCACCGCGACGAGATCGGTCCGCGGCGTCATCACCTCGCGCACCGGCCGGACGCTGAACGCCATCACGCCGCCGACCATCACCATCTCGTCGTCGGCTCGCAGGCCGACGGCCGCGCCCTCCCGCCAGATGGAGCGAAGGTCGGTCGGCCGCTTGGCCGCGCGCGCCGGCAGCACCACGCCCAGCACCCGGCTCCAGGGCCGCAGCAGCGGCATCACGCGGTCGGCGACGCCCTGCGCCCTCGGGAGCGTCAGCCAGCGCGGCACCAGGTAGGCGGCGAGCAGGACCAGCGGAACGCCGACCAGCGCCAGCAGCACCACCGGCAGCCGCCGCCCCGACCCCGCGAGCAGCGCGGGCAGCGCGGCGCCCACGATCAGCAGGCCAAGCGAGGTCGTTGCCGAAGCCGCGGTGAGGTCGGCATCCACTTCCGCGAGCCAGGACATCGAGGGCGTCCCGCCGCGAAGGCGCCGGCCCACCGCGCGGGTGAGCTCCGCGCGGCTCACCGTGATGAGCGCCGCTCCCGCGGTGGCGCCGAACACGGCGATCAGCAGCCCGGTGGCCACGACGATCCAGATCATGGCGCCGACCGCACCGCCGCGCCGACCGGCGCCATCTCGACGATCCGCGTCACCCCCACCCGCTTCACCCGCCGGCGCACCACCTGGTCGACGCTGAGGCGGTAGCCCTGGAGATCGAGGCTCTCACCGGTGCGGGGAACGCGGCCGAACTCCGCGAGCACCAGGCCGCCGACGGTGCTCACGTCCTGCCGCGCGAAACTGTGGCCCAGCACCCCCTCGAGTTCCGAGAGCGCGACGCCGCCATCGACCCGCAGATGATCGGGTCCCATGACCTGGATCGGCGCCACCTCGTCGGTGTCGTACTCGTCCTGGATCTCGCCCACGATCTGCTCCAGAATGTCCTCCAGCGTGACGATGCCGGCCGTGCCGCCGAACTCGTCCACCACGACGGCGAGGTGGCTGGGCCCCCGCTGGAAGTCCCGAAGCTGCCGGTCGAGGGTCTTGCCTTCGGGCACGAAGGCGGCCGGGCGGATGAGCGCGCTCCAGGGTGTACCGGCGTCGCTGCCGGCGAGGATGTCTTTCGCGTAGATGACGCCGGCCACGGCGTCGGGATGGCCGTCGTACACCAGCAGCCTCGCGTGCTCCGACCGCCGGAGGATACCGATGACCTCCTCTCGGCTGGAGGAGGAGTCCACGGCCACGATATCGATACGCGGGGTCATCACCTCGGCCACCGTGTTACCGGCGAGAGAGAAGACCCCCAGCAGCATGTCGCGCTCGGCGGGTCCGGCGTTGCGGGCGGCGCTGGTGGGAATCCGGTTGCGGGCCCTGGCATCCGCCCACCCCGCGAGCCGGAGGAACGGCCGCAGCGGCGCGAGTGTGGCCGCCGCGCCGCGACGGGCGGGACGGGTGAGCTCCGGCGCGACGGCGGCGACCAGCCTCGGGAGGAGGTCGCCCACGATCCAGACGAGGCCGATCGCGGAGATCAGCCGGATGAGCCCGCCCAGCGGGGAGCGGGCCCACCAGGCGACCGCGGCCCCCGCGGCGGCGCCGGCGAGCACCAGGAGCGCGAGGTGCGCCACGTGGAGGTGGCGAGAGAGCGAGCCGCCCTCGAGGTCCTGCTGGGCGTCGCCGCCGAGGGCGCGGGGAAGATCGGCGTCCGACTCGGCGGCGAGCGCGAGCCAGGCGGCCCACAGCGTGAGCGCGGCGGCCACCAGCGGCGCCAGGAAGAGCTGGAGAAAGGCGATCACGCCAAGGCTCCGACGTACCGCTCCTGGCGGCGCCACATGGCGGAGCGGGCGCGCGCCGAGCTCTCCGGATGCGTGTGCCCCAACGCATGGAGCGTTCCGTGGATCACCAGGCGGATCAGCTCCTCGCGCAGCGGAACCTCCCGCGCCTTCGCCTCGCGGGTCGCGACCCAGGGGCAGATGTAGACGTCGCCCACCGCCCGTCCCGCCCCGTCGGTCATGGCGAAGGCGAGCACGTCGGTGGGCACATCGCGGCCCTTGTGCGTGGCGTTCATGCGCCGCATGGCATCGCGGCCGAGGAAGGTGACCGACACCAGCGCCGAGCGCCGCTCGCCGACGAGCACGCCTTCGACCACCCGGCGCACCAGCGCGGGCGACAACGGAAGGCGGCGGCCGCTGACCACCACCTCACGCACGCTGGGCGGTTTCGAGCTCCGGCGGGACGCCGGCGGCACGGGGATACCCGATGCGCTTGTGATAGGTGCCCGACATCACCCGGGCGAATTCGCGCTTGATCCGGTCGATGTCCACGAGGCTGAGCGGCGCCTCATCCAGTTGCCCGGAGGCGAGCTTCTGCGCGACGAGCTGCTCGATCGCCTCTCGCACCCGGTCGGGGCTGCGATCGTCGAGCACCCGCACGACCGCCTCGGCCGAGTCGGCCAGCATGGCCACGGCGGTCTCGGCCGACTGGGGCCGCGGGCCGGGGTAGCGGAAGTCGGCCGCATTCACACGGTCGTCCGGGAACAACAGCCGCGCCCTGGTGAGAAAATAGGTGATATCGGTAGTCCCGTGATGTTCTGGTATAAAGGCTTGCACGACATCAGGGAGCGCAGCCGCCTGGCCTAGCGCGATCCCGTCGATCACGTGGTTCCTGATGATCCGGGCCGATTCGATCGGGCCCAGCTCGTCGTGCGGATTGGGGCCGCCGGCCTGATTCTCGATGAACAGCCGGGGGTTCGTCAGCTTGCCCACGTCGTGGTAGTAGCAGCCCACCCGCGCCAGCAGTCCGTTCGCCCCGATGATGTTGCAGGCGGACTCGCAGAGATTGGCCATCGCCAGGCTGTGTGCCCATGTCCCCGGCGCCTCCTGCGCCAGCCGCCGCAGCAGGGGGCGCCCGAGATCGGAGAGCTCGAGCAGCGTGAGATCGGTGGTAATGCGGGTGGCGGACTCGGCGAGCGGCGTCACGATCATGGCGAGCGAGGCGCTGGCCGGCGCCATGAGCACACCCAGAAAAGCGCTCGCGCCCATCATGAAGGTGCTCCATCCCTGAATGAGCCCCACCGTCACCGACGCGAGCACCGAGGCGGCCGCCATCACGCCGATCGTGAGGTACAGGTGCCGGCGCCGGCGGACCACCCGGATCCCTACCGCCCCCGCGACCCCGTTCACGAGGCCGAAAAACAGGATCTCGCTCCCGCGGAGCGCCCACTGGCCGTCGAGCAGGATGGCGAGCGTCAGCGCGGTCACCATGCCGACCCGGCCGTTGTACAGCAACGTCACCACGATGGCGGCGAAGGCGATGGGCACCAGCTCGGGGCGACCGGGAAACGCGCTGTTGAGGCCGGCCGTGAGCAGCAGCGCGAGCGAGAAGAGCACGCCGAAGAACACGACCTCCCGGAGCCTGTCGTAGGTCTCGCGGCGGTAGAACAGCAGCAGGACCCAGAACACGGCCAGCACCGCTCCGTTGTAGAGCAGCGCCCCCGCGGCGCCCCGAAGGAAGGGATGCCCACTGCCGCGCTTTCCGATCTCGGCCTGCAGCGCCCCCAGCTTCGCGCGTGCGACTTCGGTGACGGGTTGTCCCGCCGTCACGATCCGCTCGCCCGCGCTCACGTAGTATTTCACCGGATCCACGCTCGCGCGGAGCTGCTCCCGGCGCGACGACGTGAGCGCCAGGTCGGGCACGACCGTGGGATGGTAGAAAGCGGCGACCAGCCGGCGCACCGTACGCTGCCCCGCCGGGCTGTCGATCGCGCTGGCCGCCGCCTCGGCCCGCTCCATCAGGTCGGCGAAAGAGAGGATCGAGTCCCGCGCCACCACCTGCTCGACCTCGGCCCGGCGGAGACTCACCTGCCGGCTGGGCTCGGCGCGCAGCACGCCGGCGTCCGCGACGCCGCGCGACAGCAGCTCGGCCAGGAAATGGGTGACCACGGCCTGCGCCCGGCGGCGCTGGGACTCGACCGCGAGGAACTCGGTCTCCTCGGGACCCAGGTTCACCCGGGTGGCCGCCACGGCGCGCAGCAAATCCGGACCCTGCTGTTCCGCACGCGTGAGCTCGGCGAAGAAGGAGCGCGCCTTGGCCAGCGCGGAGTCGTAGGCCGTAGGGCTGTAGCGGTACACCGGCCGAACGCTGAACGCCCGGGACTCTCCCTCGCTGCTCATCTCCTCCCGGGACTTGGGCGTCTGGAACGAGAACGGGGCGACCACCGTCCGGTCGGCCACCTGCCCGGCGTCGGGCAGCGCGGTGATGACGACGGCGGGGGGCGGAAAGAGCGCGTACCCCACTGCCGCGGTGCCCACCAGCGGCAGCCAGCGCAGCATGTGGAACCGAATGGACGAGCCGAGACTCCGGCTCGCCGCCCCGGCGGGAGGCAGCGTCCGCTCGCTAGGCGTCATCAGCCGCTCTGGTCTTCCGCATAGGCCCGAATGATCTCGCGCACGAGACGATGGCGGACGACGTCGGTCTCGTGCAGGTAGCAGAAGGCGATCCCTTCGATGCCGGGCAGCACCCGCTCGACCTGCACCAGCCCCGACTCCTCACGCCGCGGCAGGTCGATCTGCGTCTTGTCGCCGGTGACGACGGTCTTGCTGTTCACGCCGAGCCGGGTGAGGAACATCTTCATCTGGGCGCCGGTGGCGTTCTGCGCCTCGTCCAGGATGATGAAGGCGTCGGCCAGCGTGCGCCCGCGCATGTACGCCAGCGGAGCGATCTCGATGGTCCGGGTCTCCAGCGCGCGCTGCACCCGGTCGTGCGGCATCATGTCCTCGAGCGCGTCGTAGAGCGGCCGGAGATACGGATCGACCTTGGCCTGGAGGTCGCCGGGGAGGAAGCCGAGCGACTCGCCGGCTTCCACGGCCGGCCGCGCGAGGATGATCCGCTTGACGCGCTTCCGCGCGAGCGCCTCGACCGCCTTGGCCACGGCGAGGTAGGTCTTCCCGGTCCCGGCGGGGCCGATGCCCACGACGATGTCGTGGTTGGCGATCGCCTGGAGGTAATCGCGCTGACCCTGCGTCTTGGGCGAGATGGCGCGCCGGAGGCCGGGCAGCACGATCTTGCCGTCGCCCGCCGTCAGGGCCTCGCCGGTGGGCGTATCCGCCGCCAGCCGGTAGACGTCGTCGGGTGTCACCGGCTCGCCGATGCGGGCGAGGTCGAGCAATCCCTGCACCACCGGCGCCGCGCGCTCGACCTGCTCCGCCGTGCCCGAGACGGTCACCGCGTCGCCGCGGAAGGAGATCCGCACACCCAGGGTCCGCTGCAGCTCCTGCAGGTTGCCCTCGTTCACCCCGGCGAAGAGCAGCGGGTCCGCGCCCTCGGCGGAGATGCGATGTTGGATGTCGTCGGACATAAAGTCGAAAAGGCGTGAAGGATGAACCGTGAGAGGTGAAAGGGTCGGCCAACCGTCCCCCTTTCACTTCTTACTTTTCACTTTTCACGCATTTTCCTCCTTGCTTCAACTCCAGGTGTAGTTCCGCCAGGTCCGCCGCGTCCACCGGGGCCGGCGCGCCCTCGAAGAGCGCCCGCTGCGCCGTGGTCTTGGGGAACGCGATCACATCGCGCAGGGAGTCCGCGTCCGACAGCAGCATCACGATGCGGTCCATGCCGAAGGCGAAGCCTCCGTGCGGCGGCGCGCCGGCGCGAAGCCCCTCCAGCAGGAAGCCGAATCGCTGCTCGGCCACGGCCTCCGGGATGCCCAGAAGGCCGAAGATGCGCCGCTGCAGCGAGGGATCGGCGATGCGCAGACTTCCGCCACCGAGCTCGGTGCCGTTGAGCACCATGTCGTAGGCCAGCGCGCGCGCCCGCTCGGGCGCGGTGCCCAGCAGGTGGAGGTCCTCCGGGACCGGCGCCGTGAACGGATGGTTCATGGGGGCGAGCGCGCCGGTTGCCGGATCCCGCTCGAACAGCGGAAAGTCCACGATCCAGACGAAGCGGGTCGCGCCCTGCGGGATCAGGTCGAGTCGGCGGGCCACCTCCTGGCGGGCCCGGTCCAGCGCCGGGCTGGTAACACGATCGGGCCCGGCGAGCAGCAGACAGAGATCGCCCTCGGACAGGCCCAGCGCCGACCCCGCGCCGGAGGGCAGATGCTTCGCGGGGCCGCCCTCGAGCACGCCACCGCTCAACTTGAGCCGCAACACACCCGCCGCGCCCAGGGACTTCGCCGATGCCTCGATCTCATCCACCTGTTTCCGGGTGAGCGACGCCCCTCCCGGCACCCGAATGCCACGGACCCTGCCGCCGGCGGCGATGGCGCTTCGGGCGATCGAGAAGTCGGCCGGGCGGAAGACCTCGGTGGCGTCGAAGATCTCGAGCCCGAAGCGCAGATCGGGCTTGTCGCTGCCGTAGCGCTCGAGCGCGTCGGCGTAGCGCATCCGCTCGATCGGCGTCTCGACCGTGATCCCCGCCTCGGCCCAGATGGCCTCGACCATGCCCTCGCCGAACCCGAGCACGTCCTCCACGCCGACGAACGATGCCTCGACGTCGATCTGGGTGAACTCCGGCTGCCGGTCGGCGCGAAGGTCCTCGTCGCGGAAGCAGCGGGCGATCTGAAAGTAGCGGTCGAGGCCGGCGACCATGAACAGCTGCTTGTAGAGCTGCGGCGATTGGGGGAGCGCGAAGAACTCGCCCGGGTGTACCCGGCTCGGCACCAGATAATCGCGGGCGCCCTCCGGGGTCGGCTTGGTGAGAATCGGCGTTTCGATCTCGAGAAACCCGAGATGGTCGAAGTAGCGCCTGGTCGCCTGCATCAGGCGGTGACGGAGCAGCAGGTTGCGCTGCAGCTCGGGGCGCCTGAGATCGAGCACCCGGTGCCGGAGGCGCAACTCCTCGGCCGGCAGTTCTTCCTTCTCCTTGCGCGCGACGGGGATCGGCGGCGTCTGCGCGGGGCCCACCACCTCGAGGCCGGTGACGTGCAGCTCGACCTCGCGCGAGACCAGTGACGGGTCGCGCGACGGCTCGGGGCGAAGCTCCACCGTGCCGCGCACCAGCACGACGGTCTCGGCGCCGAGGCCGGCGGCCCGCGCCATCACCTCGGGCGGCGTCCAGGCGGGATTGCAGGAGAGCTGGACCAGCCCGGCCCGGTCGCGAAGGTCCACGAAGACCAGACCGCCGAGGTCGCGGCGGCGATGTACCCAGCCGCCGAGCCGCACTTCGCGGCCGACGTCGGCCCGGGTGAGGGCGCCGGCGAGATGGGTGCGGAGAGCGGTCGCTGCGGGTTTAGCGCGCTTCGGTGTCGACGAGGATGCGATAGAACTCATCTGGGGTCCGCGCCTCGATCAGCCGCTGGCGGACATTCTCCCTTCGTACCAAGCGGGCGATGCGACTCAGGATCTTGACGTGGAGTCCCGCGGACGAGTCGGGGCCCACAATGAGAAAGAACAGGCGGACCGGCTCGCCATCGACGGCATCGAACGGCACGGCCGCCGCGCTCACCCCCGCGACGACGGTCAGCTCCTTCACGGCATCCGACCGGGCGTGCGGGATGGCCACACCAAAGCCGATGCCGGTGGTGAGCACCGCTTCACGCTCGGCGATGGCCCCCAGTACTTCGTCGAAGTCACCGCCCGCGCGAGCGACCAGATGCCGGGTCAACTCGGCGATGGCCGCCCGCTTGTCGCGGGCGGCAAGCGGCACCACCAGCCGATCCGGTGTCAGCAGCTCGGTCAGCAGCACGACGCGGAGCGGGGGAGCATGGCACAAACGTAACCGCCGCGCCGAGGGGGGGCAATGCAAAATCCACCTTGCGGTTAGCCGTCCGACTCGGGCTTTCCCGCGCCCCCGGAAGGGGGTATCTTCGCCGGTGAGAGGCGCTTCCACGCCAGCCCCCGAACTCCCCCGGCAGGTCCCGTGATCGATCGTCCCCCCGCCCCGCCATCACCCCTCGACCTCCCCCCCGTGCAGGCCCGCGCCTCGCTCGAGGCCTGGGTCGCCGGCCGGGGCCTTCCCCGGTACCGGGCGGAGCAGCTCCTCCGCCGGCTCTGGGTATCGCCGGTCGGGAGCTGGGCCGAGGCGACCGACCTGCCGGCCTCGCTTCGGACCGAGCTGGATTCGACTCAGTCCCTGCCCCACCTCCATGCCGACGTGGTCCAGCAGTCCGCCGACGGCACCCGGAAATACCTGTGGCGGCTCGCCGACGGCGAAGCGATCGAGTCGGTGCTGATTCCCAGCGGCGCTCGCCGGACGCTCTGCATCTCCTCCCAGGCCGGGTGCGCATTGCGCTGCGTCTTCTGCGCCACCGGCCGGATGGGGTACCGGCGAAACCTGACGCCGTTCGAGATCGCCGGCCAGGTTCGGGAGATCGTGCTGCGGACCCCGGAGGACAAGCCGACCAACGTCGTGTTCATGGGCATGGGCGAGCCCCTCCTCAACTGGGGCTCGGTGGACGTGGCGCTCAGCATCCTCAACTCGCCCGAGGGTCTGGGAATCGGCGCGCGGCACATCACGGTGTCCACCGTCGGCATCCTGCCCGGCATGGCCGAGCTGGCCCGCCGCCCGGAGCAGTTCCGGCTGGCGATCTCGCTCCACGCCCCGACGGCGGCGCAGCGGCTCGGTATCATGCCGATCGAGAAGAAGTACGACCTCGAGGCGGTGCTGCGGGCGGCCGAGGCGTTCCGGAAGCGGGTGACGTTCGAGTACGTGATGATCGCCGGAGTCAACGATGCCGATGCCGACGCCGACCGGCTCGCGAAGCTGGCGCGACGGCTCGGAGCGCTGGTGAACATCCTGCCGCTGCACCCGGGCGGGGCGCCGGATCTCACCCCGACGGACGTCGGCGGCATCCGGCGATTCGCCGACCGTCTCCGCAATCAGGGTGTCGAGGCGACGGTGCGGCGGAGCCGCGGCCTCGACATCAACGCGGCCTGCGGTCAGTTGCGGGTGGAGGTGGAGAAAAAGAGGGCAAGCGGGACGGCCACGAAAGCCCGTGACGCTCTGTTATCCGGTGGCCTCGAACCCGGCCGCGATGGTGTTGATTGACAGCAGCAGCGCCGACAGCTGCTCCTCCTGCGACCGGTCTCCTCCCGATTCACGGAACCGCCGCAGCAGGGCGATCTGCTGGCGGGACACGATATTGAGGGTCGGCATCCGGCGGGCGAGCTTGCGCCGGAAGCGGGGAAACCGCTCGGCCAGCTCCGTCCCGCCGCTGATCCTGAGCACCGCCTCGACGGTCCGGTGATACTCCTCCTCGATCATCGGCAAGATCGTCTCCCGCACCCCTGGCTCGGGCACCAGGCCGGCGTACTCCCTGGCGATGTCGAGGTCGACGTAGGAGAGGGTCTTCTCCACCTCGTCCACGATCAAGCGGAAGAGCCGGGAATCGCGGAACATCCGGCCGAGGAGGTCGGACCCGCGGCGGCCTCGCACCTCGAGAAAGGTGAGGATCCCGCTGCCGACGCCGTACCATCCGGGCACGAAGTGCCGGTTCTGTGACCAGGCGAAGACCCACGGAATCGCCCGGAGGTCGCTGAGCGACTGCGCGCCGAAGCGCCGGGCGGGACGTGAGCCCATGTTCAGAAGCGTCAGCTCCTCGAGCGGGCTCGCGACCTGGTAATAGGGAAGCAGGTTGGGATCGTCGATCAATCTGCGGTAGGCCGCCATCGCCGCTCCCGACAGCGCTTCCATCGCCTCGTCGCCTTCGGCCGTCGGCACCAGCGCCTCTTCCCGCTCCGACTTGAGGGTGTGCTCCACCACGCTCGCGGCGAGCAGCTCGATCTGATACTGCGCGGTCCCCCGGTTGGCGTACTTGAAGGACACCACCTCGCCCTGCTCCGTGATCCGCATGCGGCCGCCGATCGACCCGGCCGGCTGCGCCGCGATGGCTCTGCCGGTGGGCGCTCCGCCCCGGCTCACCGAGCCACCGCGGCCGTGGAAGAAGCCGATGGGCACCCCCGCCTCGCGACCGACCCTGGTCAGCTTGATCTGCGCCTTGTACAGCTCCCAGTTGGACGCCAGGAAGCCCCCGTCCTTGTTGGAGTCCGAGTAGCCGATCATGACCTCCTGCATGCCGCCCTGGGCCCGCACGCTGCGGCGCACCAGCGGCACGTCGAGCAGCTCCTTCATGATGGCCGGCGCGCGCTGGAGATCCTCGATGGTCTCGAACAGGGGAACGATGGGCAGTGTGGAGCTCTCCACGCCGGCGGCGTCGACGAACAGTCCCGCGGTCTTGGCGAGCAGGTAGGCGCCGAGGACGTCGCCGACGCTCCGGGTCATGCTCAGCACGAACGTGCCGAAGGCCTCCCGGTCGATCTCCTCGCGCAGCGTCCGCACCAGCGCGAACATTCCCAGCGTCTCCGCGCTGTCGTCGGGTAGCACGGGCATGGGGGCGCCGGGCGTCAGAGGACGCGCCAGCTCTCCCGCGATCCACGCACGCCACGCCTCGGCGCCCGACGGCGGCTCGGCACCGGCGCTCACCGCGGCGTGCAGCGCGCGCAATGCGGCGTTGAGCTTGGTGGTGTTCTCCCGAACGTCGAGCCGCACCGTGCTGAACCGGAACGCCTCCACCTCGCGCCGTACCGGCCGCACCATCGACTCCGCCAGCTCGCGGCGCCCGGCCCCGACCAGCTCCGACTCGATGAGGCGCAGGTCGGCCACCAGCGCGTCGGCGGAAGCGTAGCCCGCGGGATCGACCCGGGTGTCGCCGCGCTCCGTGGCGCGGATCATCACCTCGAGCCGCCGCAGCATGGTAGCGAGGAACTGCCGGAAGATCTCGCCCGGGTTGCGGTTCGCGATCGCTTCGGCCTCGCCGGTCGCGGCCAGCTCCCGCTCCAGCGTCTGGCGGAACCGGTCGGACGGCGGCACCGCGCGCTCGGTGATGCTGAGCGCCCGCACCAGGTCGCCCAAGCGGCGATGGTAGCGCCGGATGCCGGTCAGCCGGTTCTCCAGCAGGGTGCTGCGGGTGACGTCGTTGGTGACGAAAGGATTGCCGTCGCGGTCCCCCCCGACCCAGGAACCGAACTGGAAGAAGGCGGGGACCTTGAAGGTCTCGCCGGGGTAGTACTGCTCCAGGGCCCGCTCGACCTTTTCCATCAGATCGGGCACGGACTCGAAGAGCGTCTCGTTGAAGAAGTGGAGCCCCCAGTAGACCTCTTGGGGCACCGTGGGTTTGGCGAGCCGCAGCTCGCCGGTGAGCCACAGCAGCTCGATGTCGTTCCGCAGCCCGTCCACCAGCGCCTTCCGCTCCCGCGGGGTCCAGCGGGGCGACTCGAGCTCCACCAGACGGCGGTAGATGCGGCGGTGCTTCTCGAGCACGGTGACCCGCTTCGCCTCGGTCGGGTGCGCCGTGATCACCGGACGGACCCGCAGCGCCTCGAGCAGCTTGTGGATCTCGGCGGCGGGAATGCCCGAGGCCGCCGCCGAGGAGATCACCTGCGCGAAGGTGCCGCGGAGCTGCTCGTAGCCGCGCTCGGCCTCGACCTGCCGGCGGCGGCGCATGGCGGCGTTCTGTTCCGCGATGCTCAGGAGCTGGAACCAGATGCCCTGCACCTGCAGCGTGCGGGCGAGGAGCTCCGGGCTGAGGTCGCTCACCTCGCGCTCGCCACGCAGCACCGGCTCGACCTCCGGCTGCCGCGCGCGCACCAGCTCGAGCAGCAACCCGGAGAGCAGCTCCACGGCCTCGGTGGCGTAGGCGGCGGCGCTCGCCGCCGC
>JACDHV010000014.1:0-8697 GCA_013820855.1 Gemmatimonadales bacterium | reverse complement strand
CCGGGTCCGCCGATTCCGGCAGGGTGGCCGCGGAGAACGGCTCGAGCACCGCGGGGATCACACCACCTGGTCCCGGAGCGGGGCGCCCTGGAAGAAGAGACGGAGGTTCTCCAGCGCGCGCATGCCCATCGCCACCCGCGTCTCCTGGGTCGCGCTGCCGAGGTGGGGGAGCAGCACCACGTTTTCCATCGCCAGCAGCTCGGGCGATACCTGCGGCTCGCGCTCGTACACGTCGAGCCCGGCGCCGGCCAGGCGCCCGCCGCGGAGCGCGGCCACCAGGGCCGCTTCGTCCACCACGTCGCCGCGGGCGGTGTTGATCAGGAACGCGCCCGGCTTGAGCAGCGCCAGCCGCTCGGCGTTCATGAGGTGCCGGGTCTCGGGAGTGGCCGGACAGTGCAGCGAGACGAAGTCCGCCTCCTCCAGCACCTGCTCCAGCCGGTCCCGCGGCTCCGCCCCGAGCGCCGCGGCCGCGTCGGGCGCCGGGGGAAACGGATCGTGGAAGATGGTTCGCATCCCGAATCCGTGGTGGGCCCGCCGGGCGACGGCCCGCGCGATCCGGCCCATGCCCACGAGGCCGAGCGTCTTGCCGCTCACCTGGGTCCCCAGCATGTGCGTCGGGCGCCATCCGGTCCACGCGCCGGAGCGCAGGTGGCGCTCGCCCTCGCCGGCGCGCCGCGTCACCGCGAGCAGCAGCGTCATGGCGAGGTCGGCGGTCGCGTCGGTGAGAACGTCGGGCGTGTTGGACACCGCGAGGCCCCGCGCCTTCGCCGCCTCGACGTCGATGTGATTGAATCCCACGCCGAAGTTGGCGAGCAGCCGCGCCCGGCGCGGCTCGGCCGACAGCACGTCCGCGCCGAGCCGGTCGGTCACCGTGCAGAGCAGCGCGTCGGCCGTCGTCAGCGCCTCGCGCAGTCCCTCGGGACCCAGCGGCCTGTCGTCGTGGTTGAGCCTCGCGTCGAAGTCCCTCGCCAGCTCCCGCTCGACCGGCTCCGGCAGCCGCCGGGTGACCACCACGGTGGGCCGGGCGGTCATCGCGCCACCGTGGTCCGCGGCCTGTGGTTGGCGAGGGCGGCCTTCACCGTCGAGCCCAGCTCCGCGGCGCTCGGCGCCACGGTGAGGCCGGCGGACCGCATCATCTCCGCCTTCTCCGCCGCCGTGTCGCCGAACGCGCTGATGATCGCGCCGGCATGGCCCATCCGCCGTCCCTTCGGCGCGGTGAGGCCGGCCACGTATCCGATCACCGGCTTGGTCATGTTCTCCTTGGCGAACAGCGCCGCCTCGGCCTCCTGCGGGCCGCCGATCTCGCCGATGATGAAGACCGCCTCGGTCTCGGGATCCTGCTCGAACAGCTTGAGGTGGTCGAGGAAGGAGCTACCGTTGATCGGATCGCCGCCGATGCCCACGCTGGTCGTGATGCCGATGCCCAGGTCCTTCATCTGCGAGGCGGCCTCGTAGCCAAGGGTGCCCGAGCGGGTGACCAGCCCGACCTTCCCCCGCATGTAGATGTGTCCCGGCATGATCCCCAGCATGGCCTTTCCGGGGCTGATGACGCCGGCGCAGTTGGGGCCCACCAGAGTGCTGCGGCGATCCTTGGGGAAGCGGAACAGGTAGCGCTTCACCATCATCATGTCCTGCGCCGGTATCCCGTCGGTGATCGTGACGATGAAGCGGATCCCGGCGTCCGCCGCCTCCATGATGGAATCGGCGCAGAAGGCGGCGGGCACGAAGATGATGCTCGTCGTGGCGCCCGTCTCGCGCACGGCCTCCTTCACGGTGTTGAACACCGGCCGGTCGAGGTGCGTCGCGCCGCCTTTGCCCGGCGTTACGCCGCCGACGATGTTGGTGCCGTAGGCGATCATCTCGCGCGCGTGAAATGTCGCCTTGTCCCCGGTGAATCCCTGGACCAGGACCTTGGAGGTTTCGTCGATCAGGATGCTCATGGCTGTCCGTCGCCGCGCGAGGTCTTGAGGGCCGCGACGACCCGCTCGGCGGCTTCCGAGAGCGTGTCGGCGGTGATGATCGGCAGGCCGCTCTCCTTGAGAATGCGGCGTCCTTCTTCCACGTTGGTCCCGGCGAGCCGGACGACCAGCGGGATCTGGAGGTCGGTCTCGCGGGTCGCCTGCACCACGCCCTGGGCGACCCAGTCACACCGGTTGATGCCGGCGAAGATGTTCACCAGCATCGCCTTGATGTTGCTGTCGGAGAGCACCAGGCGGAAGGCGGCGGCCACGCGGTCGGGCGAGGCGCCGCCGCCGACGTCGAGGAAGTTGGCCGGCGAGCCGCCCGCGTGCTTGATCATGTCCATGGTGGCCATGGCCAGGCCGGCGCCGTTGATGATGCAGCCGATGTTGCCGTCGAGTGCGACGTAGTTGAGGCCGTGCTCGGCGGCCTGCGCCTCGCGCGGATCCTCCTCGGCGTAGTCCCGGAGCTCGCTGACGTTCGGCCGGCGGAACATGGCGTTGTCGTCAAACGTCATCTTGCAGTCGAGCGCGAGCAGCTGGCCGTCGGCGGTGACGACCAGCGGGTTGATCTCCACCATGGTCGCGTCGAGGTCCCGGAAGGCGCGGTAGGCGCCGAGCAGCGTGGTCACGGCCCGGCTCACCTGGGCCGGCGTGAGGCCGAGACCGAATGCAATCTCCCGGGCCTGGAACGCCGTCATCCCAACGGCGGGCTCCACCACTTCACGCACGATCGTGTCGGGCGAGTTCCGGGCGATCTCCTCGATCTCCATTCCGCCCTGCGCCGAGGCCACGACCATGATGCGCTCGCTCTTCCGGTCGAGCACGAGGCCCAGATAGATCTCCCGCTCGATCGGCACCGCCGCTTCGACGTACAGCCGGTGCACCACCCGGCCCTCCGGGCCCGTCTGGTGGGTGACGAGACGCTTGCCGAGCAGGGCCTTCGCGGCCCCGCGGACCTCGTCCTCGTTGTTGCACAGCTTGATGCCGCCGGCCTTGCCGCGGGCCCCGGAGTGGATCTGGGCCTTCACCGCCCAGCGCGACCCGCCGATCTCGGAGGCCCGGTAGACGGCCTGCTCGGGACTGTAGGCGACGCCCCCTCGCGGGATCGCCACGCCGAAGCCGGCAAGGAGCTCCTTGGCCTGGTACTCGTGAATGTCCACGAACGCTCCTCCGTGGGAATGGTGCCGTGGGTCGGGAGTCGACTGCCCGCTCAGGACGAGACGGTGGCGGCGGTCTTCCCCGCCTCGATCGCCGCGGCCATCTCGACCACGTTCTGCGCCATCCGGGCCGAGGCGGCGTCGATCATCCGCCCGTCGAGCTGGGCGGCACCGCGACCCTCCCGGGCCGCCTCCTCCAGCGCGCCGAGAATCCGCCGGGCGCGGTCCACCTCCGCCGGCGGCGGCGTGAAGACCTGGTTGGCGAGCGCGATCTGGCTGGGGTGGATCGCCCACTTGCCCTCGATGCCCAGTGCCGCGGCGCGTTGGGCCCCGAGGATGTACCCGTCGGGATCCTTGAAATCGCCGAAGGGGCCGTCGATGGGCCGAAGCCCGTACGCCCGGCACGCCACGATCATGCGCGAGAGCGCCGCGTGCCACTGGTCGCCGGGATAGTCGGGATTGAGGCCGCCGATGCTCACCGTTCGCGCCCGGCAGCTCGCGGCGTAGTCCGCGACTCCGAAGTGCATCGCCTCGAGCCTGCGGCTCGATTGCGCGATCGCCTCGACGTTGGCCATGCCCAACGCGGTCTCGATCAGGACGTCGATCCCGATCCGGTCGGACAAGCCCTTCGCCGCTTCGATCTGGGTGAGGAGCGCGTCCACCAGATACACGTCGGACGGCACCCCGACTTTGGGTATCAGCACCGTGTCGAGGCGGTGACCGGCCTGCTCCACTACGTCCACTACGTCGCGGTACATGTAATGGGTGTCGATCCCGTTGATCCGGACCGAGATCGTCTTCCCGGCACCGCGCCAGTCGAGCTCGAGAAGACCCTGGATGACGTTGCGCCGGGCCTGCTCCTTGTCACCCGGCGCGACGGCGTCCTCCAGATCGAGGAAGACGTAGTCCACCTCGCTCTCCAGCGCCTTCTTGAACAGCGCCGGCTGCGAGCCGGGCACCGCCAGCTCGCTTCGCTGCAGCCGCTGGCGGCCCGGCTCGTAGCGCGTGTGGCTCATCGCGCCGCGCCCGCCGTGGCCTTCTCCTTGGCGGAAGGCGCGGCCGGCTGCGCGTCGGGCGCGCGAGGCGGCAGATCGCGCTTGGCCAGTGGCTTCGCGGTGCCGCGCCAGTACTCCTGCGCCGCCGCCACGCCGCTGCCGGGCGTCACCTTCATGCCCACGTCCCGCATCGCCATCTCCGCTCCGGCCACCCCTCCGAGCAGCATCAGCTCGTTGAGGTCGCCGAGGTGGCCGATGCGGAAGAGCCGTCCGGCCATCCGCGCGAGCCCGGCGCCCAGCGCCAGGTCGTACCGACGGTACGCGACATCGATGACCTCGGCGGCGTTGATACCCGCCGGCACCATGATGGCGCTCACGGTGTCCGAGTTCCACTCGGGCTTGCGGGCGCACAGCTCGAGCCCCCAAGCCTTCACCGCCTGCCTGGTGCCTTCCGCCAGGCGGTGGTGGCGGGCGAAGACGTTTTCCAGCCCCTCCTCGAGAAGCATCGCGATGGCCTCGCGGAGGCCGTAGAGCATGGGAATGGACGGCGTGTAGGGGAAATACCCGGTAGCGTTCGCCTTCCGCATGTCGCCGAAATCGAAGTAGCAGCGGGGCAGCCTCGCCTGGTCGTACGTCGAGAGCGCCTTCTGGCTGGCGCACACGATGCCGAGGCCTGCGGGCATCATCAGCCCCTTCTGGGAGCCGGTGACCGCGAGGTCCACGCCCCACTCGTCCATCCGGAAATCGATGCTGGCGATCGAGCTCACGCCGTCCACCATGAGGAGCGCGGGATGCTGCAGCTCCTTCAGCACCCTGCCGACGCCCGCGACGTCGCTGGTCACACCGGTGGCCGTCTCGTTGTGGGTGACGAGCACCGCCTTGATCTTGTGTCCCTTGTCGCCGGCCAGCGCCTCGCGGTAGCGCTCCACCGGCGCGCCCTCGCCCCACTCCGCGTCCAGCACCTCGACCTCGAGGCCGAGTCGCTGAGCCATGTCGATCCAGAGATGGCTGAACATGCCGAACCGGGAGGCGAGGACCCGGTCTGCCGGCGAGAGGGTGTTGGTCAGCGAGGCCTCCCAGGCGCCGGTGCCGCTCGACGGGAAGAGAAACGCCTGCCCAGAGATGGTCTTGAAGATTTGTCGCAGATCCTCGAGCACCGACGTCGCAAGGCCGGGGAAGTCGGACGAGCGGTGATCCTCCATGGCACGGTGCATCGCGCGGAGGATACGGTCGGGCACGTTGGTAGGCCCGGGAACGAAGAGGAAGTTGCGGCCGGCCATGCTCGAACCTCGGTCAGGGTAATAAAGACCGGGCGGGAGCGGGACGCCCCCACCGGAAGCGGCTACATTGGAGGCGCCTGAACCGTCGCGCGCCGCTCATTGATAGCACATTGCACCTTTTTTCACAAGCACTGGAGCGCCCACCCTGCCCTCGCTGCCCGACCCCGCGTTCCGCTCGCCCCCGGCACTCCTGACGGAGTTCTACGCCGTCGCCACCGCGGCGGTGAACCCGGAGCCGGCCCTTGCCCGGCGGCTCCGTTCGCTCGAGCCGGCGCCGACCCGCCGGCCCTGGATCATCGCGCTCGGCAAGGCCGCCCACCGAATGGCCCACGCCGCCGCCGATATTCTGGCCGAGCGTGGCGCCGAACCGTCGGGCGGGCTGGTGGTGGCCCCGGAGTCGGCGCCGGCACCGCACCCATCGCTCGACGTCGTCGCCGGCGATCACCCCGAGCCCGGGCCCCGCTCCCTGGCGGCGGCACGGGCGCTCACCGAGGTGACTTCGCGCGCGGCGCAGGGGGAGGAGGTCTGGGTGCTCCTGTCCGGGGGAACCACCAGTCTCCTCGGCGCGCCGATCGACGGCATCACACCGGATGAGCTCACCGACCTGTACGCGCTCCTCCTCGGCTCCGGCCTCGACATCACCGCGATGAACCGCATCCGTAAGCGCTTCTCTCGCTGGGGCGCCGGACGCCTGGCCCTCGCGCTGGTCCCGGCGCGGGTCCGGGTCTACGTCGTCTCCGACGTGATCGGGGATGATCTCGCGTCCATCGGCTCGGGTCCCTGCGTTCCCGATACCGCCACGGCCGCGGACGTGCGCGAGCTGCTGCAGCGCTCGGGGCTCTGGGACAAAATCCCCGACTCGGCCCGCCGGCAGGTCAGGGAGGCCGAAGCGGGGACCATGGCCGAGACGCCAAAGCCCGGTGACCCAGCATTCGGGCGCGTGACGCTCGAGCTGATCGCGAGTAACGGCCTGGCCCTCGAAGCTGCGGCCAAGCGGGCGGCAGAGTTGGGCCTTGCGCCGGTGGTGTTCGACACGCCGCTCGCCGGGGAGGCGTCGGCAGCCGGAGCGAGTGTAGCCGCTACACTTCTGCAAGATCGTGCGACCGGGGACATCCCGCAACCGGATCGGAAGCGCTGTTTCATCTGGGGAGGAGAAACCACGGTGACGCTGGGGGCGGCGGCCGCCGGGCTCGGCGGGCGGTGTCAGGAGCTGGCGCTCGCCGCTGCCCGGGCTCTCGCCGGAGCACCGCCTGGAATCGCGCTGCTGGCCGCGGGAACCGACGGGCGCGACGGCCCCACCGATGCCGCCGGTGCGATCGTGGACGGACACACGTGGCAAGCGGTGGCCGCCGCCGGCCGCGACCCCGCGCGCGATCTCGCCGCGCACGACGCCTATCGCGCCCTCGACGCGGCGGGTGTGCTGCTTCGGCCGGGCCTAACAGGGACCAACGTGATGGACGTGGTGATCGGGGTGAAACTGTAGAGGCTTGCCGGCGTTCGGTCCCCTTGCCGCTCTAGCAGGCTGCTGAAAAACGAGTGATGAAGTATGGCGTTGCCGGCGAGCGTGGTGTATCGTGGCGCGACCTCAACACCGGGAGCGCGCGATGCGGGGAGCCGAGCCGGGCCAGCGGGTGATGTTCAGCTACGTCGATCTCGAGCAGCGCGTCCCCGGGGACCATCCGCTGCGGGCGATCCAGGCGCTGGTCGAGCCGGTGCTGCCCGAGCTGTCGCCCCGCTTCGCGGCGCTCTACGCCGAGAGCGGCCGACCCTCGATTCCGCCCGAGCAGCTCTTGCGCGCCCTCCTGCTCCAAGTGCTCTACACGGTCCGCAGCGAGCGCCAGCTGATGGAGCAGCTGGACTACAACCTGCTCTTCCGCTGGTTCGTGGGCCTGGGGATGGACGCGCCGGTGTGGCATCCAACCACCTTCAGCAAGAACCGGGACCGACTCCTGGCGGGGCAGATCGCCGAGGCCTTCTTCGCCGGGGTGCTGCGGCAGGCCGGGAGCCGGGCGCTGCTCTCCCACGAGCATTTCACCGTCGACGGGACCCTGCTGGAGGCCTGGGCCAGCCAGAAGAGCTTCCGCCCCCCCGACGCGCCGACCTCGGGCAACGACGACGATCCGGGGAATCCGACGGTGAGCTTCCGGGGCCAGCGCCGGTCGAATGCGACCCATCGCTCGGTCACCGACCCCGAGGCCCGGCTGGCGAAGAAGGGCGTGGGGAAGGAAGCCAAGCTCAGCTACCAGGCGAGTGTGCTGCTGGAGAATCGCCATGGGCTGGTCGTGGCCACAGCGGTGAGTGCGCCGAGCGGGACGGCGGAGGTCGAGCAGGCGATCGAGCTCGGTGCCACTCAGGCCCCGCGGGCCGGCCGGCGCACGCTGGGCGCTGACAAGGGATACGATCAGCGGAGTTTCATCACCGGCCTCCGCGGCCTGGGCTGGACGCCGCACCTGGCCCAAGGTCCCGCCAGCATCCTGGATGGCCGGACCACGCGCCATGCGGGCTACGCCACGAGCCAACAGCGCCGCAAGCGGGTCGAGGAGAGCTTCGGCTGGGGCAAGACGGTGGGACTCCTCCGGAAGCTGCGGCATCGCGGCCGCGAGTTGATTGACTGGATCTTCACCTTTACGATGGCAGCGTACAACCTGGTGCGGCTCCGCACCCTGATCGGCGTGGGGGTGGGCACCTGAGGGGGCTCCAGAGCGCCACGCCGGCCTCCGTCGGCGCGCGGACCCGGGCACGCCGACCACCCGCGGTGAAGAACGGCTCACACGGAGAGAAGAACTCGTCACAGATCCACCCTATTTCAGCAGCCTGCTAGGGTCCCGCCCCTCGCACCTGGAAGTCCGGCCCCAGGATCACCGTGACGTCCACCCGGCGGAGGGTGTCCGGCTCCACGAGTATCTGCCCGGTGCCCAGCGCGATTCGCACGTCGCGGCCGCGGCCCGGATCGCCCCGCCGCACGATCACCCGCGTCGAATCCACCGCCGCCTCCGCGTTGCCGAAGAAGATCACGTCGAGACCCTGCCGCCTCAGCATGCGCGTGGCGGCGCGGGCGGCACCCGCCCGGCGGGTCCCGTTCAGCACCTCTACGATGACGCGGTGCTCGGGCGAAGGAATCGGAACCGCGCGCGCCGGCGTCGGCGCCGGAGGCGGCACCAGCAGTCCGACTCCGGCCGCCAGTCCCGCCGCGCCGATCGCAATCAGGACGATGCGGAGGACGTGGCGACGAGACTGTTCCAGAATCGGACCGTCGGTTCGGGGAGGGGGCGGCCGGAGCTCACGAGGTGACCCACTCGTGCAC